>NZ_JBFAXK010000035.1:0-80103 GCF_040680715.1 Nocardia sp. NPDC051981 | reverse complement strand
GCGCTGGGCGGATAGGCATCCAGGTGGTCGGCGGTGGTGTCGGTCATCTCGTCTCTTCTTCTCTCGCATGCAGGCCGCGCAGAGGTGACGGCGGCACTACAACACTGGGTGGCGATCATGTCGGCCGCCGCCGTGTCCGGGGTCGGCGGCGACCCTTCGTCTATTCGGCTGTATCCAAAATCGTCAGTGCCGCAGTGGAAGCCAATTCTTGGGCGCGGGAGGTGTCCTTGAGGTCCACGCCGGATCTGCCGAGCTTCCGTGCGCCGGAGATCAAGCTGGACACCACCTTTGCCGCCTGGTGGTAGCCGAGGCCTTCGGGCGGATGAATATTGGAGATGCAGTTGCGGTCGGCGTCGGTTCGGCCGGGCCGTGGTAGGTGAGTGAGGTAGATGCCGAGGCTGTCGGCCACCGAGAGGCCAGGGCGTTCACCGATGAGGACGACCAGGGTGCGTACGCCCATGGCGGTGGCGATGTGATCCCCCAGGGCGACACGGGCCTGGGTGGCGATGACCGGTGGCGCGATCGAATAGGTGTCGGCGAGTTCTTCGGCGATGGCGGCAAGAAGAGGTGCGCCGTGGTTCATGAGGGCGCGCGGTGACAGTCCGTCGCCGAGAACGAAGCCGAGGTCGGCACCGGTGTGGGGGACGGCGGTCAGGTCGTCGGGGAGTCGGCCGAGGTCGGGGCGGCGCAGGTATTCGGGACGAGAGGTGGCCCGGCTGCGGATGGTCACGGGTGTGCCGAGGCCGACCGTTTCGACCCGAGCTGCCAAGACGGGCACGTCGAGTGGCAGGTGTACCGCATCGCGGGCCGCAGCGTGCGCCGAGCGGAATTCGAGCACATTCGCCGTCGGCAGTGCGTCGCCGACGCGGCCTAGACCGATCCTGGACTGGGTGCTCGGGCGCAGCATGTCCCAGAAGTCTTGCGGCGTTCGTTCTCCGCGTTCGATGCTCATAGCGCTCCGGTCAATTCGCGTAATGGGGAGGAGGCGATTTCGACAGGCAGTATCCGCCCGCCCGCGTCGGCCATGCCAAGTCCTTGCAGCCACGTCTCGAACTCCGGTGCGACGCGCAGGCCGAGTACCCGCCGCGCGTATAGGGCATCGTGGAAGCTGAGGCTCTGGTAGCCGAGCATTACGTCATCGGCGCCTGGCACCGCGATAACGAACGCCGCTCCGGCCGCGCCGAGGAGAGTGACCAGGGTGTCCATATCGTCTTGGTCGGCTTCGGCGTGGTTGGTGTAGCAGACATCGACGCCCATGGGCAGGCCGAGCAATTTGCCGCAGAAGTGGTCTTCGAGGCCGGCGCGGATGATCTGTTTGCCGTCGTAGAGATACTCGGGGCCGATGAAGCCGACGACGGTATTCACCAAGAGCGGCTGCAGATCTCTCGCCACGGCGTACGCGCGGGCCTCCAGGGTCTGCTGGTCGACGGGTTTGCCATCGGTGCCCAGATGCGCGTTCGCCGACAGCGCCGATCCCTGTCCGGTTTCCAGGTACATCACATTGTTGCCGACGGTGCCGCGATGCAGCGATCGCCCCGCTTCGTTGCCTTCGCGCAGCAGCGCAATATTCACTCCGAAGCCGGTATTCGCACCTTCGGTGCCCGCGACGGATTGGAAAACCAGATCCACCGGAACACCTTTCTCGATCAGCTCGATCGTCGTGGTCACATGCGAGAGCACGCACGACTGGGTGGGAATGGCGAAGCGCTGACGGATCTCGTCGAGTAGATGGAGCAGATCCGCGGTGGCATGCGGGGAGTCTGTCGCCGGATTGATGCCGATCACCGCGTCACCGCAGCCGAGGAGCAGTCCATCGAGGGTCGCCGCGGCGATACCCCGCGGGTCGTCGGTCGGATGGTTGGGCTGCAGACGGGTGCTCAGTCGCCCGGGCAGCCCGATCGTTGTACGGAAGCCCGCCGTCACCTCGGTGGCACGTGCTACCGCAATCAGGTCCTGGTTGCGCATGATTTTGCTGACCGCGGCCACCATTTCCGGTGTCAGCCCTGGGGATACCGCCCGCAGCCTGGCGGCGGCATCGTTGCGGGCCGATGTCTCCATCAGCCAGTCCCGCAGACCGCCGACGGTCAGATGCGAGAGCGCTTGGAAGGCAACGCGATCGTGCGAGTCGATGATCAGTCGGGTGACCTCGTCGTCCTCGTAGGGCACCAAGAGTTCTCGGAGGAACCAGTCGAGCGGCACCTCGGCGAGCGCCCACTGCGCGGCCGCGCGTTCGGCGTCCGATGCCGCCGCACAGCCGGCCAGTTCGTCGCCGCCACGCCGTGGCGTCGCCTTGGCCATCAATTCGACGAGACCGTCGAAGGTGTAGTTGGTGCCGCCGATCTGCTGGTGGTAGACCGTCATTCGAGCTCCTCCTCCGCCTTGGCCAGGGCGGCGAATTCCTCGTCCGGCGAGTTGGCGACCAGGTGATGGCGGCTGTAGAGACCGAAGTAGGCCATGAACCCGGCGAAGGCGAGCAAGGCCCAGGTCGCGGCGGTGCGGTCGACGAGGAAGGTGGCGATGACAGCCGTGCAGGCGATCACGAGGGCGAAGGCCGTGGTGAGAATCCCGCCTGGGGTGCGATACGGCCGGGGCATGTTCGGCTCCCGGACGCGCAGCACGATGTGGCTGATCATCATGAGGACGTAGCTCAGCGCCGCGCCGAAGACGGCCATGTTCAGCAGCATCGCGCCCTCACCGGTCAGCGAGAGTGCGAATCCGATGATGCCGGGCACGATGAGCGCGAGCATGGGCGCTTTGCGCGCGTTGGTGACCGACAGGCTCGTCGGCAGATATCCGGCCCGCGAGAGCGCGAAGGTCTGGCGCGAGTAGGCGTAGACGATCGAGAAGAAGCTCGCGACCAACCCGGCCAGACCGATGTAGTTGACGAGCTTGCCGGCACCCGAATCCCCGAGCGCCGCGACCAGCGGGTTGCCCGAACTCGAAATCGCTTTGGCGCCGAGAGCTCCGGTCGCAAGGAACAGCACCATCGCGCCGGTGGTGATCAGCACCAGCATGCTGATGGTGATGCCCTTGGGCACGTTCTTCTCAGGTTCCCGTGCTTCTTCGGCGGCCAACGGCACACCCTCCACCGCCAGGAAGAACCAGATCGCGAACGGCACCGCAGCCCAGATCCCGAAGTACCCGAACGGCAGGAACGACGAACTGCCCACCGCCGCGGGATCTGCCGGAATGTCGGTCAGGTTCCCAGCGTCGAACAATCCCCACGCCGACACCACGAAGACGGCCAACCCGACCAACGCGATCGCGGTGATGACGAACATCGCCTTGAGCGCCTCACCGGCACCGGTGAGATGAATGCCGATGAACAGCGCATACACGGCCAGATAGACCCACCAGCCGTCCGTGATCCCGAACAGATTCAGCGATTCGACATACGCACCGATAAAGGTCGCGATGGCCGCGGGCGCGATGGCGTACTCGATGAGGACGGCCGCGCCAGTGGCGAATCCGCCCCAGGGCCCGAGCGCGCGCCGGGCGAAGGTGTAGCCACCGCCCGCCGCGGGCAATGCCGAGGACATCTCGGCCATGCCCAGCACCATGGCCAGATACATGCCCGCGATCACCACGGTGGCGATGAGCAAGCCTCCGAAACCGCCCTGCGCCAAGCCGTTGTTCCAGCCGGCGTAGTCGCCGGAGATCACATAGCTGACGCCGAGACCGGCGAGAAGCAACCAGCCCGCAGACCCCGATCTCAGGGTTCGCTTCGCAAGGTAAGCACTGTCCTGGTTGTGGTCGTCGTGGGTGGGCTGATCAGTGGGGATCGCCATCGCGACCTCCTTCTTGCTGGATGAATCACACAGAGTTCTTGGGTGTTCCGCGAGGAACAGGACACGCATCGGCCGCTCGGCCGACAACCTGGGGTTGGGCTGGTGTTGTCGGACGCGCGCCGCGCTCCCAGTCCGCACCTGTCAAGGTTTCGGTCCGGGCCAGCGCGAGTAGTTCGGCGTGCTCGAAAACCCTTCCGCGACTGAGGAATCGAAGTCCTTCCGGCGATTCCAGGCTGAATCCGGAACCACGTCCCGGTACGGCGTCGAGGACGAGCTGGGTGTGCTGCCAGGCCGCGAACTGCGGACCCGAGATCCACACCGGCGCAGTATCGTCCGGTGCGGGAGGAGTGTCGGGCAGTTCGTCGACCAGCAACCGCAGATCGAGCAGTCCGAGGAGGACATCGTGGCCGCCGACCACGAATTCGCCTGCGGGATAGCACATCGGGGCCGAGCCATCACAGCATCCGCCGGATTGGTGCAGCATCAGCGGTCCGTGCAGACCGCGGAGGCGACGGAGCAGATCCATCGCCGCCACGGTGACAAGCACCCGCCGGGGGATTACCGCAGCGGCATCGACCATCAGAAGAAGCCTTGCGCCTTCGACGCGTAGCCGACCAGGAGGTTCTTCGTCTGCTGGTAGTGGTCGAGCATCATGTGGTGGTTCTCGCGGCCGATCCCGGACTGCTTGTACCCTCCGAACGCCGCATGCGCGGGGTACTGGTGGTAGGTATTGGTCCACACCCGCCCGGCCTGGATGTCGCGGCCGGCCCGGTAGGCTACCGCGCCGTCGCGTGACCATACGCCCGCGCCGAGCCCGTAAAGGGTGTCGTTGGCGATCTTGATGGCATCGTCGTAGTCGGCGAACGAGGTCGCGGAGACGACGGGGCCGAAGATCTCTTCCTGGAAGATCCGCATCGCGTTGTGTCCAGCGAACACCGTGGGCTGCACGTAGTAGCCGCCGGACAGGTCGCCGCCGAGGTCGGCGCGCTCACCGCCGGTGAGCAGAGTTGCGCCCTCGCCCTTGCCGATCTCGATGTAGGAGAGGATCTTTTCGAGCTGATCGTTGCTGGCTTGCGCGCCGATCATGGTCTCCGTATCGAGCGGATTGCCCTGTCGCACAGCCTTGGTGCGCACCACGGCAGAGGCCAGGAATTCGTCGTAGATATCAGCCTGGATGAGCGCGCGCGATGGACAGGTGCAGACCTCGCCCTGGTTGAGCGCGAACATGGTGAAACCTTCCAGGGCCTTGTCCTGGTAGTCGTCATTCGCGGCGAGCACATCGGAGAAGAAGATGTTCGGGCTCTTGCCGCCGAGCTCCAGGGTGACCGGAATCAGATTCTGGGAGGCGTACTGCATGATCAGGCGGCCGGTAGTGGTCTCGCCGGTGAACGCGATCTTCTTGATTCGTGGACTCGACGCCAGTGGTTTGCCTGCCTCGACGCCGAAACCGTTGACGATATTGACAACGCCGGGCGGCAGCAGATCTCCGATGAGACTGATCAGGAACAGGATCGAGACCGGCGTCTGTTCGGCCGGCTTGAGGACAACGGCATTGCCTGCGGCGAGGGCAGGTGCGAGCTTCCAGGTGGCCATCAGAATCGGGAAGTTCCACGGAATGATCTGGCCGACCACGCCGAGCGGCTCATGGAAGTGGTAGGCGACGGTGTCGACATCGATCTCCGACAGCGAGCCCTCCTGGGCGCGGATCGCGCCGGCGAAGTAGCGGAAGTGGTCGATCGCGAGCGGGATGTCGGCGGCCAGGGTCTCGCGGATCGGCTTGCCGTTGTCCCAGGTCTCTGCGAGGGCGATCGCCTCGAGGTGCTGCTCCATCCGGTCCGCGATCTTGTTCAGGATGATGGCGCGCTCGGCAACCGAGGTCTTGCCCCAGGCCGGTGCGGCGGCATGGGCGGCATCGAGAGCGAGTTCGATGTCCTCGGCGGTGCCACGGGCGACCTCGCAGAACGGCTGACCCGTGACCGGGGTCGGATTCTCGAAGTACTGCCCCTTGACAGGTGCTACCCACTCGCCGCCGATCCAGTTGTCGTAACGAGCCTGGAACGACATGACGGCATCGGGTGTTCCTGGGCGGGCAAAGACGGTCATCGAATGCTCCTCGGTCTTGTGACTTTTCCTGCAGCAGGTGTGACCCGGAACACTAGGAGCAACCATGTTGCACAACAGTTGCAAGAAACTGGTCAGATGCCCAGCCTGCGGTCCAGCAGCGCCAGCTTGGACTTGACCTGGGCATACATCGAGGACTGTCGGTCGAGCGAGGCAAGGTAGGCGGTCCACGCCGCAACGTCGTCGCGCCCATCGACCGAACTGGTCCACTGGCCGAGGAGTCGGCGATCGCCCGCCGTCAGCAGAGCGGCGCGCAGGCAACCACGCAACTCGGTGCGCAGCTCGGTAATGCCGGGCGCCAGCGAGCGGGGCAGAATCGGGCCCGGGTAGGCGCGCATTGCCGCCGCCGCGTCGCCGCGCCCCAGTGCCCGTCGAACCTCGTTGACATCGGTGTCGAGCTCCATCAGCAGTCGGTATGGTCGCGAGCCGAGGCTGTTGGCGCCCAACAGCTTTCGCACCCGGGAGAGCTCCGCACGCACCGTTACCGGATCCAACTCCGATTCGTCCAGCAGCATGGCGAGGTGGTCGGCGCTCAAACCCTCCGGATGGTCGGCCAGCAGCAACAGGATCTCGGCATGCCGCTGCGACAGGCGGATGCGCTCACCGCCGCGGGTCAGAGTCGGCCGATCCGAGCCGAGCACCCGCAGTTGCGTCGTCGTGTCGAGCGGTTCGGGCGCATTGAGCAGGTGTAGCCGTAGCTCGGATTCCGCAGCCACCACTGTCGCCCTGATCAACGACAACACCTCCACCGCGGCGACGCGCGGGCCACCGGTGATGTCGATGGCGCCGATGGTCCGGCCGGTCAGCGGATCGTGCACAGGGGCTGCCGAGCAGCTCCACTCGTGCACGGCGCGGCTGAAATGTTCGGCCCCGAAGAACTGCACGTGGTGATCGAGGGCGAGCGCGGTACCGGGGGCATTGGTACCGACCCTGTCTTCGCTCCAGTCGGCGCCCTCCACGAAGTTCATGGCAAGAGCTCGGTCCTTGGCCTTCGAATCGCCCTCGACCCAGAGCAATCGCCCCTCGGCGTCACTGATCGCTACGAGCAGCCCGGCCTCGGCGGCGTCTTCGACCAGCAGCTTTCGCACGACCGGCCGGATAAGCGCCGTTGGATGCGCGGCCCGATACCGCTGCAGGTCCAGACCATCGAGATCCACCCCGTCTCCGAAGTCGTCGGGGTTGACACCGTTGCTGCGGCTGCGACGCCAGGAATCGAGAACCACCGGGCGCACCGAGTAATACTCGGGGCGCAGGGTCGGCATCTGGTCCACACCTTCGAGGAAAGAGCGGTGAGCGGACGACACTCGCTGCGTCAACTGTGTGAGGTCATCATCCGGCCTGACGGCGACCCAGGGGTTGCCGCGCGCTGCTGTGTTCAATCCGTTTCCTTCGCGTTTGCCCGCTAGGCATTGTAATACTGGTCACAGCGTTGGTTCACGGTGGTGGAGCTGTAGACGATCACTCCGGGCATGCCCGCTTGGTCGATGTGCGGGTGGAGGAAACAGGTGCCTGCGGCGGGGACGGTGATCCGGTAGCGGAATGTGCCACCAGGCGTCACCGCAGGCTGGGTGAGGTCGGGCAGGCCGTCCTTATCGTTACGCGGTGCGACCGGGCTGACCGCGGAGTCCAAGGCGTCGCCATTGGCGTGCACGGCAGGGAAAGCGGAGGCGAAGGCGAACTCATCGTTTGCTGGACCGCTGCTAGAAACGACACGATCGCCGCAGCCTCTCAAATCGAGAGTGCCGCGACGACCGTGTGAACCCGCGACTTCCGTGCGAGGGCGCTTCTCATTGGTACGGTTTCCGTCGCTTCACACAACGGATTTCGTTGTCCGCGGTCCGATCGTCAGGCGATGGCGGGGAGTTTGACCACCTGACCGGCGTAGGCCAGGCCCGCACCGAAACCCAGCAGCAGCGCGGTGTCGCCCGGCCGGGACGCGCCGGAGCGCAGCAGCTGCTCCATGGCCATCGGGATCGACGCGGCGCTGGTGTTACCGGTCTCGGCGATATCCCTTGCGACAGCAACGCTTTCGGGCATGTGCAGGGTGCGCACCAGCGCGTCGGTGATGCGGCTGTTGGCCTGATGCGGCACGAACGCGTGCAGATCCTCGACGGTGACGCCCGCCTGATCCAGCGCGTCGCGGCACGCCTTCTCCAAGAACGTGACGGCCCAACGGAATACGGCCGTACCGTTCATCCGGATGTACGGCCGCACCGTGCTGCCGCCGGTCGCCTCGGCTTCCGCCACCTCGGCGAAGTACTGCTGAAAGTCCTTGTCCTGCTTGATCGCCGCAGTCTGACTGCCGTCCGAACCCCAGGCCACCGGCCCGATGCCCTCGGCCTCCGACGGTCCCACCACGACCGCGCCAGCGCCGTCGGCGAAGATGAACGCGCAGGTCCGGTCCTCCTGGTCGAGCAGGTCCGAAAGCCGTTCCACACCGATCACCAGCACATGCCGGGCCTGTCCGGCGCGCACCAGGTTGGCGGCGTTGGCCAGCGCGTAGCAGAAGCCCGCGCAGCCGGCGGAGACGTCGAAGGCGGCGGTATCGTGCATGCCGAGTTCGGTGGCGACGACGGCGCCGGCCGACGGCCCCAGCACCATCTGGGAGGACGTGGCCAGGATGACCGCGTCGATCTGCTGTGCGGTGACGCCCGCGGCCGCGAGCGCGTCGGCGGCGGCGGCGGTGCTCATGCTCACGATGGTCTCGTCCGCTTCGGCCCAGTGGCGGGCCTCGATGCCGGAGCGGGTCCGGATCCATTCGTCCGAGGAGTTGATGCGGTCGACGATCTCGGCATTGGGGACCACCCGGCGTGGTCGGTACACGCCCAGGCCGAGCAGCGCGGCGTGGGCGACCGGGGTGGCGGTGGCGATCTGGGCTGACATGCGCGGAATTCCTCTTTTCCCATATGAACCGATCGGTCCACATGGGAAAGGTTTAACATGGACCGATCGGTTCACACAAGGGCTGGAGGGATTTGCAATGACGGCGGGACCGCGCGCCCGATTGATCGCGAGCACCATCACCACCGTCCAGGAGCACGGCGTGCACGCGGCCGGGCTGAACGAGCTACTCAAGCGCAGCAATGCCTCCCGAAACTCGCTGTACCAGCACTTCCCGTCCGGCAAGGGCGAATTGGTGGCGACCGCCGCCCGCATCGTGTCCCGCATGGTCTACTCGCACGTGAGCCGCATGTCCGACGCACTGCCGGGCGCGCCCTCACTGGCGGCGTGGGTAGACGAACTGCTCGGCTTCTGGCGCGGCCAGCTGGAGACCAGCGAGTTCCGGGCGGGCTCGTTCATGATGGCCGCCGCTCTCGACGAACTCGACCCGGCACTGCAGTCGGCGGCCGGGCAGGCGTTCTCCGAATGGACCGCGCGGCTGGCCGACGGATTGGTGGCGGCCGGGGTCGAGCGCGCGACGGCGTGCTCGCTGTCGGGTTTCGCACTGTCGGTGATCGAGGGCGCGATCGTGCAGAGCCGGGCGCTGAAATCCGCCCTGCCCTTCACCGACGCGGGCACCCAGCTCACCGTCCTGCTCCACCACCACATGCCGAACCGCCGGTGAGTGTGCGACTGCGCGGTTTCCTGGTTGACCTGGAGCACACTCCAGGTCGTAGCGTCGTGTCCGTGCGCGGCTCCCGCCGCGAATTCCAGTCCTACCGAGGAGGATTCACCGCATGATCGCGACCAGGAAGCTCGGCGAACTGACCGTCGGCGCGCAGGGCCTCGGCTGCATGGGCATGAGCCACGCCTACGGCGTGCACGACGATGACGCCGAGTCCATCGCCACCATCCACCGTGCTCTGGACCTCGGCGTCACCCTGCTCGACACCGCCGATGTCTACGGGCCGGAAACCAATGAGCGCCTGGTGGGCCGCGCCATCGCCGACCGCCGCGACAAGGTGGTCCTCGCAACCAAGTTCGGCATCATCTGGGGCGACAAGGGCGCGATGGGCGCCCGCGGCGACGCCGCCTACGTGAAGCAGTCCTGCGATGAATCCCTCGCACGGCTCGGCGTCGACCACATCGACCTCTACTACCAGCACCGCGTCGACCCGAACGTGCCGATCGAGGAGACCTGGGGCGCCCTGGCGCAGCTGGTCCAGGCGGGCAAGGTCCGTTACCTCGGCATCTCCGAAGCCTCGGTGGACAGCATCCGCCGCGCCCACGCCGTCCACCCGGTGACCGCGCTCCAGAGCGAATGGTCCCTCTGGACCCGCGATATCGAGGCCGAGATCCTCCCCGCCTGCCGCGAACTCGGCATCGGCATCGTCCCCTTCTCCCCGCTGGGGCGCGGCTTCCTCACCGGCGCGATCACCTCGACCGCCGACCTCCCGGCCGACGACATGCGCCGCCGCCTGCCCCGTTTCGCCGACGGCAACTTCGACGCCAATCTCGCCATCGTCGCGGCACTGCGCAGCCTCGCCGACGAAAAGGGCGTCACCCCCGGTCAATTGGCACTGGCCTGGGTCCAGTCCCGGGGTCAGGACGTGGTCCCCATCCCCGGCACCAAGCGCCGCACCTACCTCGAGCAGAACGTCGCGGCCGCCGAGATCACGCTGACCGCCGAGGACCTGGCCCGGATCGAGGCCGCCGCCCCCTCCGGCACTGTCGCGGGCGCCCGATACCCCGAGGAACTGGCGCGCGCGGCCGGTCGATGACCGTCCGCCCGCCGCAGCGGCGATACTGCATCCATGAGGATTTCGGTTGCCGCTGACGAGGACACCGGCGTGGCCGCGGCCGTGGTCGAGGAGCTGCGGGCCCGCGGGCACGAGGTGACCGTGCACGGTGCGCTGGAGCCCGCGGAACGGGACGACTGGGCCTGGGCCAGTGAGGCCGCGGCCCGGGATGTCGCGGAGGGACGGGCCGAGCAGGCGGTGGTGTGCTGCTGGACCGGGACCGGCGCCTCCATTGCGGCGAACAAGGTGCCTGGGGTGCGGGCGGCGCTGTGCGTGGACGCGTATACCGCCGAGGGAGCACGGAAGTGGAATGACGCCAACGTGCTGGCATTGAGTCTGCGGCTCACCTCACGGGCGCAGCTGGCCGAGATTCTGGATGCCTGGTTCGCCGGGGCCCCGAGTGCGGACCCCGGCGATCGCGCGAATATCGCGCACCTGGACGGGATCGCGGGATCAGGCCTCGGTGGCGAGATGGGCGTGGGCGGTGCGTAGTTCGCGTTTGAGGATCTTGCCGCTGGGGTTCTTGGGGAGCGCCTCGACGAACGTCACGTACTTGGGGACCTTATAGCCGGCGAGCCGCTGCTTGCAGTGCGCGATGACGGTGGCGGCGTCGGGGTCGGTTCCATTGCGGGCCACCACGATCGCGGTGACGGCTTCGATCCAGTGCGGGTGCGGGATGCCCACCACGGCGGCTTCGGAGATCTCGGGGTGCTCGTAGAGGACCTCTTCGACCTCGCGGCTGGCGACGTTCTCGCCGCCGGTCTTGATCATGTCCTTCTTGCGGTCGACGACGCTCAGGTAGCCGTCGGCGTCCAGGACGCCGAGGTCGCCGCTGTGGAACCAGCCGTTGCGGAAGGCTTCCGCGGTTTTCGCGGGGTCGTTCCAGTAGCCGAGCATGGCCTGCGGAGAGCGGTGCACGATCTCGCCGACCACGCCGACGCCCACCGGAACGTCGTCGTCATCGACCACGCGGGTCTCGACATTGAGGGCCGGGCGGCCCGCCGAACCGGGCTTGGTCAGCTGGTCCTCGGGCGCGAGGACCGTGGCCAGCGGCGCGAGTTCGGTCTGGCCGTAGAAGTTGGTGAGCCCCACCCCGGGTAGCCGCTCGGAGAGTTCGACCAGCACCTCGACCGGCATGATGCTGGCGCCGTAGTAGCCCTTGCGCAGGGACGACAGGTCATAGCCGTCGAAGTCGGGATGCCGCAGCAGCGACACCCACACGGTCGGCGGGCAGAACAGTTTGGTGGCGCGCTCGGTTTCGATGGCGCGCAGGATCATCGCGGGATCGGGGCTCGGCAGCAGAATGCTGGTCGCGCCGAGCCACAGGTCGGGCGTGAGGAAGCAGTGCAGCTGGGCGCAGTGGTACAGCGGCAGCGCGTGCACCTCGATGTCGTCGGCGCTCATGCGCCCGTCCACCACCGCACTGGTGTACTGCGCGATGAGCCCGCGGCTGGACAGCACCGCGCCCTTGGGGCGGGATTCGGTGCCGGAGGTGTACATGATCTGGATGGGATCGTCGTCGCCGACGAACACCTGTGGCGCCGAGGCGTCAGGATGGTGTTCCCACGCGCTCACGTCCTCCCACCCGGCCGTCGCGGGCAGCCCGCCCAGCCCGATCCAGCCGAACAGCCGGATCTCGCTGTCGCCCAGCTGTTTCACCGCGGCCTCGGCCTCCCCTGCCAGTCCGTCCTCGGTGATCAGCGCGACAGCCCCGGAGTGTTCGAGGATGAAGGCCACCTCGTCGGCGGTGAGCATGAAGTTGATCGGCACCGAGATCGCGCCCAGCCGCGCCAGCGCGAAGTACACGAGCACGAACTCACGGCAATTGTGCGAATAGATCGCGACCCGATCGCCCTGCGTCACACCGCGATCGGCCAGGCTGTGCGCGACCCGGTTCACCGCCGCATCGAGATCGGCGTAGCTCTCCCGCCGCTCCCGCCAGACCAGCGCGGTCTTGTCCGGGACCCGGGCGGCGCTGCGCCGCAGGAGATCTCCGAGCGCCTGCGACCGCGCGCCCGCCACTGTTGGCTCAGTGCCCTCTGCATCCATGCGATCAACTTCTACCGCACGAATGTGTCCCGCGTCATACAGTCTCGCTGAGCAGGACGAGATTTCGGCGCCACGCAGCGCATTTCCCGACGTAACGCGGCAGGTGCTCGGAGGCGAACGCCGCGGGCGACCACTCGAAGTCCTCGACCTCGGCGGTCCAGGCATAGGTCCATGCGTAGCCGACCCGCTCCCCCGCGTGTACGGATACCGGCAGCAGATCGTATTCGTCGTCCTCGAAAGCGTCGAGCACCCGCCACTCGTCGGCGGTCAGCCCGGTGAGCAGGTACCCCTCGGTCACGGAGCCGGTCGAGGTCACCAGTCCCGGATACGCGCGGCCGGGCAGCGCCGCCGCCCGCCGCCCGATCGAACGCGCGGGTTCCATGGCCGGTACCCGCCCGATCAATTCGGTCAGCACCGGGCCGAATTGCAGAGTCCCATAGACGAACAGGGGCTCACCCGCCGCCGGCAACCGCGATCGGCACCACCGCGAACCGCGGGGCGGCGGAGCGGGGAGTTCCCAAGAGCCGGGGCTGGTCATCTGCCGGCCGTACGGGCGAAAATACCCGCGTCGTGCGAGTTGATGATGGTCACCTGGTGACCGTGCAGCTTCCTGAGTTCCCGCAGTCGACGCTGATTGGCCCGATACGCCTCGCCAGCAATGGCTCCGGTCTCGTACACCTTCCACCAGAACGGCGTGAACGGCTCCTCGGGATGGATGCTGGACTCCGCGAAGAACGAGTCCCCCGCGTGCAGCAGCCACCCGCTGCCGTGGTCGATCGCGACCCCGGCGTGCCCGCGGGTGTGGCCCGCCAGCGGCACCACCAGGATTTCCGGCGGCAGCCCGGGCAGGTCACGCACCGCGGTGAACCCGAACCAGTCCTCGCCGCCCTCGACCTCGTTCACCATCCACTTGGGCCCGTGCGCCCACTGCGCGGCCCGGTAGCGTAACCGCTCGGACAGGGTGGGTGTGGCGGTGGCGGCACGGAATTCGGGTCCGTGCACATGCACAGTGGCCTCGGGGAAGTCCGACAGCCCGCCGGAGTGGTCCAGGTCGAGATGGGTCAGGATGACGTGGCGGACATCGCGCGGGTCATAGCCCAGTCGCTGGATCTGGCGCACCGCCGTCTCGGCCTCGGCCGGCTTCGCCCCCAGCAGGAAACGGCCAGCACCCACCATCTTGCCGGGCTGCCGCACGGCCTCCAGCCCGAACCCGGTGTCGACGAGCACGAGCGCGTCCCGGGTCTCGATGAGCAGGCAGTGATCGATCAGGCCGAATCCCATGGTGCCGCAGTTCAGGTGGTGAATCCGCATAGGCCCGAGCGTTTCAGACACCCTGTGGTGACGCAACCGCGCAGGTTGCCGGAATTGCCGGGGTCGCCGCCCAGCGCGGTACGAGGGGTCAGCGCCGTGCACCCCGCATGGGGTCAGCGCGGCCGGCATTCCCGGATGATCTCGGAGAGCTGGTCGTAGTCGTCGCCCCGGGCGGTGGAGGAGCGGAACGCCAGTCCGACCGTGCGGCCCGGCGCGGGCGCGGCGAAGGTCGCGATGTCCAAAGTGCCGCGCGCGGTTTCGGCGGCCACCGCCATGGCCGGGATCAGCGTGACGCCGAGATCGCCCGCGACGCACTGCACCACCGTGGCCAGCGAGGCCGCACGGGTGTCGCCGACCGCACCCGGCTGCGCGTCGTGCGCCCGGCACAGTTCCAGGGTCTGGTCGCGCAGGCAGTGGCCCTCATCGAGGAGCAGCAGCGGCTGCGCGTCCAGGTCGGCCGGTGTCAGGTCGGTGCGCCCGGCCAGTTCGTGCTCGCGCGGCAGCACCAGCACGAACTCCTCGGTGTAGAGCGGTATCTCGACCAGTCCGGCGACATTGGTGGGCAGCGCCAGCAGCGCCACGTCCAGGACGCCCGAGCGCAGCCCGTCCAGCAGCCGGGCGGTGCGGTCCTCGATGACATGCGGCACCAGAGCGGGCACCCGCGCACGCAATTCGGGCAGCAGCCGGGGCAGCACGTACGGCGCGATGGTCGGGATGATGCCGAGCCGCAGGGTGCCGCGCAGCCCCTCACCAGCAGCGGAGGCGACAAATCGGTCAGCTGCCTCGAGGGTGGCAATGGCTTGCGGCAGTAGCCGTTTGCCGTCGGCGGTGACCAGGACCCGGCGCGTACTGCGCTCGATCAAATGGAGCCCCAGTCCGTTTTCCAATGATGCCAATGCCTGCGATAACGTGGGCTGGCTCACGCCCAGCCGCGTCGCCGCGGTGCCGAAGTGCCGGTATTCCGCGATGGCAGCGAACGCACGCAGCTGTGACAGGGTGGGCTGATAAGTTTGATCAGTCACACCTATCAGTATAGTGCGACCGATCACGTTTACCTCTCACCGCAGTTCGGCAATGATCGTATATACGTCTCGACACAATCGACACGACTACATATGAGGAGAGCAAGCATGGCCCTGCTGACCATCGGCGATCAGTTCCCCGCCTACAACCTGAAGGCTGTCATCGGCGGCGATCTCTCGAAGGTGAACGCTCAGCAGCCCGACGACTACTTCACCCAGATCTCGAGCGACGACTACGCCGGCAAGTGGCGCATCGTCTTCTTCTGGCCCAAGGACTTCACCTTCGTGTGCCCGACCGAGATCGCCGCCTTCGGCAAGCTGAACGAGGAGTTCGCCGACCGCGACGCACAGGTGCTGGGCGCCTCTGTCGACAACGAGTTCGTCCACTTCCAGTGGCGCGCCCAGCACGAGGACCTCAAGACCCTCCCGTTCCCGATGCTGAGCGACCTCAAGCGCGAACTGGCCACCGCCACCGGCGTTCTCAATGCCGACGGCGTCGCCGACCGCGCCACTTTCATCGTCGACCCGAACAACGAGATCCAGTTCGTGTCCGTCACCGCCGGTTCGGTGGGCCGCAATGTCGAGGAGGTGCTGCGGGTGCTGGACGCGCTGCAGTCCGACGAGCTGTGCGCCTGCAACTGGAAGAAGGGCGACCCGACCATCCAGGCCGGCGAGCTCATGGCCGCGTCGGTGTAACAAGGCTCACAAGGGAATTCGTCGTGACCATCGAAAATCTCAAGAACTCGCTACCCGAGTACGCCAAGGATCTGAAGCTCAACCTGTCCTCGCTGGCGCGCACCACCGTGCTCAACGAGCAGCAGCTATGGGGCACCCTGCTGGCCTCGGCCGCGGCCACCCGCTCGGCGACCACACTGCGCGAGATCGCCGAAGAGGCGGCCGACGTGCTGTCCGCCGAGGCGTACAACGCCGCGCTCGGCGCCGCGTCGATCATGGGCATGAACAATGTGTTCTACCGCGGCAAGGCTTTCCTGGAGGGCCGCTACGACGATCTGCGCGCGGGCCTGCGCATGCAGATCATCGGCACGCCGGGCGTGGACAAGGCCGATTTCGAGCTGTGGTCGTTCGCGGTCTCCTCGATCAACGGCTGCCAGCACTGCCTGGAGGCGCACGAGCACACGCTGCGCGAGGCGGGCGTCTCGCGCGAGGTGATCTTCGAGGCGCTGCGCGCCGCCGCGATCGTGGCGGGCGTGGGCCAGGCCGTGGCATCGACCGAGGCGCTGGCCACCGCCGCCGTCTAGTCGAGTCCAGCCGAAAGGGCTGTACGCCTGCGGGTGTACAGCCCTTTTCTGCATTTGCTCATCGATTGCCGCAATACAGTCGCCGGTCGGATCGGAAAGCGCCCTGGCCAACGAGCCAGGCATACGCGGGCCTCCCGCGAATCGATAACTTCGGTAAGCTCGCTTGACATGACCGTTCCGGAAAGTGATGGCGCTCAAATCGAAGTCGTGCGCGTGTTCACCGACGCGGCCGGGCGTTTCGGCAATCTGCTCGGCATCGTCCGCCGCTCCGCCGTCGAGAATGCCGACCATCAGGCGCTGGCGGCCCGCGTGGGCTACAGCGAGACCGTGGTGGTCGACGACCCGGTCGACGGGCGCGTGAAAATGCGTATCTACACCCCTGCCACCGAGCTGCCCTTCGCCGGGCACCCCACGGTCGGCACCGCGTGGTGGCTCAATGACCAGCTGCAACCCGTGAAGATCATCGACGTGCCCGCCGGGCCGGTCGAGGTGACCCTCTCCGAGGGCCTGACCTGGGCCCGGGCCCGGGCCGAATGGGCCCCGACCTTCGAATTCCACCAGTTCGAGGATCCGGCCGAGATCGCCACCCTGGATCCGGCCGACTTCCCGGCAGGCCAGCACTACTGCTGGGCCTGGACCGACGAGCCGCGCGGTGCGGTCCGCGCTCGAATGTTCGCCCCCGCCATGGGAGTTCCCGAGGATCAGGCCACGGGCGCGGCCGCCATCGCGCTGACCGCCCTGCTCACCCGCGGGCTGAACATCACGCAGGGCGAAGGCTCCCAGATCTTCACCGAATGGGATTCCGACGGCTGGGCCCGGGTCGGCGGCCGCGTGGTCGCCGATCACCCGATCCTCATCTAGCGGCAAAACCCTTTCGGCACACCGTGACCCGATCGGCCCGGACGGCCTACGCCGCCGGGCCGATGCGCTGCCCGAAGGCGAGCCGATGGCCGCCCGGGATGCGCAGCACGAAATCCCGCAGCCCACGGGCACTAGCGTTCGGGCACTCCGCCCGGTCCGATTCAGCCCAGAGCGCGGGCGAAGCGGTCGGCCATCTCCGCGACCTGGGCCTCGGTGATGACGAACGACGGCGAGATCTGCAGGGCGCCCTGACCGGCGGCGCGGGTCGAGACACCGTGGGCGCGAAGGGTTTTCACCGTGGCGAGGGCCTCGGCCGGGTCGGCCAGCTGGACCGCGGCGACCGCACCCAGGCCACTGCGCACCTCGGCGACCCGCGGGTGCTCGGCCAGCGGCGAGAAGTACTGGTGCAGCAGGGATTCCAGGTTCTTGCTGGCGTCCAGCAGGTGCTCGCGCTCGACGATGTCGAGGTTGGCCATGGCAGCGGCGGCCGCGCCGGCGTGACCGCCATAGGTGTAGCCGTGCCGCCACCAGACGCCGCCGGCGAAGAACGGCTCGGCGACGCGGGGCGCGACGAAGACCGCGCCCATGGGGACGTACCCGGAGGTGAGGCCCTTGGCGGTGGTCATGAGGTCGGGTTCCAGGCCGAAACGCGAGGAGGCGAACCAGGATCCGCCGATGCGGCCGAAGCCGGTGACGACCTCGTCGGCGACGAAGAGGATGTCGTTGTCGCGGCAGATCCGCCGGACCTCGGTGAGGTAGCCCTCCGGCGGCAGATGCACCCCGCCCGCGCCGATGATGGGCTCGGCGAAGAACGCGGCGATCCGGTCCGCGCCGACCTCCTCGATGAGGGCGGTCAGTGCCTTGGCCTGATCCCATTCGATGGTGCGGGTGTCGGGCATGAGGACGCCGGTGTAGCCCTCGGAATTGACCGGGATGCCGGACAGCGCGGTGCCGCCGACATGCATGCCGTGGTACGCCTTCTGACGGCCGACCAGGATGGTCTTCTCCGGGCGGCCCAGCTCCTGCCAGTACCGGCGGGCCAGCTTGGCGGCGGTGTCGACGCCGTCGGATCCGCCGGACGTGAAGAAGATCTTGCTGCCGGGCACCGGCGCCAGGGCCGAGAGCCGTTCGGCCAGATCACGGGTCACCGGTGAGGCCAGATCACCGAAGTTGGAGTAGTGCGCGACCTGGGTCAGCTGCGTGGCGACCGCGTCGGCGATCTCGCGGCGGCCGTGCCCGATATTGGCGAACCAGAGACCGCCGGTGGCGTCGAGGTACCGTGTCCCGCCCTCGTCCCAGATGTACGCGCCCTCGCCGCGCGCCACCACGAACGCCCCGTCCCGCTCGACCGCACCCATATCGGCGAAGCCATGCCACAGCGAACCCATCCAGAGCACCTCCATCACCCGATATCGGCCACGCCCATCCGGGCGAACCGACCTTTCTTCACCATCTCACCATCACGACGGTGAACAGGTCGAACGGCCCCCGGGTCACCCGGCCGCGGCGGCGACGAGCATGTAGGCGGTGCCGAGATCCATGACCAGGTGCGGCAACACGGCCAGCGATCCGGCCATGCCCATGGGATGCGGGAACACCCGTGGCAACCGGTGGCGCAGCGCCGGCACCGCCATCACCGCCGCGTCCGCCGCGAACAGCGCCGCCAGCATCAGCACCGGACCGGGCGCGGGCCCCGCGGGCCCGTGCCCACCGTGTTCGTGCGGCCCGTGCCCGCTCATCGCGTACAGCATCGCCGCGGCCCCCAGCGCGTGATACGCGAACGCGCCGACCGTGCCGCCCCCGGTGTCCGGGTCCGAAATCCCGCTGCGCCACCGCAGCATCCGATCTCCCAGCATCAGCGTGTACACGACCACCATGGCCGTCAGCACCCCGCGCATCGCGTGCGGGTCGGCAACCGTCGGAAACACCAGCATTCCCAGCATGACCAGGCACATCACCAGGTGTGCGGCATCCGACTCCCGATCCGCGCGCAACCCGGCGCACGGGTCCGGGCGCGCCGTGCCCAGCCTGGCGGCCACCAGGGCGGCGGCCAGGCAGAAGGCGATCACCGCGACCCACCGCACCACCCCGTACTGCTCGACGAATACCGCCACACCCCACCACCTCTCACCGCGGCGACCGGCTCCCCTTCCATGCTGACACCGTCCGGCCCCGTCTCCCCCGCCTTTCCCCTGCCGAATCCCCCGCCCGGGCACCGCCACTGGGGTCCTGCAGGCCGGTCTCGGCGACCCCGCAGCGAACAAGAATCAGTGCAGCTCGAAACCTATTTCCGGCAATGTATTTCGTGACGAGCATTTCCCGGCTGGCAGGAATTACCCGGTCGACACGCCTTATCGCCGCGTTCGCTACCCGGCCCGATGTCTCCGATACGCTCTATTTGCCAGCCATTAGCGGCTGTTCCTGCGATATCGAACTCTGGAAGAAACGCTAGCGCACATCTTCGAGAAAGGATCCAGGTTTGCGGCGTCTACTAATCGTCGCCGCGGCGGGCACGGCCGTGGCAACCCTGGGGGTCCTGGGCGTGTGGGCCTGGGGTGCCGATGTGGGCAGAGCCCAGCCACCCGGCGCGGATGTAACCGGTTCGGGAGTTCATGTGACGGCATCGGTCGACAGCGTCGGGGTGAATGCACCCGGGAACCGGACTCCGAATTTCCTCATGACGTTCTCGCACGCCGCGCAGATGTCCGGTGATTATTCGGTCAATGTGGAGGGTGACCCGATCACGGCCGGTCAGGCCGTAGCAGGGTTCATCCTCGGCTGCGGGATCAGTGTGGCCGGCGGCTTCACCGTCGGAATCGAGCCCAATCAAGGCTGGGCCGGCGCCCTTGCCCCGACAGTGAGCCCTGCAACCCCTGCGAGCCCTGCCAGCGATGTCAGCGCGCCGATCGCGACGGTCACGCCCATCCCGAGTACGCCCATCGCCTCTGACACCACACCCAGCGCCATCACACCCACTACCAGCCCAGCCCGCGTTACCTTACGCACTACCAGCCCAGCCCGCGCCGCCTTGACCACTACCAGCCCAGCCACTATCACCCCAGCGACTACCACCCCAGCCAGCGCCACTCCAACCACTACCACCCCAACCACTACCACTACCACCCCAACCACCCCGACCACACCAGCCAGCGCCAGCCAAACCACCCTGACCACACCAACGACCCCAACCACCCCGACCACACCAACGACCCCAACCACGACCACGACCACGACCACGACCACGAGTGCCAGCCCGCCCAGTATCGACCTCGGACCCAGCGTCGGTGGGGCGCTGGGCGTGACCGAAGTCTTGACGGCCACCTTGGGTCCCGGCCAGGTCACTATCGCGACGACGGCGACGTCGGCCCTGGACAACACCACCGTGTTCCCGTACCGCATCACGTTCAACAACGCCGCGTTGAATGTCGCCCAATGCGTCTCGCCGGTGTCGGCCGTCCCCTTCGTCACGACCACGGTGAGTACCGCGCAGGGGGTGGTGCAGACCACCGCCTACGGCGATCAGTTCACCTTCTGAGGCAAAGCCGATTCGAGAAGTGTTGGGGGTCAGCGGATCCGGAAGACCGGTCCGCGGGGGCGGAACGGCAGCGCGGCGCCCGCCGGGATCAGGAAGGCGTGTTCGTGGCGGACGCGCAGGACATCGATCATGCCATCGGTGATGACCAGAATCGGTCCGTCGGCCGGGAAGTCGTCGGCGCGTTCGAACAGCCGGATGCCCGGTTGCAGCACGGTGCCGCCGCGACCGCGCACGCGGATGCGGGAGGCGATCTCGCCGACCGGCAGGTATCCGGCATCGTGGGCGGCCGCGTCGCAGAACACGACTCGGGCACGCGGCACGTCGCGAGCGAGGGCGTAGGACGCGATGGCGCCCAGCCCCTTGCCCATCAACTCCTCCGACATCGAGCCCGAGGTGTCCAGCACCACGCCGAAGGTGGGCAGCCGCACCGATTCCTCCGGGCGCGCCCAGGCCGGGCGCGGAATATCGGGAGTCGCGGACTGGCGGCGTGCGGCGCGGGCGTAGCTGCGGCGCTTCTCGACGGCCGGGACGTGCTCGTCGAACCATTGCGCCAGTTGGGCATCCCAGGGCAGCGGCGGCTGATCGAGCGCGCGGATCTCCTGTTCCAGTCCGGCCGGGAGCAGTCCGCGGCCGCTGGACTGATGGTAGGCCAGGCCGGTGTGCAGGGCATTGCGGTAGTACTCGTCCAGGTCCAGGTAGCGGCCCGGAGTGTGGCTGTGCGGCAGCGGTTCTCCGAGGATGTCGCTCTTGCCGCGCCCGCGCAGGGTGGCGATCTTGCGCAGGCGACGCAGATCGGTCGCGATGCGGTCGTAGACCTGTTCGGCCGAAAGGCCTTTCAGCTGCGGGTCGTACAGCAGCCCCTCGGGCAGCTCCCCCACGCCCATCTCGACGAGCCAGCCGTTGACCACGTAATCACAGGCGACATTGAACAGGTAGTGGTCACGCCAGCCCGCGCGGTCACCGTGCCGCAGCGCCGCGTGCAGCATTTCGTGCGCGAGGACGAAGCGCCACTCTTCAGCGGACAGCGCCGCGAACGGATTGATGTAGATCTCGGCCGCCTCGGCATTGACCGCGGCGATCGAAATGTCCCAGCCGCGAGCGAGATCCGCGTCGGCGACGATCGTCATGCCCGCGGCCAGCGCGCCCAGCAGTGGATAGGACGACACGAACCAGCTGAGCGCCCGGTCCCAGACCCGCAGGGTCGCGGCCTGCCCGCGCGTGACATCGCGGCCGGCCTCGGCCAGCGCCTCCCGGGCCGCCTCGCCGATACCGGCGGCGAAGCGCGACTGATGATCGCGCTTGACGGCGGTCTCGGGCGTGTCGACGAAGAAGTCCGGGAACTCGGTGCGGCGGTAGGGCTCCGGGACGCTCGACCGCCACCAGCGCTCGGCCAGGCCACGTTCATCCGACCCGCCGGGCGGGGGCGGCAACTCGTGCGGCGGGCGGCCGATCTTCAGGGTCAGCAGGTACTGGTCGACCACCGCGCAGCAGGCGGCTCGATAGACCGGATGGGGCTGACTCGACGCCGTGATCCAGGTGCGCGCGTAGACATTCGGCTCCAGGGCACGCTCCGGCAGGACGCGTGGATCGAGATGGCCGAACCCCGCATGCAGCAGCAGATGCGCGAATACCCACGCCCATTCGTCGGCGGAGCCACGCCGCTTCGAGTCGTAATAGACAGTGCCCCAAGGTGATACGACCGCCCATACATCTTCGGGCAGGCGGCCGTCGATGTCGATGGACCCGTTCTGGATCCGCCGGAACATCGGATGCTGACACACCTGCCGCCACCCGGTGTCGAGATTCTCCCGCCATGGGTCGATCACCCTGCCGCGCTTGCGATTCGAGCGTCCGGCCACCGGCTACCGCCGCGCCGCCAGCCGCGGCAGATCGCGGGTGACCTCGACCAGGAACCAGGACGGCAGCACCGGCAGCCCATCGTCGTCCGCGGCAATGACGAGCTGCGCGCACTCGACCGAGATCTCGGCCAGCTCGGTGAGCATGGTCTTGGCGCGCAGCGAGAACCGTTTCACCCCGGGCGACGTGTGCTCGCGGGATGCGGGAAGTTCCTTGACGAGCCGGGCCCGGAATGCCTCCGACAGGAAGTACAGCAGGTCGCGGTCGGCGGGATTGCGGGGCCAGCCCGCCTCACCCTTGACGACGACCTCCAGGTCGTAGGCGTGCCGCACGGTCTTGACGAAGGCGCGGAAGCCGGAAGCGTGTGCGGCGGTGAGTATTCCGGACGACAGCACCGCCAGGGTGGTGTCGTCGATGTCGTCGCCGTAGGAGTGCAGGGCGTCGGAGAGCATGTGCCAGCCGCGCGGAGTGGAGAATGGCTGTTCGGTCTTGGGCGGCTGCGCCCACAGGTGATCGGGCCGCTGCATGACATACTCGATCACCCAGGCATGAATGCCGTTGCCGGCGGCCCATTTCAGCCAGTCGTCGACGTCGGCGCGCAAGTGCACGTGCACCATGCGATTGACCAGCGCGGAGGCCATGGGGCGGGCGAGGGCGTTGTCGGTGGCGCG
Organism: Nocardia sp. NPDC051981; assembly: GCF_040680715.1. Taxonomy (NCBI): domain Bacteria; kingdom Bacillati; phylum Actinomycetota; class Actinomycetes; order Mycobacteriales; family Nocardiaceae; genus Nocardia; species Nocardia sp. NPDC051981. The sequence continues at coordinate 56,950 of NZ_JBFAXK010000035.1, read as the reverse complement.
GTTGCCCGCACCGATCACGACCGATCCGGCGGGCAGTTCGTAGGCGCCCACGCGCCGGTCGAGAATCAGTGAGTAGAACGACTTCTGGACTTCCGCGGGCGCGGCATTGAGTTCGTCGAGGAACAGGCAGTACGGCTGCTCGCGGGCGATCATCTCCGGCGGCGCGAACCGGCTGCGATTCTCGATGATCTGCGGTACGCCGATGAGGTCCTCGGGGGCCAGCTGCGTGCCCAGCAGGGTGACGCAGTCCAAGCCGAGCGCCTCGGCGAAACCGCGCACCAGCGAGCTCTTCCCGATTCCGGGCGCTCCCCACAGAAATACCGGACGCACCACCGCGACGTGCAGCAGCAGCTCCGGCAACTGGTCCGGAGTCACCGTGACAGTCGCTTCCAAATCGTCCTTTCGAGTCGGATGTGGACCCAGGTTAGGAGCGCACACCCGAGGGCGGCCAATGATTTTCGGCGCGGGAACGACGTCGATCGAGCAGCGGGGCGGGTCAGTAGAGCAGCGGGCCCAGGCGGGCGGCGCAATCACGGGCCGGATCGCGGTGGGTCTCGAGCGCCGGCAGCCGGTTGCTCGGGCCGCTCAGGCACAGCGCACCCGCGAGACTGCCGAGGGCGTTGTAGATGGGCAGGGCCAGACAGGCGACGCCGGGCACGAGTTCGTCGGCGGCCCTGGCATATCCGGACTCGCGAACGGTCCGCAGATCCTCGGCGAGGGCGGTGTGATCGATCTTGGTGCGCGCCGCGACACGCACGGGGTGCGTGACCAGCGTGCGCCATTCGGTCCGTGCGGCGAGCAGCAGCTTGCCCGCGGCGGAGGCGTGCAGATGCCGGGACAGCTCCCGCTCGCCCGGAATCGGATGGTCCGGGTCCTCGCTGAGCACCTGGACCGCGGCCGGGCGGAAGTTCATGAGGTGCACCGCGAATCGCGTGGACGCACGGAACTCGCCGAGCAGCCCGTCCGCGGCCGCAGGCACCACCGGCATCCGGATGGCGGCCGCGAACCCGTGCAGCCGCGCACCCAGTGCGAAGCCGCGCAGATCGGCGGTGCGGACCAGATACTCGTCGGCGACAAGGGAATTCAGCAGCCGGTAGGTGGTGGCGGGGGCGATGCCGAGGCGTTCGGCGATCTCCTTGGCGGTGACGCCCACGCCGCAGTCGGCGACCGCCTCGAGTATGGCGATGGAGTTGGAGACGGTGGTGGTGCGGCGGGAGTCCTTCATCGCGCCTACCGGAAGGTCGCGGTGGGCAGCAGGTCCGCGCGCTGCGGCTCGTCGTAGATGCCGAGGCCGCGCAACCGATCCGGCGCGCAGACCCCCAGCGCGACGGTGAAGAGCGCCGCGGCCGCAAGCACCACGGCGTAGGCGATCACGACGGTGACATTGTCGTTGCGGGCCGATACCCCGGCGGCGACCATGAGGATTCCGAGCAGGGTCGCGGTGACCGTGCCGAGCAACGCCATGCCACGGCTGGGTTCGCCGATGCGGCGCAGCAGCGCCGGAGTGGCCAGGCAGGCGGGCAGATACGAACCCAGATAGCCGAGCGCGCTCAGGGTGAGGAAGCTCCGAATCCCGTCCTGCGGTTCGGCTCCCGACAGCAGGTACCAGACCGCGCAGGCCGTCACCGCGCCGACCGCCGCGACGATCGCGGGCGCCGGCGTGTGGAAACGCGGGTGCGTGCGACCGGCCGCGGCCGGGGCGATGCCCTCGCGGCCCATGGTGAACAGGACACGGACCAGGGCATTGATCGACGCGACCGTGCAGGCGAAGAACGATGCCGCCACCCCGAGATCCAGGACCGCGCTCAGGAATCGCGAATTGTCCTGCAACACCAGGTCCGTCACCGGGGTGGAACCGGCGGCCAAGCCCGGCGGCGCGGCGGCCAGCGCCACCGCCTGCGCGGACACCGTGATCAGATAGATGACCGCGGCGGCGACCGGCGTCCACGCCAGCGTGCGCGGCACCGACCGGAACGGCCGGTATGCCTCGGCGGACAGCGTTGTCGCACTCTCGAACCCGACGAAAGCGCTGATGGCCACCACCGCACTCATGGCGAGACCACCGGTGCCGCCGTGCCATTCGAAGGCGCGGCCGGCCTGCGCGCCGACGCCGTCGCGGGTCAGCAGGTAGCCCATCAGAGCCAGGACCGTCACCACCGAGACGCATTCGATCAGCAGGGTCACCGAGGCCGACAGCCGGATCCCCCGCACCATGAGCACGGCCGCGGCCGAGGCCGCGATCAGCAGCAGCGCGACAATCGTCGCGGTCCCGCCGAATCCGGCGAGTCCGGCGGTCACCGCGACCTGGTCCAGATACGTGCCGACCGCGATCAGCCCCGCCACGCTGACGCTCGCGTACCCGGCGATCGCCGACCAGCCGACCGGTACGGCCACCGCGGGGCCGAGCCCCTTGGCCACATACGTGTACAGCCCGCCGGTCACCGCCAGCCGCTGCGCCATCGGCCGGATCACCAGCGCCACACCCCAGGCCAGCAGCGCGGCCGCCAGGAACGCGGCCACGCTCGCCCCGCCCCCGGCCGCGCCGATCACGAACGCCGGGGTGACCACGGCCGTTCCCGACGGGGCGATGGCCGCGACCGACTGCGCGAACACCGGCACGAAAGGCAGTTCGCGCCGGGTCAATCCGCGCACCGGCGAACGTCCGGACACCGGGGGCCGACTCGGCGCAGCCGATCTCATCCGTGCGCCTCTCTCTGGACCGGTTCCCTGACAACGGGTTGCCACAGCGTCGCCGATCCGTATTGCACGGGCGTAAACACAAGTAACATCGGCTTGTCTCGAGGCGAGAGAAAAATCTTGCGCCTTTCCCGCCGACGGTCACCGTCGCACACCCGCCGCTGTTACAGACCGTCTATAGCGTTCCGCGCCATCGGAAAAGACCCCGCCACCCGGTGATTCCGGGGCGAGCGCAGCAGAGAGACGGATCCATGACGCAGCAGATCGAACGCGCCACCGCCGCACCGCCCGGCGCCAATCCACCCGACGGGGTGCACCGCCTCAAAGCCAATGCCGTCGGTTTGCTCGGGGTGGTGTTCATGGCCATCGCCACCGCCGCGCCGATCACCGCCATGACCGGCAATGTGCCGTTCATGATCTCGGCCGGGACCGGGACGGGCACGCCCGCCGCGTTCCTGATCGCCATGGTGGTGCTCGCGGTGTTCTCGGTGGGCTTCACCACGATGTCCAAGCACATCACCGCGACCGGCGCGTTCTACGGGTTCATCTCGTTCGGACTGGGCCGCTCGGCCGGGCTGGCGGCGGGACTGCTGGCCACCTTCGCGTACATGGTGTTCGAGGGATCGCTGGTCGGGATCTTCTCCAGCTTCGGCACGAATACCGTTGCGGCACAGTTCGGCGTGCACGTCCCCTGGTGGGTGTTCGCCATCGTCATGCTGGCGATCAATGCCCTGGGCACCTGGTTCGGGGTGGCCGTCGCGGAGAAGTTCCTGGTCGTGCTGCTGGGCACCGAGTGCGCGGTGCTGGCCATCATGGGTATCGCGGTGGCGCTGCACGGCGGTGGGCCGCACGGATTCTCGTTCGCGCCGCTGAATCCGGTCAATGCCTTCACCGGGCCGTCTGCGGGGCTGGGCTTGTTCTTCGCGTTCTGGTCGTGGGTCGGATTCGAGTCGACGGCCATGTACGGCGAGGAATCCCGTGACCCCAAACGGATCATCCCCAAGGCCACCATGATCGCGGTCATCGGCGTGGGCGTGTTCTATGTACTCGTGTCGTGGATGGCCATGTCCGGCAACGGCATCGGAGAATCGGCGGCGCTGGCGGCCTCCGACAACCCGATGGACCTGTTCTTCCACCCCACCCAGACCTACGTCGGGCATTGGGCGGTGAGCGCCATGCAGTGGCTCATGATGACCGGATCCCTGGCCTGCGGCATGGCATTCCACAACTGCGCCGCCCGCTACCTCTACGCGCTCGGCCGGGAGGGCGTCTTCCCTGTGCTCGAGCGCACCGTCGGCCGCACCCATCCTCGGCACGGGTCACCGCACATCGCGGGCGTGGTCCAGACGGTCATCGCCTGCGCGCTGGTCGCGGGCTTCGGAATCGCGGGCAAGGATCCCTATACCGGCACCTACACGCTGCTGGCGATCCTCGGCACCATGGCCATCCTGGTGGTCCAGGCCGCCTGTTCCTTCGCGGTACTCAATTACTTCCGCACCCATCACCCCGAGAGCCGGCACTGGTTCCGCACCGTGCTGGCTCCGCTGCTGGGCGGCCTCGCCATGGCCGGCGTGGTCGGGTTGCTGGTCCTCAATATGGGTACCGCCGCGGGCGCCGAATCCAGCTCCCTGGTCCTGAAGGCCACCCCGTGGCTGGTCGCCGCAATCGCACTGGGCGGCTTCGGTTTCGCCGAATATCTGAAACGTCGCTCCCCCGCCCGGTACGCGCGGGTCGGCCGGACCGTCCTGGAGGAAACCCACGAACGCTGACCCGTCCTGATGGAGCCATTCCGGAACTTGCGGCATGTGAGGTCCAGCGGCATGGAAACGGCCCGGAGCCTTGCGGCTTCCGGGCCGTCTTCAGCTTCGAGTCGGCGTGCACGTATCCGACGCCCCGCGGCAGCACCCTCGGAACCGTGCCATTGCGGTTCGCCCCACGACGGCCCGAACAGCCGAGCCGGAAAATCCGAAATGATCACGAAATCCGGCCGACCACACAGAGTCTCACCGGTCGCAGGAGTGCACACGCATCACACGGGAACGGACGGCACGGTAGGTCGGCGGGTTGGCGCGTGCGGTCAGTACCCGGAACCGGCGGCGCGGCCCATGCGGTCATGGTCCCGAGCTCGGCGGATAGCCTGGCGGAATGCGCATTGTGATCGACGATCTGAGCGGGGACGAGGTGATCGGACTGCTCGAGGCCCACGTTGCCGAGATGCTGGCGAACTCACCCGAGGACAGCATGCACGCGCTCGACGTGGCGGCGCTGCGCAAGCCGGAGATCACCTTCTGGTCGGCGTGGGAGGGCACGCAACTGGCCGGCTGTGGGGCGCTCAAGGAGCTGGATCCCGTGCACGGCGAGATCAAGTCCATGCGGACCGCGGCGAGTCACCGGGGGCGCGGGGTGGCGTCACAGTTGTTGCGGCACATCCTCGCCGAGGCCACCGCGCGCGGATACGCGCGGTTGAGCCTGGAGACCGGGGCGTCGGAGTTCTATCTGCCCGCGGTGCGGCTGTACGAGCGCTACGGGTTCGAAGAATGCGGGCCGTTCTCGGATTACGCGGCGGACCCGCACAGCGTCTTCATGACCCGGGCGCTCTGAGCCTTTCATGACCGGGGCGCTCTGAGCCGGAGTCAGCGGCCGACGCCCCTGGGTACCAGCCCGTTCAGCGCCGCCGCGATCACGCCCAGGATGGCGAAGATCACGGCCATCATCACCAGCCCGCCGGACAGCTGGGCGTAGCCCTGGTCGCGGGGGTCGATGAACGGGTAGGGGTACCAATCGGCGAACGGCCCGCGCAACAGCGTGTAGGCGCCGTAGGCCAGCGGGTAGGCCAGCCAGCCCAGGATGAGCCGGATGGTCGGCTTCAGACCGGCGGCCACCAGCAACCAGTCCGCGATCAGCACGATCGGGATCACCCGGTGCAGGGTGTCGTTGATCCACCGCTCGGTCAGCTGCACATCGATATCGGCCAGCAGCACCGCGTAGATGACGAGGGTGATGGTCAGGTAGAGGGTGGCCGCCCCGCGCAGCACCTGCCAGCGCCGGCCGGCCGGGTCACGCAGCCCGCCGACCAGCAGCACGATGATGCCCAGGATGTTGGACTGGATGGTGAAGTAGCTGAAGAAGTTGAGATACGAATAGTTCGGGTTGCCCGCATTGCGCAGCGGAATCCAGACCAGCGCCACCAAGCCCACGATTCCGAAGACGATGCGCAGCACCCGGATCCACGCGGGCGTTCCACCTCTGACGGCCATGGCCCGATGGTCGCATGCCGAACTGCCCGACCGCAGACAATACGCCGGTGCGGCACACTTCCGGCAAGCGCGAGATCGGGCCGCTCGACACCGTGCCGACCGGCCCGGACCGACTCTTCGCTATCGTTGACGATGCAATGACCAGGACCGCCGCCACCTCTCGCGAGCTTCGTACCCGCCTGGCCGATCTCTCGATCCGCGACGAGCACCGGTTGCGTCGCAGGCTCGACAAGGCCCGCGGCGGCGATCTCACCGACCTCGAAACAGATATCGACGCCGCGCAGCGCCGGGTGGACGCCCGCCGCGCCGCCGTCCCGGCCATCCGGTATCCCGAGCGGCTACCGGTCTCCGCGCGCCGCGACGACATCGCCGACGCCATCGCCGCACACCAGGTCGTGATCGTGGCCGGTGAGACCGGCTCCGGCAAGACCACCCAGATCCCCAAGATCTGCCTCGAGCTCGGGCGCGGGATCCGCGGCACCATCGGCCACACCCAGCCGCGGCGACTGGCCGCACGCACCGTGGCCGAGCGCATCGCCGAGGAACTCGGCACCGAACTGGGCGACGTGGTCGGCTACACGGTCCGCTTCACCGATCAGGCGTCGGACCGCACGCTGGTCAAACTCATGACCGACGGCATCCTGCTCGCCGAGATCCAGCGCGACCGGCTGCTGCGCCGCTACGACACGATCATCATCGACGAGGCGCACGAGCGCAGCCTCAATATCGACTTCCTGCTCGGGTATCTCAAGCAGCTGCTGCCCAAGCGGCCGGATCTGAAGATCATCATCACCTCCGCGACCATCGACCCGGAGCTGTTCGCACGGCACTTCAGTGACGAGAACGGCACGCCCGCACCGATTGTCGAGGTGTCGGGACGGTCGTATCCGGTGGAGGTCCGATACCGGCCGCTGTCGCTGGCGCTTCCGGTCACCTCCGAGGACCCCGACGACGAGGACACCCGGATCGTCGACCGCGACCCCACCGACGCCATCGGCGACGCGGTGCGGGAACTGCAGGCCGAGGGCGACGGCGACATTCTGGTCTTTCTCTCCGGCGAGCGCGAGATCCGCGATACCGCGGATTCGCTGCGGGACATGCGGCTGCCGCGCACCGAGATTCTGCCGCTGTACGCGCGGCTGTCGGCGGCCGAGCAGCACCGGGTATTCGAATCGCACACCGGCCGGCGCGTGGTGCTCGCCACCAATGTGGCCGAGACCTCGCTCACGGTACCGGGCATCCGCTACGTGATCGACCCTGGCACCGCACGCATTTCGCGCTACTCCATGCGCACGAAGGTGCAGCGGCTGCCCATCGAGTCCATCTCGCAGGCATCGGCGCGGCAGCGGTCCGGTCGCTGCGGCCGTGTCGCGGACGGTATCGCCATCCGGCTGTACTCCGAGGACGACTTCGAATCCCGGCCGCAGTTCACCGAACCCGAGATCCTGCGCACCAACCTGGCCGCCGTCATTCTCCAGATGACCGCGCTCGGGCTCGGCGATATCGAGAGCTTCCCGTTCGTCGAGGCGCCCGACGCCCGCGCCATTCGCGACGGCATCGCGCTGCTCGAGGAGCTCGGCGCGCTGGCCCGGGCGGAGGCCGAAGCCGGCGCGCGCAAGGATATTCCCGATGCCGGTCTGATCCTCACCCCCATCGGCCGCGAAATGGCGCAGATCCCGGTCGATCCGCGCATGGCCCGCATGCTGGTCGAGGCCAACCGCGGCGGCTGCCTCGCCGAGGTCCTCATCATCGTCGCGGCCCTGTCCATCCAGGACGTCCGCGAACGCCCCGTCGAACACCAGCAGGCCGCCGACACCAAACACGCGCGCTTCACCGTCGAGGGCTCCGACTTCCTGGCCTACCTGCACCTCTGGGACTATCTCCGCGAACAGCGGAACGCCCTGTCCTCCAACCAGTTCCGCCGCCTGTGCCGCGACGAGTTCCTGCACTACCTCCGCATTCGCGAATGGCAGGACCTGCACGGCCAGCTCCGCACCATCACCCGCGGCCTCGGCTGGAACACCGCGGGCTCGGACGCCCAATTCGACCGCACCGCAACGCCTTCCGACGACGCCGGAAACAACCCGCGTAACCGCCGCGGCCGTAATCCAGGCCGTGGCAGCGGTACCGGCAGTGCCGAGCACGACGGGAACGGCTTCGGAACCGAATCCGCCGAGCGCGGCGGTGCCGCCGCAGGCTCAGTGCAGGGCCGCAACATCAACGGCGGCAATGCCACTCAGCGCGGTGGGCAAAGCTCCGAGGCCGGGCGTGCGGAGTCGGCATCGGTCGCCGACGACACACGCCGCGGCGGATCAGTGCGCGGCCGGGATTCGCGCCGCGCCGATGACAGCGGGCGCGGCAGGTCCAGCGGACGCGGCAACGATTCGGGCCGCCGGGGCGGCGGCGCGGGATCGAGCGGGCAGTCCGGCCTGGCCGAATCGCTCGCGGCGAAGGCGGGGCTGGACAATGACTCGCTGCCGTGGGATGTGACGTCGATCCACCAGGCGCTGCTGGCGGGCATGCTGTCGCATATCGGTGTGCGGGAGGCGGAGACCCGGGAGTTCCTGGGAGCCCGCAATGCCAAGTTCATGATCTTCCCGGGTTCATCGCTGGCCAAGAAGCCGCCGCGGTGGGTGATGGCGGCCGAGCTGGTGGAAACCTCGCGCTTGTGGGGACGGACGGCGGCCCGGATCGAACCCGAGTGGGCCGAGCGGCTGGCCGGGGACCTGGTGAAACGCACGTACTCCGAACCGCACTGGTCGGCGAAACGGGGTGCGGCGGCGGCCTACGAGCGGGTGACGCTGTACGGCATTCCGCTGGTGACGCAGCGGCGGGTGGACTTCGGGCGGATCGATCCGGAATTGTCGCGGGAGCTGTTCATCCGGCATGCGCTGGTGCAGGGCGAGTGGCAGACCAAGCACGACTTCTTCGCGCGGAACCGCGAGTTGCTCGACGATGTCGCGGATCTGGAGCATCGGGCGCGACGGCGCGACATCCTGGTCGACGATCAGGTGCTGTTCGACTTCTACGACCAGCGCATCCCGTCGGACATCGTGTCGGTGCGGCACTTCGACAGCTGGTGGCGCAAGACCCAGCGCACCGATCCGAACCTGCTGGACTTCACCGCCTCCACGGTGGTGAACGAGGATGCGGCACTACTGGATCCGACCGCCTACCCCGACAGCTGGCGGCAGGGCGAGCTGACCTTCCCGCTCACCTACCAGTTCGAGCCCGGCCAGGCCGACGACGGTGTCACCGTGCACATACCGATCGCCCAGCTCGCGCACGTGCGCGCGGTCGGCTTCGACTGGCTGGTCCCCGGCATGCGCGAGGAACTGGCCGCCGCGTTCATCAAGACGCTGCCGAAACAGCTGCGCCGCACCGTGGTTCCCGCCCCCGACTTCGCCAAGGCCGCCCTGGACCGCCTCACCCCGCGCGCCGAACCACTGCGCACCGGGCTGGCCCGGGAGCTGTCGCAGCTCGGCTCGGTGACCATTGCCGCCACCATGCTCGATCCGGCGGGCCTGCCCGACCACCTGCGCATGACCTTCGCCGCCACCGACCCGACCGGCGCCGTCGTGGCCCGCAGCAAGAGCCTGACCGAGCTGAAATCCAGCCTGGCGGAACAGGTCTCGAAGTCGGTGGCGCGCGCCAACAACGCCGCCGAGCGGGCCCCGTCCACGGTGTGGACCTCCGAATCCCTGGGCACCCTGCCGTCCTCGGTGAAGCGCCAGGTCAGCGGTCAGACCATTACCGGTTATCCGGCCCTGGTCGCGGAAGCGGACGGCGTGGCCGTACGCGTCCTCAGCTCCCCCGCCGCCCAGGCCACCGCCATGCGCACCGGCACCCGCGCCCTGCTGCTGGGCGCGATCACCACCAATACCCGCGCCGTCACCGCGGGCCTGCCGCCCACCGATCGCCTCGCGCTGAGCCAGAATCCGTACGGCACCCTCGACGCCCTGGTCGAGGACTGCCGCGCCTGCGCCGCCGACGAACTCATCGCCGCCAATGGCGGACCGGTGCGCAGCCCCGAGCAATTCCAGGCGCTGGTGGAGAAGGTCCGCCCGCAGTTCACCACGGCCGTCGCGACCATCGTCCGCTCGGTCGTCCCGGTCCTCGCCGAGGCGCACCGGCTGCGCGCCGCCCTCGCCGAATCCCGCGACCGGGACGCCACCGACGATGTCACGCACCAGCTCGACGACCTGATCTTCCCCGGATTCATCGCCGAGTGGGGCAGCGCCCGGCTGCGGGAACTCCCCCGCTATCTGGAAGCCGCCCGCCTGCGCCTGGAGGCGCTCCCCGCCTCCGCCAACCGCGACCGCGCCGGCCTGGTCGAACTCGACCGCGTCCACGCCGCCTACGACCGCCTCGTCGGCAATCTCCCCGAGGCGCGCCGGGGCGGCCGCGACATCGTCGAAATCTGGTGGATGATCGAGGAACTCCGCGTCAGCCTCTTCGCCCAGCAGCTCGGCACCCCCTACCCGGTGTCGGCGAAGCGCATCGAGAAGGCGATCGACATCGCCCGCCGCCCACCCCAGCAAAAGCGCTGACGGGGCACGATCTTTCGTGCAACACCACCGACATGCACTGGCGCACATACCTTCTCGGAAAGCAGTTGCGGGTCAGCGCATCGCCCCTCCGCCGGGCATGGGACGCCGGGAAATGAAGTGGTCCGGCTCCGAATTGCTCGGGGCCGGACCGGGAATCGATGTGGGGTGACCGATAGCGGTCGCCCGTTCACTTGGTTGCCGCGCCCACGGTGTGGTCGGCGCGGTGCTTGCGCAGGTCGGCGATCTCGCGTTCGAAATCCTCGGCGGAGCTGAAGGATCGGTAGACCGAGGCGAAGCGGAGGTAGGCGACCTCGTCGAGATCACGCAGCGGGCCGAGGATGGCGAGGCCGACCTCGTGGCTGGGCACCTCGGGGGAACCCTTGGCGCGCACCGCATCCTCCACCTGCTGCGCGAGCAGGTTCAGCGCATCGGAATCGACCTCGCGGCCCTGGCAGGCGCGGCTGACGCCGCGGATGACCTTCTCGCGGCTGAACGGCTCGGTGACGCCGCTGCGCTTGACGACCGACAAGATCGCGGTTTCGACCGTGGTGAACCTGCGCCCACACTCCGGGCAGGCACGTCGCCTCCTGATGGCGGTGCCTTCCTCGGCCTCACGCGAGTCGACCACCCTCGAATCGGGATGACGACAGTACGGGCAATGCATCCGGGATCCTTCGTCGATGCCTGGGCTTCCACAGCAACCTCGAGCAATCTCGAGGATACCGTGACGGACCCGATCGGCGGCGTCCGCCCGTGTCCGCAGGCCCGAATCAGGTGGTCACCTGCCACTGGGAGGTCAGGTCGGCGAGCAGATCCGGCAGGCGCTGCACCAGCCGGCCGTTGGTCAGCATGACCGGGAACGGCACGGCCAGAACCGGTCTCGCGGCGGCCGGATTCGCGCACAGTTCCAGGTAGCGCGGCAGCAGATCGTGGGTGATGTAGTTCCACCGCGTGTCGCGGTCGGCCCAGTTGAAGTCGGGCAGCGGGGCGCGCAGCGACATCGCGCCCGTGATGAGGGTGGTGGGAGCGAAGACGCCGGGCGCGCGGACGCCGGGAACGGCGGCCTTGCCCGCGATCGTGCTCACGTAGGTCATGACCCGGCCCAGGTCGCCGCGGCCGTGCGAGGTGACATCCCACTGGTCGGCGATGATCTGGTTCTGTTCCCGGTCGGTCATGCGCAGCGCGGCGTCGGCCAGGCCGTCGGGGGTCCCGGAATCGATCTCGCGCCAGGCTGTGACGGCGTTCTCGTCCAGCACGCCGGCCCGGTACATCTCCTCGACACCGGCCAGGCCCGCGGCCGCGTAGGCCTCGTGCATGGGCACCTGGTCGATGAAGATGTGCTTCTGCATGATCATCAGCCGGGTCTGGTACCAGGCCAGATCATCGGCGGTGAGCCGCTCGCCCGCGGTGCCGAGGGTCCGGATGTCGGCGGGCAGGATGTCCAGCAGCTGCGACGGGGTGCCGCGCAGCAGATCGGCCACCGAGTCACCGAGCTGATGGATGCCCGGCACGGTGAGAATCGCCGACACATCGCCCATGTCGAAGAAGCCCGACGCGAACGACCCGCCGGCCAGCCCGGCCAGTCCGGTCCACCAGTAGTCCGGGTGCGCGTTGTTGAGCCGCAGGTAGTTCACGTAGACCTGGGTGAAGGTGCGGGTATTCGCCGCGACGCCGCGCCCGGGATCCCAGGCTGCCAGGTCGATATCGGCATTCCGGGTCGCGGTGACCAGCCAGTACTGATGCAGCAGAGTCGCGTAGTGCCGCGGCTCGACACCCGCGGCGCGCGCGTCGTCGAGCGCGGCGCGCAGGGTGTCGGGATCCAGGGGCAGTGCGGGATTCAATCCGCCGCCGCCCGCGCCGTCACCATTGACCGACGGCAGATCCAGATACGCGGCATAGGCGGACTCCGCATGCGCGGCCGGTGCGGTCACCAGCCCGACCACCAGGCAGGTGAGGACACCGGCCACCCGGATCAGCCCTCGAACTCTCGGCATTGAACGCCCCCTGTCGCTGTGCGCGCGGGCCGGAGCACGGCCCGCGCGGATGTAGCCTCTGTCACATCCAGGGGGACGCTAGCAACACGTTTCAGTTTTCAATCTGCATTTTCGGCCACGCCCATGGCCGTCGAGCTCTATCCCGAATAACGGCTATGACCGGGCAACTACCACAGCAGCGAGCTCGCTATCGCACCGGCGCCGGGACCATCTGAACCGAGGACGGTGTGGTCTGCGAATCGAAGTCGCCGGAACGCAAGTGGGCCAGTCCGATCAGACCGGCCACGGCCAGCGCGCTCATCAAGGCGGTGATGGCCAGGGCCGCCAGACCGACCTGGGCGCGCTGCACCCGATCCAGCGGATGCGCGCCACGGGCGCGCCGGGCCGCGTGTCGCACGACGACATGGTCGCGTCGAACACCTGCGCCGGCGGCGGGCCGGACCCGCGCGCGGCAGGGGCGACGGTCCAGGGTGGGACGGCCCGCGGCCGCGGGCGTCCCGGTCCGGAACCGATCCGAACGCAGCTCCGAGGGGATGCTGTCGAATCCCAGATCGCTTCCCAGAGTGTCGATTTCGCTGACCACGGCGCGCATCGAAGAAACCTCCAAAGTAGGGCGGACCGAATGATGCTGGACAACTGACTCGATCATGTGTTCGAAGAACTGATGTTCGAATTTCTACCACGGCCCACCGACAATGTCACTGATTTCCCCGACATGCGTCGAACAGATGTTTGATCACACGCGTCACACGGACTACAGTCGAGACACGAGTTCCCCGGACGCACGATGAACCGCTTCCGGGAACGAATTCCGGTGAGCGACAGCAGTGAACGGAGGACGGCGGCGGTGAGCGAACACGGCGGCGCGGATGGTGAGAACGGACCCCTTGGTCCCGACGGTGGCGGCCCCCTGTCCGAATCGTCCGGTGTCGGCGCCGATCTGACCGTGCGCCAGCGCAAGGTGCTGGAGGTCATCCGCACCTCGGTGCACGACCGCGGCTATCCGCCCAGCATCCGCGAGATCGGCGATGCCGTCGGCCTCACCTCGACTTCCTCGGTGGCGCACCAGCTCCGGGCACTGGAGCGCAAGGGCTATCTACGCCGCGACCCGAATCGCCCACGCGCCGTGGATGTCCGGGGCCTGGACGAGACGGCGGTGCGCGCCACCGCCGGCGTGTCGCAGCTACGCGCGGTCAATACCGAGGCCGATGCCTCCGACGAGCACCCCGTCCCGACCTACGTCCCGGTGCTGGGCCGGATCGCCGCCGGTGGCCCGATCCTGGCCGAGCAGGCGGTGGAGGATGTCTTCCCGCTGCCGCGCGAACTGGTCGGCGAGGGTTCGCTGTTCCTGCTGAAGGTCGTCGGTCAGTCCATGATCGACGCCGCCATCTGCGATGGCGACTGGGTGGTCGTGCGGCAGCAGAACGTGGCCGACAACGGGGACATCGTGGCCGCCATGATCGAGGGCGAGGCCACCGTGAAGACCTTCAAGCGCACCGGATCCCAGGTGTGGCTGATGCCGCACAACCCCCTGTTCGAACCGATTCCGGGCAATGACGCCCAGATTCTCGGCAAGGTCGTCACGGTCATCCGCAAGATCTGACCGTGCCCGCACTGCCGTGGCCCGGCGACCGCCCCGCAGACCGGCCGCCGGGTCACGACAGTCGTCTCCGTCAGTGGTTGAGCACGCCGTTCCACACCGCGTGCGCCCCCGAGTCCCCGACCCGGTAGGTCTGCCACCCGGCCGCCGCGCCGCTCGCGATCACCAGCAGTGCGATCAGCGCCGGCACCGCCCGGCCCAGCGGCTTCCCGCGGCCGCGCCGCAGGTGCACGAAGACCAGCAGCACGGTCGAAACCAGCAGCGGCGCAACGAAATACAGCATCTGATGGCCGAGTCGCGCGTGCTCGTCCACCACCGGGGGATTACCGAGCTGCCGCTGGAACCACTCCCCCGCCTCCACGGTCACCGGCGTCAATGCCGTCACCAGTACCACCAGGACGGCCGTCGGCCAGATCAACCGGCTGCGGGCCGCGGGCCACAGTGCACACAGGATCAGCAACCCCGCGGTCAGCGGGACCAGCACGACAATCACGTGCACCAGCAGGACATGGGCGGGCAGCCCATTGAATGTCGACATATATCGGCTCTTTCGAACTCGGCGAACGAAGCCCGGCGTATCAGAACAACGTAAGCCGGGCCCGGCCGGTTCGGTTCGGACCCACGGTCGTCCGGCGAGTTCGGATCGGGACCGTGGGTCGCGCGAGCAGTCAGTCGGTTTCGGTAGGCACCACGATGCGAGAGATGAGCTGAGTGGGCGCCTCGTCGCGTACGGGCATCGGCTGGGCGGCGGCCGGCGCGGCGCCCTTCGGGGCGACGGTCTCGGGCGCCGCGGACGCGGCCGGCTCGAGCGCCGCGGACTCGGGGGCGGCGACCGCCTCCGGCGCGGGAACCGGTAGCACATCCACGATCTGGGGGGCCGGCTTGTCCTGGGCGGGCGTCGCCGGCAGATCCGGCATGGCGGCCAGCGCAGCGGCCGGGTCCAGGTCGCGGGCGGCGGGTGCGTCGGAGTTCAGCGCGGCCAGGCGGCGGGCCCGCAGGTCGCCGTTGAGCGCCGTGGTCACCTGGTCCGGCGATCCGGCGGGGGCCTGGACGATACGGCGGGTCGGGACATCCTCGACCGGCACGGCCTCGGCTCCGCTCGGCAGACCGGAGCCGGCGACGAAGCCGAGCACCTCGTACTGCGTGCCGATCGTCATGACGGCCGAGTCCTTGTCGTGCGCAATGTATCCCTGGTTGGTGCCCATGACGCGACGCAGCGACTCCAGCCAGCGGTGGTCGAGAACGCGGCAGTCGGCCCAGGGGAAGTACTCCAGCCCGGTCCGTAGGTAGAAGCGGTCGCCGATGCGCGCACCGCGCAACAGCTCCAGCACCCAGGCATCGATGAGATTCGGCTGCGCATTGCGATAGATGCGGGACTGCGGGGGCACGGAACCCTTCGCGAATTCCCCGAAGGAGTTCAGCAACTCACCCGGAAACTCTTCTAACTTCCCAAAACCCACGACATCTAAACCAAGAAGTTGCTCTGGAAGTTGGGCTGCGATCCTGCGCTCGTCGTGCAGTTTGAACTTTCTATTGATGTTCTCAGTGCGCATTTGTCTCCGACTTCCCATTCCAACCTGGACGGAACCCTAGCATGAACCCGACCGTTTCAAACCAGTTTGGTCGGCCGCCCAAAGCCATGGTACGGGCACTCCCGCAACTAATCCGCAACCAGCGGTTACGGCTATCACGACGCAACGAACCGCCCGTTCGGGATCATTGGCCATAGCGTCCGGCGATGATTTCACCCTGATGCCACAGGCCCGGATTCGCAGGCTCCCAGTAGTTTCCGTGTGACACGACATCGAACGGCAGGGCCCGCAACACGGGAAGGTCGATAGTGGCCCCGGAAGAAGTGAAAGCCGTTGCGCGAAATTCGCGATCGACCGGATCGACCCCATGGAGAAACTGTCCGAACCTGGGCACCGGATCAGCGGGGTCGGCCGTGGCGTAGACATGCGCACCGTTGTGGCCCGCAGGAATACCCGTCAAGTGCAATTTCGAAACATCATCAACACCTACCCCAGGACTTCCCACGAACACCACATCGTCGGCAGCCAGAGAGTTCGCTCCGCTGGCCGCCGCTCCGATCACGACGCTCCCGTAGCTGTGCCCGACGACCGTCTGATGGGCCGCGAGCCCGGGGTGGCCGGCCCGCAGTCCACTCTCGAACCGATCCAGCGCGGGCGCGCCCGCCCGAGCCCGGCGATCACGCACCGCCTCGGCCAGATCCGGCGGTGCGTCGTACCCGTACCACGCGATGACCGACGTCCGCGCGGCCGGATCGGCTCGCTCGGCCGCATCGAGCAGCGCACGCGCGCGGTCGACCCCGACACCGATACCGGTCAGCGACGATCCGGTACCGGGAACGAAGGTCGCGACATTGACCGCGAGATCCGGATTGTTCAGTGCGATCGCGCCGTGGCCGTTCCGATCCACCGCCAGCATCAATCGGCCCGAGCCCGGATCCCCGGCCTGATTCGCGAGCGCCGCGTACCCGGCATCGCGCGTCCGCGCCTCCGCCCGCGCGGCTTCCCACTCCCGCAACCGAATCCAGCCCGCGCTGGTGGTCGGCAAGTTCTCGTGCCGCGTCCAGTCCCGGTGCTGGTCGGCCAGCCGCCGATCCTCCGCCGCGGCCTCGGCCCGCAACCTCTGTAAGGCGATCCGGTTGTAGTGGTCGCGAGCCAATGCCGGCACCCCATCGCGGTCCCCGAGCAACGGATCGGCCGCGAACAGCGCGTCCTGATCCGCGGGTGTCAGCGACTTCCACAGCGCGCAGAGCACTGTGGGATCTTCCGGAAGACTCGCGGTCCCGTCGAGAATCCCCGCGACCCGAGTACTCGGCCCGCCACCCGTCGGATCCACGGCCAACCCCGCCAGCGCCTCCGCCACCGCGCCGAGGCGGGCCCCGACCCGCTCGTCGATCTCCCCCGCGAGATCCAGCAGGGGCACCAGCCGGGCCTGCACCTGCTTCGCCTTCGCGTCGAAACCCGCCTGGAAGATCAAGTCCAGCGCCGAGTTCCCGGTATCGGAGCGCGGCCCGCGGACCGTGCCGTCCTCCGCGATCCGGCAGCCGGTGTCCCGGGCCTCGTCGGCGAGCTGCCCGACCAGCGCGCACACTCGCTCGAGCGCGCCCGCCTCAGCGAATGCGTCGGCGATGTCGAGCAGTGCCGCACCGACATGGTTCGCCGCCAGCTGGGACTCCCATGCCCGCAGCGCGGCCGCCGTCCCCGCCGCGCCCTGCCACCCGGCGACCGTGACATCGGCCAGGCGCCCCACCCGTGTCATGGCCCCGGAGAACGCCGAATCAGCCACCGCCACACCAGAACTGGCGCGGATCGCAGCGCCCGGCTCCCACCCTCGCACTTGCGAAAACCCCGCTCGTACCATCGCGCCTCCCCACGCAATCCCTTCCGATTCGCGAAATCCGCACTGCCGCCGGGCGCAAGCGACCCGCGCCCCAGGCGCCCAACTCCGTCCAACGCGCCACTGGTCACCCTCGGCGCGGAACGCCGCACCGGTAGGCGCCAATGGCGAACACCGTTCAGCAGGAGGCGAGTTCGTTGTTCGCGCGGCTGCCGGACCGGCGGGCCGGTCAGGAAGCGCCGTGCAGGTAGCCGTCCAGCTGGGTTTCGAGGGCTAGTTCGGTGGCCTCATAGGTGGTTGCGGTGCGGGCGGTGGTGTCGGCGAAGGTGTGGAGGTGGGCGGCCAGCCCGCGAAGGACGGCCAGGAGCGGGTCGCCGACGGTGACAGCGGCGGCGCTGATCGCGGAATTCGGCATGGCCCGAACGACTTTGGCGATCAGGTCGACCGGGTCTATGGCCGAGATGGTCCCGGCTTCGGAGTGGATGCCCGCCGCCATGATTCGAAGCGCCGTGATGTCGGCGCGCAGCATGTCTGTCATGCCTCCCCCTTCGTGTGGACCACACCCTAGCGGTGGCGGGACGGGAGGGCTCGGCGGAAAGGAGGGGGCTGTGGACAGCGCGGTGGCTGTTCACATGCGGGTGGGTTCAGGTGGTCGCGGCGGCCCGGCGGGCGGCATCGCGGGCGAGCGCACGGTCGCGCTGCTCTTCGAACCGGACCACGTCCTTGCCGAGTTTGTCCAGGTACGTGGCCAGGCTGTCCCGGACTTGCTCGCCGCGCGCGGTGAAGTCGGCGCGCTCGAAGATATTCCATTTGCGCAGCACCGGGAGGATCACCTCGTCGAGATGCTGGCGCAGATCGTAGATGCCGTGCTTGGCGATGAGGACGCTGTTGCGGCGGAAGTCGGGCATGCCGGCACCGGGCATGCGGAAGTTCTCGATGACCGCGGTGATCGCCGCGAGGGCGTCGTCGGGGACCAGGTCCAGGGCCGCGCCGCAGATATTGCGGTAGAAGACCATGTGCAGGTTCTCGTCGGTGGCGATACGGGCGAGCAGCCGGTCGGCCACCGGATCGTGGCAGGCCTTGCCCGTATTGCGGTGCGAGACACGGGTGGCCAGCTCCTGGAACGTCACGTAGGCGACGCCCTGCAGAACGGCATGGTCACCGGTTCCGGTGGGGTCGTCGACGCCGGTCCCGACGCAGATCATGCGGGCATGCTCGAGCGCCACCGGATCGACCGCGCGGGTGACCACCAGGTAGTCGCGGATGGCGATCCCGTGCCGGTTCTCCTCGGCGGTCCAGCGGTCCACCCAGGTGCCCCAGGCACGCTCACGGGTGAACGAGTCGGAGATCAGCCGATGGTAGGAGGGCAGATTGTCCTCGGTGAGCAGATTGGTGATCATGGCGGCCCGCGCCGCCGGACTGAGCCGGGACTGCCCGGGTTCCCAGTCGATTCCGCCCAGGGCGGCGAAGTTGCGGCCCTCGTCCCAGGGCACGTAGTCGTGCGGATGCCACTCCTTGGCCACCGAGAGGTGCCGGTTCAGATTCGCTTCCGCCACCGGTTCGAGTTCGGCAAGCACTGCGCTCGCGGTCATGGAATTCGCCACGTCGTGTCCCTGCCCTACGACTTGATCTCGGCACTCCCCATTGCCAGGAGCCTACCCGGATCCGCGGTGAATCGCCCTGGCGCTCTTGGAAGACGACCGTTCTGTCGATTGGCGGAATCCGGGTGATCGATACCGATGGGCTGTAAAGATTTTCTCCGTCTGCAACACCGCACTCGTTTTCGATCTTCAGATCGTGTTCAATGAACGCGGCAATCCATTGCCTTCGGTTCGAATCACCGATGGGTCCGCGACTGCGGTCCGGACCAGGTAGTCCTCGCCCGCCAGGTGCCGGCTACACCCCACGCCAGCAGAACGACCAGCCCGATAGGAAGCGCCGGTCCGGCAGCGCCGTGATCAGGAGGCGGGTTCCCGGCAACACGCCACGGACCGATCGGGCGACGCGAGTCCATGCGTCACCGACCGCGTTGATGTTGAGCTGCGCAAATGCGATTCACCGGCGAAAACAGATATCTGCGATACCTAGGAGGGCAGATGGCGGCCGTTCCCGCATCTGCGAGAAAGGCACTACTCACCATCGTCTTCACCGTGCTGGTGATGGCCGCGGCATTCTGGCAGCGGGATGCGGTCCTGACCGGAGTCCACGCCCTCGCCGGAGCCGACCCGCGCTGGCTGCTGCTGGCCGCGCTCGCCACCCTCGCCCTTTGGCCCACCTCGGTTTTCATGCTGCGTGGTTCGATACCGGCCGACACCTCCACCCGGCAGCTGTTCGCCCTCCAGCTCGCGGTACCCGCCATCGGCTTGGTGCCCGCGGCCTCACTGCTGCTGCGGATGCGGTTTCTGCGCCGCACCGGACTCAGTCATACCGGCGCGGTGGCGTCCATCGCGCTGATGGGATTCGCCGCGCTGGTGGTGCGGGTTCCGCTGGTGGTGATCGCGGCGCTGGCCGCGCCGGGCCTGATGAGCCGCAATGGCGCGCAACCCCCGTGGCACGACCTGGGTCCCCGTGCTTCGGCGTGGTGGCACCACCTGATCGGCGGAAATCTCTGGCACACAGCCGCGATCATGATCATCGCCGTGCTCGCGGGAGGCATCGTCGTGGCGGTGGCCGCGCGGGCGATGAACCGCCGGGTGCAGGCGCACGGCGGCTGGCGGCGGCTGCCCGCCCGCATGCGGCACGCGCGCTCGGATGCCGAACTGGCCTGGAAATCGGTGGCAGCCACCGCGGTCCGTCCGCGCCGCGCGGCGGCCCTCTGGATCTGTGCGCTGATCCAGCCGCTGCTCATGGTGGTGGCGCTGTGGGCGGTGCTGCACGCGGTCGGCGCGAACCTCAGCCTGCCCGACACGTTCGTGGTGGAACTGGTGACCGTGGCCCTGGCCCCGCTACTGCCCTCCCCGAACGGGGTGGCCACCAAGGAGATCACCATCGCGGCCGGCCTCACCGCGGTCGCGGGCCTGACCGGCGGGGTGGCGGTCGGCGCGGCCCTGGGATTCCGGCTCCTCACCTTCTGGTGCCAGATCCCGCTGGGCCTCGCCTCCTTCGCCTATCTGAACCATCGCCGCGCCATCTGAGCGCGGCCCGGATTCGGTTACCGATCTCGCGGTATCAGTTGCCGATCTTGCAATCGATGGTCGCGAACTTGGCGACCCCGCCCCACATGGTCTGCGCGACGCCCTGCGCCTGATGCTTCCCGTGTTTGGCCTCCACCGTCACGGCGGGCAACTGCTCCCCCGCCCACGTCTGCGCGGTACAGGTGTAGGTCGGAACGGCGGCCTGGGCGGTCGCGGCATCGACAGCCACCAGGGCCGGTGACATGGCGGCGACGGCCAGGGGCAGGCCGACCAGATACTTCTTGCTCACGGCGACTCCTTGTGCGATCTCGGGTGAGCTGCAGCCCAGATTCTCGCACGGCTGCGGCGAGCCCGCCGCCGAACCTGCCGAGCGTGGTCGACGATGAGGGCACTTTCGACGGCGTCGCGGCGTTGATCACCCTGAGGGCGGCCACTATGAAGGAGTTCGCCATGTCATTCCTCGGTTCCCTGCTCGGGCTCGCCCTGACGCTGTTCATGCTGCTGCTGCTGGCCCGCCTCATCATCGACTGGATCGGCGTGCTCGGCGACACCCCGCCGGCGCTGCGGAAGGCTCGGGATGTCGTTCATCGCCTCACCGAGCCGGTGATCGCGCCGGTGCGCAGGGTCCTGAAACCGGTCCGGCTCGGCGGCGTCTCGATCGACCTCGCCTTCACCGTGGTGTTCATCGCGGTGCTCGTGCTGCGCGCGATCGCCTTCAGCTTGTAGCGGCGGCTACGGGTTCCGCGGCGGGGAGGTCGGGAAAACTGTTGGGGCGCAACAGCGGAATCGTGGCGAGCATGAGCAGTCCGGCGAGCGCGATAGCGGTGCGGGGGCCGGTGACGGCGGCGAGGAGGCCCCAGAGGGCCGTCATGGCCGCGGTATTCATGTTGCTGGTGATGGACCAGGCGGAGAGCATGCGGGTGGTGCGGTCGGGTGTGGCGCGTTCGAGGCGGAAGGTCGCGTAGACCGGGTTGAAGACTCCGCAGCAGGTGATGAGGCCGAATTCCACCACGATCACCACCAGCAGGCCGGCGAGGCCGGGGCCGATGCAGGCGAGGGCGGGCACCCAGCAGGCGCGCAGCATCCCGGTGGCGACGAGCACCCGGCGCTGACCGAACCGGCCGACCAGCGGTGTCGCCGCCCGCGAGCCGATCAGGCCGCCGAGGCAGGGAATGCCGAACGCGAGCCCGTACTGCCAGGGCGCGAAGCCGAGATCGCGCAGCATGATGACGGCCAGCAACGGTTGGGTCGCCAGGATCAGGCCGTTGACCAGGATCGTGTTGACGAACAGCGGTCGCAGCGCGCGGTGGGTCAGGATGTAGCGCCAGCCCTCGACCAGCTCGCCCATCCGGAAGCCCCCGCTCCCGCTCGGCGCGGGCTGCGGCTCACCCCCGCCGATGGCCCGAATTCCCAAGGCGGACAACAGGAAGCTGACGGCATTGGCCGCCACGGTGACCACCGGTCCGAAGATCCCGATCGCCGCGCCCCCGAGCGGCGGGCCCAGCACGGACGCCGTCCACATGGTCGATTCGAATCGCCCGTTCGCCAGGAGCAGGTCTTCCTTGGGCAGCAGGGTTTTCAGGTATGCCCCCGACGCCGCCCGAAATGCGATGTCCGAGGCCGCGACGATCACCGAAACCACCACCAGCTGCGCGAAACTCAGCACGCCCGCCGCGAAGGCCAGCGGCACGCTCAGCACCACCGCGAAGCGCGCCAGATCGGTGGCGATCATGACCGGCCGCTTGCGCCGGAATTCCATCCACGGTCCCAGCGGGATCGCCACCACCGCGCCCACCGCCAGTCCGGCTGCCGCCAGCAGCGACACCTGCCCGGGCCCGGCGTGCAGGACCAGCACCGCGATCAACGGGAAGGCGTCGAAGGCCAGCCACGATCCCGCCGTGCTCACCGCGAAAGCCGTCCACAACCAGCCGAATCCGCGTCCCAGTGACCGCCTGCCCGCCATACCGCCCGCCTCGTGCTGTCCCGCCGTCGTTGTCCGGCAAGATCGAAGCAGACCCGCGACCTCGGGATCAAACAACCGAACCGCCCGCGAGCCACAACCGGACGTTGTGCGCATACTCTCGTCGCATGGATCTCGAGGCCGTGCGCACCTTCGTCGCGGTGGCGGACACGGAACGTTTCCAGGACGCCGCCACGGATCTGTCGATCAGCCAGCAGGCGGTCTCGAAACGCATTGCGGCCCTGGAGAAGACGCTCGGCGTCCGGTTGTTCACCCGCACGGCGCGCGGCGCCCGCCTGACC
This sequence comes from Nocardia sp. NPDC051981, assembly GCF_040680715.1. Lineage (NCBI taxonomy): Bacteria > Bacillati > Actinomycetota > Actinomycetes > Mycobacteriales > Nocardiaceae > Nocardia > Nocardia sp. NPDC051981. Next base: position 34,090 of record NZ_JBFAXK010000035.1, on the reverse strand, counting down.
CTCGACGGGCAGGCCTTCCTCCCCCATGCCCGCACCCTGCTCCACACCACCGAACGCGCCCTGGCCTCGGTGAGCCCGGGCCGCCGGGCGCTGCGCGTGGATGTGGTGGGTCGCCAGCTCGCCCCGGCCGGGCTGCTGCGCGACTTCCACCGCGCCCATCCCGATTTCGAACTGGACGTGGTGCGGCTCCCGCACGCGGGCGCGGCCATGGAGGCGCTGCTGGAGGGCTCGGTCGACGCCGCGTTCCGCTGTGTGCCCGCGCCGGGGCACCCACTGCCCGAGGGCCTGCAAGCGACGCCGATCTTCGACGAGCCGCTGGAGCTGCTCGTCGGCCCGGCCCACCGGCTGGCCAAGGCGCGGACATTGTCGCCGGAAGATCTGGCCGGCCATCGCATCTGGATGCCGAGCCTGGTGAGCGGTACCGAATGGTCCGCCTATTACGCGTCACTCGCGGCGGCCTTCGATCTCACCATCGATTCGGTCGGCCCGAATTTCGGCCTGGAGCCGCTGCTGGACGCGGTCGCCGATTCCCCGGAGGTCGCGACGCTGGTCGGCGAGGACACCCGCTTCCTCTGGCCCGACACCCACGGTCTGCGGCGGGTGCCGCTGCGTGACCCCACGCCCGTCTACCCGCACTCCCTGCTCCAGCGCGCCGCGGACCCCCATCCCACGCTGGCCGCGCTGCACGGCCATCTGGCCGGCGCGGATGTGGACCGTCCCGGCACCTGGGTTCCGGATTGGGCGCGCGCCTCGGAATAACCTCCGGCCCGTGGTGATTGGATGAGGGCATGACGAGCGCTGACTTGCTGGTGGACGCATTCGGGCGGATCAAGGAGAACGTGCACGGCGCGGTGGACGGGCTCACCCCGGCGGAACTGGCCACGCGGCCGGACGGGGATGCCAATTCCATCGCCTGGCTGATCTGGCATCTGACCCGCGTGCAGGACGATCACATCGCGGATGTCGCGGGCCTCGAACAGGTGTGGACGGCGCAGGGCTGGGCGAAGCGATTCGACCTGCCCTTCGACGATTCCGCCACCGGATACGCGCACAGTTCCGCCGAAGTGGCGCGGCTGGACGGCGTTTCCGCCGACTTGCTGCTCGGCTACTTCGACGCGGTGCACGATCAGACCATCGGGTACGTGTCCACGCTGACCGACGCCGATCTCCCCCGCATCGTGGACACCCGCTGGGATCCGCCGGTCACCCTGGGAGTCCGCCTGATCAGCGTGGTCGACGACGATATTCAGCATTCCGGCCAGGCGGCCTACATTCGCGGAATGCTATTGCGCCGCCGTTGATCTTGCTGCGGGACGCACGGAGAATGCGGACATGGCATTCACCGTGGACCGTTTCGATCATGTGGTCATCAACTGTCTCGACCCGGTGGCGACAGCCGACTGGTATGCCCGCGTGCTGGGCATGAGCGTGGAGCGGTTCGGCCCCGCCGGGCGGCTCGCGCTCACCTTCGGGAATCAGAAGATCAATCTCCGGCCGGTCGGCGCGCTGGACACCGACCCGAACTGGACCACCGGGGCCACCGAAGCCGCTGGGGCACAGGACCTCTGCTTCGTGACCACGGCCGCGCCCGAGGCGGTCGCGGAGCACCTGACCGCGTGCGGGGTCGAGATCGTCAACGGCCCGGTGGTCAAGATCGGCGCGCTGGGCGAGATGGTCTCGCACTACTGCCGCGATCTCGACGGGAATCTCATCGAGATCGCGGTCTACCCGTCCTAGCTCCGGCCGCCGGTCAGGCCCACCGGTAGTCGACGCCGGTCAGCTCCGCACTGAGCTCCCAAAGCTTACGGGCCTGGAATCGGCTGTAGGCAAGGGGATTTCGCAGGGTACGGCGGGGATATCCGAAGGTCCCGAAGGCCGGGCCGCAGTAGGAGTTGCCGGCCAGGCCGGGCATGGTCGCGGCATACAGTTGCGGCAGCGCGCCCTTGGCGTCGGATTGCGCCAGCGAGAACAGCATTCGCTGCTGGACGGCCGCGAAGGCCGCCGCCACGCCTTTTTCCGAGCCGGAATCGTAGAGATTCGTCGCCGACAGACCCGGGTGCGCGGCTACCGCGGTCAGCGTCGACCCGGCGGCCCGGGCCCGCCGCTGCAATTCGGCGGTGAACAGAAGATTGGCGAGTTTGGATTGGCCGTAGGCCAGCCAACGGCTGTACACCACCCGCCAATTCGGATCCAGCCAGTTGATCAGGCCGCCCCAGGCGGCGATGGACGACACGGTCACCACGCGGGCTTCGGGTGCGCGCAGCAATTGGGGCAGCAGTAGTCCGGTCAATGCGTAGTGGCCCAGGTGATTGGTGCCGAACTGCGCGTCGAAGCCGTCGGCGGTGCGCTGATGTCGCGGCAGGGCCATTACGCCCGCATTGTTGACCAGGATGTCGATGGGCGTGCCGCGCACATCGAGGTGGTCGGCGGCACGGCGGAGGGAGGTCAGGTCGGCCAGATCCAGCGGCAGCACTTCGGGTTTGGGGCCGGTGGCCGCGGCACCCACCTGCTCCAGCGCGGCCGCGGCCTTGAGCTCATTGCGGCAGGCGAGCAGGACGTGCGCACCCTTGGCGGCCAGGGCTTCCGCGGTGCGCAGACCGAGCCCGCTGTTGGCGCCGGTGACCACGGCGGTCCGGCCGGTCTGGTCGGGGATGTCGTCGATGGTCCAACGGCGGGCGAGCAGGGGCGGGCTGGTCACGGTCGGCCGGTCGGGCAGCGCCTCGGTCATACGGTCGTCCTCCTCCTCGAATTTCCGTCTGAGACAATGTACCCAGTTATGTAGGACCGCGCAGTCCCGCGAATAGAGTCGACTAGCCGGGACCAGATCCGATCCCCATTCTGTCTGGGACAATCCCGAGGAAGTGGGGCCATCCCACTCGCCACCATCATGTTTATCATCGTCGCCGTAGTGGGAGCGATCGCCGCGCGGGTCTTGACACACTGGTGCTGCGCGCCTGGGCCACAGCGGTTCTCACCGGCGGTGGTTTCGCCGTGCGGCCAGTGCCGAGCGCCGACATCGTTCAGCTTCGGCGACGTAGTCGGCGCAGTCCGCCGGCACTCCCCGACCGGGCCGGATCGTCGGCGCGATCGAGGCAACCGCGCCCTCCTGCCGCTGCGCGCCGAATTCTGGCTGGCCTACCGGCTCACCCGCGCCTTCCCCCGCACCAGCCGGGCCCCCATGGGTGACGGGCGGACCCGAGGTCGAGCGGGTGGCGCGTTTCCTCATCGACCACCCTGGTTTCCTCGGCGTGGCCAGGGAAGCGGCTGCGATAATGCCCCAACGTCGGGGACTCCAAATATATTGGGAGCCCCCGGAATACGATGGCGTCCACCACCCATATCGATGAGGAGACAGATCCATGACCGTCCATCCACCCGCCGAGCCACCCACCAAAGGCAACCGGGTGATCCTGGCGGTGCTAGCGCTGGCCATCATCGGCGCGCTCGTGGCGGCGGCCATGGCGACCGCCGTCTGATCAGGCGGACGCGCTCTGCCGGTGCACCGCGGAATCCAGGCCCATACCCAGCAGTTCGTCGAATCTGGCCAGCACCTTCTCGTGGTACATGGCGAACAGATCCTCGAACAGCGCCCAGCTGTGCCTGGGATGGACCGGCCGTGGATTCCCACACCGCGAGCAGCGCCCGCCACACCAGGACGTGCAGATCGGCGGAGGCCGCGAAGTACGCCTCCACCGCCTCCGGCACCTCGAACAGCATCTCCCCCACCGAATTGAGCACCGCACGCTGCATGGCGTGGCCCAGATCGGTGAGCACCAGGCGCACCAGGCCGACCTCGAGCTCGAGCATCCGGGTGCGATCGGGTTCGGCGCTGCTGGCCTGGGTTTCGAGTTGGTCGACCGCGGCGGTCAGCACCGCGGGCTCGATGCCGCGCTCGGCTGCGGTGTAGTCGAGCAGTGCCTCCAGCACGATGGCGCGCTCGGCCGCCACGATATTGCCGAACATCTCCGCGGCCACCTCGGGTGCGTGCATGGACAGCCGGAACAGCCGCCGGTACACATCCAACCCGCCCGCGCGGCGCACATCCCGGACGGTGAAACCGCGGCCGCGATGCGCGTCCACGAAGCCGTAGGACTCCAGGCGGCCCAGCACCAATTGCGCTGTGGCCCGGTTCATATCGAATTCCTCGGCGACCTGGCGGACCGACGGCATCAGATCACCGGGCGCGTACTCACCGGTCGCGACGCGGCGAGCGAGCTCGTCCGCGACATCGGACACGACCGTCTGGGCACCCATCCTGTCACCCTTCGATAACTTTCGGATACGTCCCAGACAGTTTAGACTTTCGTGTGCCAAACTGCACGTGCATGCGCCGTGACGGGCCACTCATCGGACCTGGTGAGAGCCACACCGGACGCCGGCGCGGTGCCGCGCACACGACGAGGTGAGCAATGTCGATTCGGCGTATCGGGGAACGGTCGGGGGACGACGGGGGCAGGCCGCCGGTTCGCGGCGCGGTCCGCAATGCGCGAATCGCCAGTCTTCCGGTCGCATTCGCGGGCCGGCAGGCCGCCGGGGTCGGCAAGCGGGCCCTCGGCCGATCCGCGGCCGAGGTGGACTTCGAGATCCGGATGCGCACCGCCCAGCACATTTTCGAGGTACTCGGCGAATTGAAAGGCTGCGCCACCAAACTCGGGCAGTTGCTCTCGCTCTATGAACTCGCGCTGCCCTCGGAGATCGCGTCGCCGTACCGGACCGCGCTTGCCCAGCTGCAGGATGCGGTGCCCACCATGCTGCCCGGGACCGTGCACGAGGCGATGGCCGCGGGCATGGGCGAGAACTGGCGCTGGCACTTCACCGAATTCGACGATCGGCGGGCCGCGGCGGCCTCCATCGGACAGGTGCATCGCGCGGTGTGGCGCGACGGGCGGCCGGTGGCGGTCAAGGTCATGTATCCGGGCGCGCACCTGGCGGTGCTCGCCGATCTGGAACAGCTGCGCCGACTCTCGGTGCTGGCCACGGTGTTCGCGCCCGGCGCGGACGTGCCCGCGGTGACCGAGGCCATCTGCACCTGTGTGGCCGACGAACTCGACTACGCGGCCGAGGCCGACCATCAGCGGCGCTTCGCCGAGGCGTACGCCGGCGATCCGGATTTCGTGGTGCCCGATGTGATCACGCAGCGGGGCGATGTGATCGTGACCGAATGGCTCACCGGCACACCGGTTTCGCGGATCATCGAATCCGGTTCGCCCGGGGAGCGCGGCCGGGTCGGGATGCTCATCATCCGATTCCTGCTGTCGACCTGGTCGCGCACCGGCCTGCTGTACTGCGACCCGCACCCGGGCAATTTCCGGGTGCTGCCCGACGGGCGGCTGGGCGTGGTGGATTTCGGGGCCTGCACGCCCTGGCCGCCCCCGGGTTTCGAGGCGCTGGTGGGCGAGGTGATGGAGGCCGCGTTCAACGGCGGCATACCCGAATTGGACGCGGCGGTGCGGCGGCACGGCTTCGTGCGGCCCGGACGCAACTACGACGTGGCCGCCTTGGCCGAGGGGCTCGACGCGGTCGGCGAACCGCTCACCGTGCCCACCTTCCGGCTCACCACCGCCTGGCTGCGCGGGCACGTCCGCTCGGTACTGGCGCCGCGGTTGTCCAATGTCCACCGGCAACTGGACATGCCCGCCTATTTCACCCCCTTCGCGCGCTGCTTCCTGACCGCGCTGGGCGTGGTGTGCCAACTGGAGACCGAGGGGCCCATCCGAGCCGAATTCGCGCGCTGGTCACCGGAATTGGCCGCGGTCTTCGACCGCCACGACACCCGCCACGCTCAGCCCACCGACCTGGCCGTCGTCCGTCACCTGCGCCCGGTCCCGCCTGATCGCCGTGCGTCGGTAGTCGGCTGAACTCCTCACCATCGCAACGGGTCTCGCGCATCGGCCGGCATGGGCGAGACTCCTGGTCTGCGCGCATGCCGGTAGACCCGCGGTTCAGCTGTTCGGGGTGAGCGCGGGCGGCTGCCAGCTTCCATGGGCGGCGTCGTCGCGCGGTGCGTAGAGGCGCATGGCGAGATTGAACGTCCCGGAGGATGGGATCGGCAGCCAGTTGCCCTGGGGGACTTCGGGTCCGGGCTTGGCGGCCTGCAGGACGAGATCCACCGAACCATCAGGGTTGGGGGTGACGGCGGGCTGGTGGCCGACGGAGTAGATGTTGTCCGGGTTGGGCACCAGGAAGTGGTCGGCGGTGTAGGCGGTCAGCGACCAGAAGGCGTCCGCGGGCGGCAGCTGGCCTGCCGGAAAGTGGCATCGGTAGGTGCGCGGGGTGCCGCCGGAGTCGGCGGGAACATTGCCCATCATCGGATAGATCGCGTCGGCAGGCAGATTCGCGCCGAGGGCGGTCAATGCCGTGTTGGCGCGCAATGGGTAATCGGTGCCGTAGGCGCCGAGGTTGGTGGCATAGCTCCAGCCGTTGACCTCCTTCGCACCCGGGTTCTTGTAGTCGTGGATCCGCTGCTGGGCGTCGTGGACCGCGGCGTTCAGAGTGTCGGCGTCGATGCCGGTGACCGAGCCACCGGGCTTGATGCCCAGGCCGGCGAATCGGGCGAGCGCGTCGGCGTCGGCGGGTGCGGGAGCGTCGGCAGCCATCAGTTCATTGAGCTTGGCGAAAAAGGCTGCACCGTCCATGTTCTGGACCTGCTTGGCCGGGCTGTCGGACATGCCGCCCGGTGCACCATTGAGCGTGGGCGTGTCCGGGTTGGCGGTCCAGGCGCTCAGCGGCATGAGCTTGATCTGGTTCTGCAGAGCGACGACCGCGTCGTGGTCGTCCGGGCTGTTGAGAGCGAAACGGATGATGATCCACGTCGTGGCGGTGGGCATGTCCAGGCGATTGAGCCCATCGGGAAGCTGCCCGTTCCAACCGGGGCCGGTGACGGCGTACGTGAACGGGCCGGACTGACCGCCGCCGGACACCTGCGGGTGCACGCTCGAGGGGTTGTGGACGGTATTGGTCCAGGCGTCCATCATCTGGGCCAGCCAGTAGCGGTCGGGCATGACCGGAATCTGCAACACCATCGGCTCGGCGCGCAGGTCCAGCCACGCCTGGCTGTAGAGGGTGTCGACATTGGGGGTGACGACGGTCTTGTCGTCGGGGCTGGGTGTCGTGTCGAACCGCAGCAGGGTGTTGGTCGGCGCGGCGGTGGCGCGGGTGGCGTCCATGAGGACCAGCGGGTAGCCGAAGATGTAGGCGTCGGTCGCGATCGACTTCGGATCACTACCACCCGCGGCTGCGGGGGTAGTGGTGGTAGTGGACGACGTGGACGAATTCTTCGAGCTACTGCACGCCGCCAGCGCGGCCGTGGCCGCCAATCCGGCCGCGGCACCCAACAATCCGCGTCGCGACATCGGGAATCCGGGAACACCGTCGGGCATGGCTGCCGCTCCTGTCGGTATGGGAACCTGAAAAGGCCGTTCCCGCACGGTAGCTAATCATTAGCGGATTTCCCAGGCATCTCCGGTTCATGTCGATAACGACCGTTCAGATCCCATACACCACCTCGGATTCAATACCCGCAATCGCCACATTATGGTTTCCTATCGATCAGATATGAGATCAATAGCGAACTATCGGCGAATCTGACATGCAGGCCATTCGACAAACCGTGTGGGAGGCGGGTTTCCAGCGGCGTCGAGGCGATACAGCCCGACCATCCGGACGGCTCGGTCGATGTCCACTTCGGACCCAGCGCCCCCGACGGCACGAAGTCCAGCTGGGTTCCCACCAGATCAGGCCGGGAATTCGAGGTCATGTTCCGCTTCTACGGCCGCCGGCAACCGCTGTTCGACAAGTCCTGGAAGCTCCCCGACATCCAGCCCGCGTGACCGCAGTGTCCGATCGCTATAAGGCACCGGATCATGCGATCAGGTGTTTCGAAAAGGGGGTGGGTGATGAGCGGTCTCGATACCATTCATTGGGAGGTGCGCCATGACGAAGGTGCTCTTGATCACAGGGGATGCCGCCGAGGACCTCGAGGTGATGTATCCCTATCAGCGATTGCTGGAAGAGGGGTACGAGGTCGACATCGCGGCTCCGGCTCGGAAACAGTTGCAGTTCGTGGTCCACGACTTCACCGAGGGGTTCGACACCTATACCGAGAAGCTGGGGCGGACCTGGCCCGCTGATCTGGCGTTCGCGGAGATTGATCCGAGCCGGTATGCGGCGCTGGTGATTCCGGGCGGGCGGGCGCCGGAGTATCTGCGCGGGGACCAGGACTGCCGGCGCATCGTCCAGCACTTCGCGGAAACGGATAAGCCGATCGCGGCGCTGTGTCACGGACCGCTGATCCTGGCGGCCGCGGGCGTGCTGCGGGACCGCTCCTCGAGCAGTTATCCGGCGCTCGAACCCGATGTGGTGGCGGCCGGAGGGCAATGGGTCGACAGCCCGGACCATGTCGACGGCAATCTGATCACCGGGCGCGCCTGGCCCGACCATCCGCAATGGATGCGCGCCTTCCTCGACGTGCTGCGCAAATCCGCTCCGCCCACCGCCTGACAATCCAGCATATGGTGGCGGCATAGAACGGGACGGGGGTCGGGCATAGAACCGATCTATGCATCCATCGAATTGTGAGCGCTACCGGGGGAAGTGCCGGTCCGCGAGGGTTGAGACATGACCACCGTGACCTTCCGCCGCACCGCTGCCGCAGCTCCCGCCGCACAGGTGAGCACCCCGACGGCGGCGGGCGAGGGGTGGCAGCCGCTGCGGCACCTGGCGCCGAACTGGTTCGCCGCGGTGATGGGCACCGGCATCATCGCCAATGCCGCCGCCACCCTGCCGACGCAGTTTCCCGGATTGAAGGGCGCCGCCACCGTGGTGTGGGCGCTGGCCGCGCTACTGCTGACCGTGCTGGCCGGGGCCTGGGTCCTGCACTGGCGGCGGTATCCGCAGGAGGCGCGGGCACACGGGCAGCACCCGATCATGATGCAGTTCTACGGCGCGCTGCCAATGGCCCTGCTGACCGTGGGCGCGGGCACCCTGCTGCTCGGCAAGGACATCATCGGCTCGACCGCCGCGGTGGCCATCGACTGGGTGTTGTGGTCGGCCGGAACGGTTTTCGGGCTGATGACCGCCGCCGCCATCCCCTACCGGATGATCACCCGCCACACTTTCGATCCCGACTCGGCCTTCGGCGGCTGGTTGATGCCCGTGGTGCCGCCGATGGTGTCCGCCGCGCTGGGCGCACTGCTGGTGCCGCACACTCCGGCCGGGCAGCTGCGGCTGACCATGTTCGTGGCCTGTCTGGCCATGTTCGGACTGAGCCTGATCGCCTCGCTGGTCACCATCACCTTGATCTGGTCGCGGCTGCTGCATCACGGCCTGCCGCCGGCCGGGATGATCGCCACCGTCTGGCTGGTGCTCGGTCCCCTGGGCCAGTCGGTGACCGCCGCGGGCAGCCTGGCCAATGTCGCCCCCGGCGTCGTGGATGACCGCACTGCCGCCGGGCTCGATGTCTTCGCCGTCCTCTACGGCGTTCCCACCTGGGGATTCGCCATGCTGTGGCTGGCGCTGGCCATTGCCGTCACCCGGCACGCCCGCACCTCCATGCCGTTCAACCTGACCTGGTGGGGCTTCACCTTCCCGCTCGGCTGCTGCGTCACCGGCAGCACCGCGCTCTACCAGCACACCGGCGCCGACCTGTTCGCCGTCACCGCCGTGGGCCTGTACGCCCTGCTGGTCGCCGCCTGGGCCGTGGTCGCCGCCAGGACCGTGCACGGCGTGCTGCGGGGCGATCTGCTGCGACCCGTGCGCTGACAGCGCGACCAGCGCACGTCCCGGGTGGATCCGGCCGGATCCGCCCGGGACGAATTCGTTGCGATACCACCGAAACGTCCCCGCTGTAACCCCGGGCGCTATCTACTGACAGACGTGAACACGCGTCGATGTATTCGTTGGATGCGGGAAGCGGCGGTTCATGGTGCGACGGGTCGAATCCGAGCGCCGGACGCAGCCTGCCTCGAGCTCGAGCTCGGGTCGGGAGTTGCGGCTGGTGTCCGGTGACAGCTACGCCAGCTGGGAAGCGGTGTACCGGGACAATGTCACCTGGGTGTACGCGTTGATGTTCGGCAAGGTCGGCAACCGGGCCGACGCCGAGGATCTCACCGCCGAGGTGTTCACGGCAGCGCTCAAACCGCTGCGCATCACGGCGAGCGCCCCGGAGGTGCGGGCCTACCTGCGCGCCACCGCGCGCACGGTGCTGGCCGCGCACTGGAAGGCGCGAATGGGCCGGGAGATCACCACCATCGAGGGCGATATCCCCGATGAACCGGCCGAGGAATTCCACGACTCCGTGGCGCAGGCCCGCGCCAAGGCGGTACTCGCCGAACTCCCGGACCGCTACCGCCGCATTCTGGAACTGCGCTTTCTCCAGGGGCTTTCGGTCCGGGAGTCGGCGCAGAGCCTCGGTGTCACGGTGGCGAATGCGAAGGTGTTGCAGCATCGGGCGTTGCAGATGGCGTCCCAGCTGAATGAGCGAGGTGTGCGGTGAGCGGGCGGGAAGTGCGGCGGTTCGTCGATGAACTACTGGCCGGCAAGAAGTCCACGGGCTTCCGGCCCGATGAGTCCGAGGCCGAGGAGATGCGCACGGCCATCGAACTGCGGGCCGCGCGCCTGGGCAGCGACGCGCCCAGCGAGGAGTTCCTGAGCAGTCTGCAGCGCCGGCTCGCGGCCGAGATGGACGAGGAGCCGACCCCCTCGCACCCGGCGAACGGTTACCGCCGCCGGAACCTGCTGATCGGCACCTCCGCGGCCGCGGCCGCCGTCACGGTCGGCGCGGTGGTGGATCGGACCCTGATCGGGCACGGGCAGCCGGGCTCCCCGCCCGCCGCCAAGCAGGCCCCGCTGTCCCCCAATACGGGCGCGTGGCTGCCGATCGCCCGCTCCACGGATCTGCCGGAGGGCGCGACGATCGCGTTCGATGTCGGCACCGTCAATGGATTCGTGCGCCGCGACAAGGGGAATCCGGTCGCGGTTTCCGGCGTGTGCACGCATCAGGGCTGCAAGCTGTGGCTCGACGCCCCGGCCGAGCGCCTGCGCTGCCCGTGCCACTCCACTTCCTTCTCCATCCAGGGCGAGGTGGTCACCCATCAACTGCCGGTGGCGCCCGCGCCCTTGCCCACCGTCCAGGTCCGCGAGAACAACGGCACCATCGAGGTTTTCGCGCCCACCGAACCCGCCTAGGCTCCAATAGCGCTGGTGCACAGCGGTTTCCGTCCCGTGTAACCCCCGCCCCTATCTATGGATGATCGGTTCGCAGCAGCGAACGGAACCATCCCGGATGGAGGCCCGGACCCCATGACACCCACCCGCAGCCGGCGGCGCGCAGCCGTCGCCGTCACCGTCGCCGCGGCAGCCCTGCTGACGGCGAGCGCGTGCAGCTCGAACGGCGGCGGCAAAGCCACGGACAACGCCGCCCCCGGCTTCACCTTCGCTTCCGGCACCGCTACGCCCGGCATGGTGCCGGACGGCAGCGGGCCAACCGGTATGCCCGGCATGTCCATGCCGAGCTCGTCCGCCCCGGCGGCGGCACCGGCCGGCCCGAATGCCGTCAACATCGACAACTTCGCCTTCGGGCCCAGCTCCCTGACCGTCAAGGTCGGCACCACGGTGACCTGGACCAACAAGGACGAGGAACCGCACACCGTGGTCGCCAACGACGGCAGCTTCCGCTCGCCGACGCTGGGCAACAACGCGACCTACACCTTCACCTTCTCGAAAGCGGGCAGCTTCGCCTATGTCTGCTCGATTCATCCCTTCATGCACGCGACCGTGGTGGTGACCCAATGAACACTCGCAACCCGGACGACCGGTACGCGGACTTCGAGGACGAGGACACGGCCCGCGATCCACAGAAGATGACCCGCCGCCAGCTCATGCGGCACTCCGCCTGGTTCGGCGCGGCCGTGGGCCTGGCGGTGGTGGGCGGCGAGGTGGTCTCGCACGTGGCCGGCACCGCGCTGGCCGCGCCGGCCCGGCCCACGCTGCGGTTCGCTCAGGTCAGTGACAGTCACATCGGTTTCACCGGCACCGCCAACACCAGCGTGACCGATACCTTCACCGAGGCCATCTCACAGGTGAATTCGCTGGGCTACGAGCCCGACTTCGTCATCCACACCGGCGATCTCACGCATCTGGCCACGGCCGAGCAGTTCGATCAGGTCCATCAGATGATGCAGGGAATCAAGACCCCGCACGTGTTCACCGTTCCGGGAGAACATGATTCGAGCGACGACGGCGGATCCCGATACCGGTCGACGTTCGGGAACGGCACGCGCGGGGACGGCTGGTACAGCTTCGACATCGCCGGCGTCCACGTGATCGGGTTGGTGAATACGCTCAATCTCAAGGATCTCGGACACCTCGGGCAGGACCAGCTGGACTTCGTGCAGAAGGACGTAGCCGGATTGTCCAGTGACACACCGATCATCGTGTTCAGCCACATACCGCTGTTCGCCATGTATCCCCAATGGGGCTGGGGCACAGACGATGCCACCCAGGCGCTCAGCTATATGAAGCGGTTCTCCTCGGTGACCTGCCTCAACGGCCATGTGCACCAACTGTTCACGAAGACCGAGGGCAATGTGACGTTCTACAGCGGCACCACCACGGCGTATCCGCTGCCGAAACCCGGTGACGGGCCCGCACCCAAGCCGGTGACGCTGCCCGCGGGCAAGCTGCACGACGCTCTCGGCATCCGCGAAGTCACGTATCAGAAGGGTCAACAGCAACTCGCTATCAAAGAAGAATCGCTGAAATGACCACTGCCCAACGGTGTGTCGCACCCGAGTCTCACATCGTTGTCATTTCGTCAGCACGGCCTGGCGATGGAAGATCGGAAACGGAGGGTAATCTACTACGCTGGGCAGTAACAAGATGCTGTGCAGCAGTGCGGCGCACGGCGATTACAGGAGGGAAGCTATGCCACCCCGCCGTTTTCGGACGAACGCCGCAGCGAGCGTATTGATCACATTGGTGCTGGTGCTGGCGGCCTGCTCGTCCAATCTCCCGAGCGGGAATGTGGGTCCGCGCACTCCGGTTGCGCAGTCCATCGCCATCACGCCGGCGCAGGGCGCGGACAAGGTGGATCCGTCGGCGCCGGTGAAGGTGAGCACGTCCAGCGGCGTGCTGACCGATGTGACGCTCACCAATGAGGACGGCAAGGTCATCGAGGGCACCTTCACGCCGGACAAGACGGCATGGAAGCCGAACGATCAGCTGGGCTACAGCCGCACGTACACGCTGAAGGCCTCGGGCATGGACGTGACCGGTCCCACCGGTCCGGTCACCTCCAGCTTCACCACCATCGCCCCGAAGAACCAGACCAAGGTGTATCTGAACACCACGGGCGGGCAGGCGATCGTCGACGGCAACAGCTACGGCGTGGGCATGGTCATCGTCGCGCACTTCGACGAGGACATCACCGACCGGGCCGCGGCGCAGAAGCGTCTGGTCGTCACCACAGATCCGCCGGTCGACGGCGCCTGGTACTGGATGGACAACCGCAATGCGCATTGGCGGCCCAAGGAGTACTGGAAGACCGGCACCAAGGTGAACGTGGCGGCCAACCTCTACGGCGTCGAGGTCGGCAACGGCCTGTTCGGCCAGGAGGACTCCAAGGCCAACTTCGTGATCGGCCCGTCGCACGTGTCGATCGCCGACGACAACACCCATCAGGTGCAGGTGTTCGAGAACGGTCAGCTGATCCGCACCATGCCCACCTCCATGGGCCGCGGCGGCAGCGAGACCATCGCCGGCAAGACGTTCACGTTCTGGACCATGCCGGGCACGTACACGGTCATGGACAAGGCCAACCCGGTCATCATGGACTCCTCGACCTACGGTCTGCCCGTCAATTCACGGCTCGGATACAAGGAAGCCATCGGCTGGGCCACGCGCATCAGCACCGACGGCATCTATCTGCACCAGCTGGATTCCACGGTGTGGGCGCAGGGCAATACCGACACCTCGCACGGGTGCCTCAACCTCAACGCCGAGAACGCGCAATGGTTCTTCAACTTCGCACAGCCCGGTGACGTGGTGGAGGTGCACAATACCGGCGGTGCGCCGCTCGAGGTGTGGCAGAACGGCGACTGGACGCTGAGCTGGGATCAGTGGCTGGCCGGTAGCGCCAGCTGAATCCGCTCGCGCGCGGCCAGCTGACCGGTCCGCGCGAGATACCAGGCGGCGACACAGAATTCGGCGGCCACCGTGCCCCACACCAGCGTCCACACCGAGTGGGTGCGCAGCGTGAGGAGCAGCGCGGTGGCCGCCACCGCCGTTCCGATCACCGCGCCGATCATGATGCCGGCGGTGTCCTGACGCACCGGCAGGATGGCGGTGGTGACGAACGAGGTGGTGGCGGTGGCGACCAGAATGCAGACCTCCACGCGCAGGATCGGCACCACGGCCCGGAAATCGTCGTCGTAGATGAGCTGCACGGCGAACGGGGCGGTCACCCAGATACCCGCCACCGCGACGGCGGCCACGATCACACAGGCGGCCAGAGCGCGCATCTCGTGCCGCCAGAAACCCGGATCGGTGCGCTCGCGCGCCATGCGGGGCAGCAGCGCCAGCCCGATCGGATCGAGCAGCGATTGCACCGCGCGCACGAGTTTGTCACTCGCCGAATACAACCCGAGCGAGGCGGCGTTCAGCACCGAGGAGTAGACGGTGGCGGTGCCCTGCCCGTAGCTGGTCACCAGCAGCCGTGACGCGAGTACGGGCGCACCGGTGCGCAGGATCATCGGGACCTTGGTGGGGCGTCCCGGGCGGCCGAACCGGGTGTGGGCGTCCCGCCAGGTCAGCGCGACGGTGACCACGGACGACAGCAGCAGGCACAGCAGCACCACCTCGGCGTGCGGAAGTCTCGGCAGCACCGCGACCAGCAGCACGAGGTACGCCACGCGCCCGGCGATCTGATAGGTCATCGAGGCCCCGAATCTGGCCTGCCCCACCAGCAGCCAGTCCTCGGACATGGACAGGAATCCGCCCACGAACAGCCCCAGCAGGATCATGCGCAGGTGCGGGCCGGCGCCGACGGCGAGTCCGGCCGTGAGCGCCACCGCGATGATGCTCAGCCCCGCGCCCCGCACCGCGAGGTAGCTCCCCCGCAGCTCGTCGAGCCCCTCTTCGTTCAGCAGCGCTGCCAGAAACGTATTGATGCCGAGGTCCACCAGCAGCGAGCCCAGAAAGTAGGCCGACATCCCGATGGCCAGCAGCCCGACCCCGCTCACCCCGAGCGTCCGCGCGGTCAACGGCACGGTCACCGCGGTCACCAGGAACTGCCCGTACTTCCCGAGACTGACGAACCCGATGTCCCGCAACACCGGCAGCAGCCCATCCTCGGCCACCTTCGCGCGCATCCGCCCGACCAGCGCCGTCCCCACCAGTCGCCGTCCCGCCATAGCGGTCCTCTTTCTCCCCGACCGCGCACTCCGGCCAGATCCCGAAATTCTCCTGCCCCCTCCCCACCCCCGCCACCTCGAACCCCCGACTCACCGCAAAACGTAACCCCGCATTCAAATCAATCGCCCAGTCACCCAGCCCGATTCACCACGACCGTCGAGTACCGGGCACCCAACCACCGACCTGCGCAACGGGTTCCAACGTAGGCTCGACGACGCACCGCCCAACCGAAAGGGTGACCCGATGTCCGACGACACCATGTTCAGCGTCTACGGCCGAATGACCGCCCTCCCCGGCCGCCGCGACGACCTGATCACCTTGCTCCTGAACGGATTCCGCGCCGGCGGCCCCACCAGCGGCCTGCTCACCTACACCATCAATACGGCCCGCGACGACCCCGACACCATCTGGCTCACCCAACTCTGGATCAACAAGCCCGCCCACGACGCAACCACCCGCTCCGAACCGGTAGCCGCCATCACCCGCCAACTCCCGCCACTCCTGGCCCGACAACCCGAAGGCTTCTACGGCGACACCGTCCACGCACAAGGCCACACCCCCGGGTAACAAGAATTCCCGCGGCCCCGGGAATCCGCCGTCAACATCATGACGAGTTTCGATACCTGGCGCGCGGAACAGACCTGACGTGGGTCCACAATGTCCAGAATGAAGGGGTTGCCCATCGAAAGGTCGTTCCGACGATGAAGTCCACCCGTATAGTCCTGGCCTCCCGCCCGACCGGTATGCCGCAGCCGGAGAACTTCCGCACCGAGACGGTCGAACTGGACCCGCCGCAGCCGGGCGAGGCGCTGCTGCAGACGCTGTACCTGTCGCTGGACCCGTACATGCGCGGCCGTATGAGCGACGCGCCCTCCTATGCCCCGCCGGTCGAGATCGACGAGACCATGTGCGGCGCGACCGTCTCCCGCGTCCTCGAATCCACCGATCCCGCACTGCGGCCGGGCGATATCGTGCTGGGCTGGGGCGGCTGGCAGACGCACTCGGTCGAGCATGTGCGGGCTCTGCAGAAACTGGACCCGAGCGCCGCGCCGCTCACCACCGCGCTCGGTGTGCTGGGCATGCCGGGTTTGACCGCGTACTCCGGTCTGCTCACCATCGGGCAGCCGAAGCCGGGCGAGACCGTGGTGGTCGCCGCCGCCACCGGACCGGTCGGTTCGACCGTCGGCCAGATCGCCAAGATCAAGGGCGCGCGAGCCGTCGGCATCGCGGGCGGGCCGGAGAAGGTCGCCCTGCTGCGCGAGCGCTTCGGCTTCGACGCCGCCGTCGACCATCGCGCCCCCGACTTCGCCGAGCAGCTGGCCGCCGCCACCCCGGACGGCATCGACGTCTACTTCGAGAATGTCGGCGGCGCGGTCTTCGACGCGGTCCTGCCCCGGCTCAATCAATTCGCCCGAATTCCGGTGTGCGGCTTGATCGCCAACTACAACGACACCGACCTGCCGCCGGGCCCCGACCGGCTACCGCTGCTCATGTCGAGCATCCTGCGCCGGAGCCTGACCGTGCGCGGCTTCATCGTGTCCGAGTTCGCGAGCCAGGCCGGTGAGTTCTATCCTGCTGCGGCGCAATGGATCGCGGAAGGCAAGCTCGCCTACCTCGAGGATGTGGTCGACGGCCTCGACCACGCCGTCGCCGCGTTCCAGGGCCTGCTCACCGGCAAGAATCTCGGCAAGCTGGTCATCAAGGTCTCCGACTGACGACGGACCCCGGACTTCCGGGACTCCCGTATCGGCGGGCGGAAGTCCCGGAAGCCGTTCTCTTACTTCATGACCGCGATGTACGGCCGCAATCCCAGAGCGATGTCCACACAGACGCCCAGCAGCACGTCCCGCTCCACCGGGTCGAGCGGGTGCTCGAGCCAGAGCCGGGTGCCCAGGATCGGGACGGGAAGCGGCTGCCCGGCCCGATCCCACCAGAAGGACTCGTTGTAGAGATCGTTCGCGATACGGCGCAGGCTCCAGCCGCCGACCGTGCGGACCACGTCGAGGCGGCCGGTCTCCTGTCCCATGCGGTCGAGCACCACGATGCGGAAGAGTTCCGGGGTCCGGGCCTCCTCCGGATCGGGTACGAAGTGGAAAAGCGTTCCCGCCGTGGATCCCACGGCGGTCGAGGTGTCGGCGCGCTGCACGGTGGCCAGGGAGGTCCCGTCGCCCCGGCTGAGCACGGTGGGCGCGGAGTTCTTGGACTCCACCCACACCACCGACCCGTCGGCGTAGGTGATGCGGTGCTTGCCGGTGCCACCGTTCTTGAAGCCGAAGAGGATGGCGGCCTTGGCCGCGAGACCATTGCCCGCGCCCTGCACCCCGGTGGCCAGCGGGTCACCGGGGCCGGCACTGAAGGTGATCTTCAGTGCGTTGCTCACCTTGTGCACGACCCGGCCCTCGATCATTGTCGAGGGGTCCTGCGGCGCTGACATCGTTCGATCGTAGGCCCGCGGGTTCGAGTCCAGCGGCGGTTTCGGCCCGGCACGCCGGACGCGACGCGCCCCTAGCTATTGGGGAAGCCGACCTTCGCCAGCGCGGTGGTCCAGTCGGTGGCGATCGCCACCTGGGCGTCGACCAGCGCCACCTTGCCATTGCAGATCAGGGTGTGCAGCTTGGTCTCGACGCCGTCCTTGGGATTGTTCGGCCCGGCGCCGGCCTGGTGGCCCGGTGACGGCGGTTCCACCCAGATATTGCGCGGATCGTTGGGGTCGCCGCCCAGTTCCAGCGAGATCAGGTGGTCGTACTCGGCATCGCGGGGGTCGCCGGTGTAGTCGTAGGACTTGATATTGGCGGCCTTCTCCGGATTCGTGATCGACGTATTGGGCCGAATCGAGGCGGTATAGCCCGACTTACAAATGGTGTCGGCCAGATTCGTCGCTGTCACTTTGGGATTCGTCGCACCCGGGGTGCAGTTCGGGTCGGGCAGCGGCTGGCCGTCGGCGGTCTGGCGGTAGTGGCAGCTGCCGGGCGCGGGCTGCGCCGCCACCGTGTACGTGCCCTGGGGACCGGGGCCGACCGGGATGGTGCCCTCCTTCTCCTTGGGCGCGGGCTGCGGAACCGCTTGTGCCGGTGCGTTGGCCGGATGGGTGGCCTCCCCCTTCGAACACGCGACCGTCAAACCCAGGACCAGCAGGGCCATCGCAAGCCCTTTGTGCGCCTTCATAACTTCCCCTGCTCGAGCCGGATAGCCGCCTAATTGTGCGCTATCCCTTGGCGATCGGCCACCCGTCACGGCGACACTCCGAGCAGAGAGGCGGAACCTGGTTACCCGCCAGGCAATACATACCGACCGGTTATGCTGCAACGATGACAGCAGATCTGTCGCACTCCCCCGCGGCAATGCAACCGGTCGGCTCCAAT
The DNA here is from genome assembly GCF_040680715.1 of Nocardia sp. NPDC051981. Taxonomy (NCBI): domain Bacteria; kingdom Bacillati; phylum Actinomycetota; class Actinomycetes; order Mycobacteriales; family Nocardiaceae; genus Nocardia; species Nocardia sp. NPDC051981. The sequence goes on along the minus strand of NZ_JBFAXK010000035.1, from coordinate 15,320 downwards.
GGCATTCGGGTCCGCGCCCTCGCGCTGGCCGCCCTGCTGCTCGGCTCCGGCGTCCTGCACTTCCTCGCACCCAAGCCTTACGACACCCTGATCCCGCCTCAGCTCCCGGGCAAACCCCGCACCTACACCCAGGTTTCGGGCGTGGCCGAGCTGATCTCCGGCGCGCTACTGGTGGTCCCCCGCACACGTGGTCTGGGCGCACGCCTGGCGGTGCTGATCCTCCTCGCCGTCTTCCCCGGCAATCTGCAGATGGCGGCCGACTGGCTGCGCAGCGATCGCCCGCTGCCGCTGAAAGTCGGCGCGCTGCTGCGGCTCCCGCTCCAGATTCCGCTGATCACGACCGCCCGCAAGATCTATCGCGGCGTGTGACCGGGCGCGCGCCCCACCCGAGCGGACCGGTGCCGTCCAGCATGAATCTGAACCGGAGCGAGTCCACAGTTGCTGATGTGTTGTCGAAGAACAGAACACATTCGTTGCCATGGTCCGTGTCAGCGTCGACGAGGACCGGGACGATCATGAGCAGCACCCCGAAACCCAGCGGAGCGAGGCTCTTTACGAGGGCGTTTCGAGCAATCTCACGACTGGTACCCATCACTGTCTCGAGCGCATATAACCCCGACCGTGAAATGATTTGGGTTCGCGGTGAATTAACCAGTCAGAACCGTCTCCGAACCGAGATCCGGTTGCGCCGCAGTTAACAGGAAATTGACAGGTTTCGGCTGGAAATGTCTCGAGGTTCGTGTCGATGTAATTGACTATGACCTCGATTCAGGCCCCTTCACCGCACGCACGGTGGTTCTGGATCGCGGCCGGCAGTTTCGTCGCCGTGATCTCCCTGGCAGCCCTCAGCGCTCCCACTGCGTTCGCCACGTCTCATGATCAGGCCGGTGTCGGCCAGGTACCCGAGATCACGGCCCCCAGCGCGACTGTGATTGCTCCACACCCCATTTCGGTGACGGCCATCGCCCAGCAGATGCAGACCGCCATCCAGACGGCCTCGCCCGGCACCAGTGTCGGCATCGACGTGGTGGACACCACCACCGGGGCGGCCATCGCCAGTCTCAATGCCGACGAGCAGTTCTACACCGCCTCGGTGGTCAAGCTGCTCATCGCCCTGGACGCGTTGAAAACCCAGAACTGGCAACCGGATCCGGACACCACGACCCAGATCACCCGGATGCTGTCCACCAGTGACGACGACATCGCCGACATGATGTGGGACAACGGCGGCAACAACGCCATCATCGATCGCATGGTCGCCGCCATCGGACTGTCCGCGACCACCGCACCGGACGACACCGCCCAGTGGGGCGAAACCCTCACCACGCCACGGGATGTGGTCTGCGTCTTCCACTACATCACCACCGCGATCCCGGCCCCGGCCCGGGACCTGATCGTCGGCGCGCTGCACAATGCCTCCGAGACCGCCGCCGACGGCACCGACCAGTACTTCGGCATCCCCGATGCCCTCACCGGTGCGACCTGGGCGGTCAAACAGGGCTGGATGGATCTGGACTCCTCGACCACCCTGGACACCACCGGCCTGGTCTCCCCCTCCCCCGATCAGCCCTATCGCTATGCCGTGGTGGTGCTGTCCACTCAGCCCGCGGGCACCAGCTGGTCGGTGGCGGGCGCGGCCCTCACCGCCGGGGTGACCCTGCTGCACGCCACCCTGAAGTGAGCCCGCCGCCACCGTACCGAGCATCGTCACCGACCGAGAGTTGGAGTCGGCCATCGGATTCGGGAGACGGAGGAGGAGCCGGACTGGTCACGGTGTGGACGATCGCCCGCGAGTTGGCGCATCGGCTGCCTCGGCTTCGACGCAGCTGGCGATCTATACCGCCTGGCGACTGCGCGGCACCGCCGGGGCGCTCGTCGGCGGATGCTGTTTCATCGCACCGGGTTCTACTGGCGGCGCGCCGCGGTGTGGTGAGCGCCCTGCTGGGCGCGGGCGCGCTCGGGGTGGCCGCGGCGCTGGCGGGCTGGCCGGTCGGCTGAGGTGCGTCAGACCGTGATGCCGAGCGCTCCGGCGACCGCGCGGGTGAGGTGGTCGGTCACCTGGGCGGGGCTCCAGTGGCGATGCTCGGTGAGGTCGTAGACCACGCGCTCGTCGAAGATGGTGATCCACAGCAGCACCGCGTAGGTGAGGTCGTATTCGGCGGTCTTGCCCTGCAGCGCAAGGGCGTTCAGCACCTCGGCGAGCATGTCGTGCAGGGCGGTGATGGATTCGTCGCCGTCGGCCAGCCGTTCGATGAAGCCGCGGGAGCTGCGGATGTAGCGCACGGCCGGACCCCACTGCCCGGCCTGGTCCACCCAGGTGCGGCAGCAGCGGTGGAACCGTTCCACCGGATCGGGGCCGGCGTCGACGGCGGCCAGCGCCTGCACCAGATGTTCGATGGCGCGACGGTGGAAGGCCTGCAGGGCGTCCTGCGGGGTCGCGAAATGCCGGTACGCGGTGGCCACGCCGACACCCGCCGCGGCGGCGAGTTCCGGGATGGAGAAACCGATCCGGCCTGCCTCCAGCAGGCTCTGGACCGCGTCGACCAGCAGCACGCGGCTGCGCTGGGCGTCACTGCGGGTGTTCACGGGCACGCCTCCATCCTGCGCGAGCGCGACGCGGTATCAGTGCACGGCACTCGAGTAGAGAAGTTCTTCTCAGTTTCGTATTCTCTAACAGAGAAGATCTCCTCATTTAGGAGGGCCAGGATGGGGGCAGCCGCACCGGGGGCGCTGCTGGTGCTGATCATGGCGCAGCCGAACATGGCGACCGGGATGATGCCGTACTACCGGCACGCCTGGACGCTCGCGCCCCTGCTCATCACCGTGATCTTCGCCGCCTACCTGTTCGCGCTGACCCCGGCGCTCGCACTGGTGGGCACGCCGCCCACCCGGCGGGGCTGGTGGTGGCGCATCGGGGTCGGCAGCGGGTTCGGCATCGCCGCGGATGCGGCCATGGCCGTGGCACATTCACCGTGGCCGGCGGTCGCCGCGCGCATCTGCGCGGGGCTGTCGGTGGGGTTGGTGACCGGCTCGCTGGCCGGATTGATCCTGGAACGCAAGGGCGAACGCGGGCGCACGGCCATGGCGGTGGCGACCGTGTTCGGCTCGGCGCTGGGGACGATCGCGGCCGCGGTCGTGGCGCAGTATCTGCCCGCACCCGGGGTGACCGTCTATGTGGGGCACGCGATCCTGCTCGCGGTGACCGCGATGGCGGTGCTGAGCGATCGTGCGGCGCGCCCGGCGGCGATCGCCGGCCGCGCGGCCGCGGCTCCCGAGACCGCCGAACCGCGAATCGCCGGATACCTCAGCGGTATCGCCGCCTGGGTGTCGGCGGGACTGGTCGTCGCCCTGCTGCCGAGTTACGGTGCGGAGCTGCTGGGCACGACGAATCTCGCCCTGCCGGCGCTACCCGTCACGCTGTATCTGGTGAGCGCCTGGCTGGCGCAGCGCCTGGTCGCGCCGGGCAGGCTCGCCGCCGAACCTGTTGCGGCGCAGTGGATCATCATCGCCGGGGTCGCGCTGGCGGCGGCCGTGTCCTGGCTGCCCAGCCTGGCGCTGCTGCTGTGCGGTAGCGCGGTGGCCGGTTCCGGGCAGGGCATCGCCTATCGCTCCGGACTCCGGATCGTCAGTGCCGCAACACCTCCCGATCAGCACGCCCGGGCCGCCGCGCGCTTCGCGGGCGTTGCCTACGCGTGCGCGGCGGTCGCGACGGTGGGTTTCGGAGCCATCGCGACCGTGGCGTCCATGCGCGACGCGGTGCTCGCCGCCGCGATCGTCCTCGTACCTGTAGCCATGACCACCGCAGTCTTCCGTCGGCGCGCAACGGCGCGCGCTGCGGACTCCGTTCCCACTCCGCAGATCTCGACAACCGCATAATTCTGCCGCCACATATTCGACGCATCGAATGGAACGGCACAATTGATCGCGCGCGAATTCCGATCGCGCGCAATTCCGCATGCTCGCAATGATTTACATTGCCGAATACTCCGGAATTCGACGAAACGAAGTCGTTACGCGAGTTCACCACCACATAAACTCCGGCCGTTTCACTGGAATACATCAGCCCCAAAGACATTCTCTCCGAATGGATTCCAGAAATGGCAGCACAAACTCGGGCCGGCGTGACTCCGGCAACCCCGGCCGCCGGCGGAACGCTCACCCGCAGTCTCGGCCGGGTGGACCTCATCGCCATGGGCGTCGGCACCATTGTGGGCGCGGGCATCTTCGTCACCACCGGCATCGCCGCCGCGACCAAGGCGGGGCCGGCCATCGTCCTGTCGTTCGTGCTGGCCGGGGCCATCTGCGCACTGGTGGCGCTGTGCTACAGCGAACTCGCGTCCATGACGCCGCTGTCCGGCAGCGCGTACACCTATACCCGCGGCACGCTGGGCGAGGTGCCCGCGTTTCTGGTCGGCTGGAATCTGCTGCTCGAATACGCGGTGGCGGCATCGGCCATCGCCATCGGCTGGTCCGGATTGTTCGGGGCCGCCCTGGATTCCTTGTTCGGAGTGACACTGCCCAAGGCGATTTCCGCGGGCCCCAGTGACGGTGGCGTCATCAATCTTCCGGCGGTCCTCATTGTCGCCGCGCTGATCGGTGTGCTCATGTTCGAGGTCAGACTCACCGCCGTCGTGGTGAAAACTCTGGTGGCCTTGACCATCGGCGTCCTCGTCCTGGTGATCGCGGTGGGCGCGCCCCATCTGCATCCCGGCAACTGGTCACCCTTCCTGCCCTTCGGCGTGCACGGTATCGCGGCCGGCGCGGCGCTGGCGTTCTTCGCGTATCTCGGTTTCGATGTCGTCGCCACCTCCGCCGAGGAGACCCGCGATCCGCGCCGTGACCTGCCGTGGGGCATCATCGGCTCGGTCGTCGTCGCCACCGCCCTCTACGTGGCCGTCAGCGCTGTATTGACCGGTGTCGCACCGTATTCCACTCTCGGCAATGCCGCGCCGGTGGCGACCGCGCTGGCCGCCGTGGGGGCCGGGTGGATCGGCAAGGTGATCCTGGTGGCCTCGGTGGTCGCGCTCACCAAGGGACTGCTCATGGTGTGCTACGGCCCGACCCGCCTGGTGTTCGCGATGAGCCGGGACGGCATGGTTCCGAAGGCGCTGTGCCGCACCGGTTCCCGGGGCACGCCCGTCCGGCTGAGCCTGCTGCTCGGCACGGTCGTCGCCGCGGTGGCCGGGCTGCTGCCCATCGGCACGGTGGCGGAGCTGGTCAATATCGGCGCGCTGTTCGCGTTCGTGATCGTGGCCGTGGGCGTGCTCGTCCTGCGCCGCACCGCACCCGGCCGCCCGCGTCCGTTCCGGGTGCCCTTCCTGCCCGTGGTGGCCGTCTGCGCCATCGCCGGATGCGTCTGGCTGGCAACCACATTCGAGGCGCTGACCTGGTTGCGATTCGTGATCTGGAGTGCGGCGGGAGTCGCACTGTATCTGTTCTACGGTCGCGGTCACGCGACCGCCGTTCCCGGCCACACCGCCACCGCGCTCGATCCGGCCCCGGTGCCCGGTCCGACCCCGGCGATGGCCGATTCGACCGCTGTGACCACTACCGCGACGGTGACCACCGGAGGTGCCGCGTGACCGCGCAGCTCGACAGCTTCTACCCGACCTGCGTCGACTTCGGCACCCTCGACGAGATCCATCGCGCGGCCGCGACCACGCTCCCCGCCGACGTCCTGGACTTCATGGAGGGCGGCGCGGGCAAGGAGATCACCCTGCGGGAGAACCGGCTCGCCTTCGACCGCTGGCGCATCCTGCCCGCGCCGATGAGCGGGGTGGGCGCGCCCTCCACCCGCACCGAATTCCTCGGAATGCCCCTGGAGACACCGCTTCTCACCGCACCGTTCGGCGGTGACGCGCTGTTCCATCCGGACGGGCATCCGGCCGTGGCCCGGGCCGCCCAGGCCCGGGGAGCGCTGTCCGTCGTGCCGGAGGCGGGCAGCTTCTCCTATCAGCGGGTGCGCGCCGACGCACCGCGCGCCGCCCGGATCGCACAGGTGCATCCCTTCGGGCACGCGGCCGCGGTCGCGGACCAGGTGGCGCGACTGGGCTACGACGCGCTGTGCGTCACCCTCGACTGCCCGGTCGGCGGCTTCCGCACCCGCAATATGGCCAATCGCTTCGACCCCGACCAGCGGCACTTCGCCGGGAATCTGACCGGCGAGGACGGCGCTCCCGGCGTCGCGGAGATCTTCGGGCAGCTGCTCAAACGCGGTGGCATGGTGTGGGATTGGGCCGAGCTGGCCGGCGCCGCCACCGGGTTCGGGCTGCCCTGGATCGCCAAGGGCGTGCTCACCCCCGCCGCGGCCGAACGCGCCCTGGCCATCGGCGCGAGCGCCCTGGTCGTCTCCAATCACGGTGGCCGCCAAGTCGATCCGGCCCCGGCCAGCCTGGACATGCTGCCGCGCATTCGCGCGGCGGTGGGCCCGGAGACACCCATCCTGCTGGACAGCGGGATCCGCACCGGCAGCGATGTGTACCTGGCGCTCGCGCTGGGCGCGGACGCGGTGATCCTGGGCCGCGCGGCCATCTACGGCCTGGCCGCCGCCGGGGAGGCCGGAGTGGATCGGGTGCTGGAGCTGCTCACCGAGGAGCTGCGCACCCTGATGATCCTGTCCGGCGCGGCCACCCTCGCCGAGATCGACGCCACCCGGATCATGCGAGCCGCCCCGTGAGCGCATTCCCGTTGGCCCGCACCGCGGCCGGGCTCGTGTTCACCTCCGGCCTGGCCGCCGTCGACCCGGACACCCTGACCGTCACCACCGCATCCTTCGAGGACCAGACCGCCGAGGTCTTCAGGCAGCTCGACGCCGCCCTCACCGCGGCGGGCAGCAGCCGCGCCCACGTGCTGCGGCTGGACTGCCACCTGTCCGATCGCCGCTGGTTTCCCGGCTGGAACTCCGCCTTCCGCACGCATTTCCCGACGGCCGCACCGGCGCGGATCACCACCGTCACCACCCTGCCCATCGACGGGCTGCTCATCGAAATCCAGGCGATCGCCGTCGCCACCGCTCAGGAAGATCGATCATGACCGCAGTCACCCCGCTCGTCCAACCGCAGTCCGCCCTCGGCGATTTCACCATCCGAGACGTCATCGAGGGCCAGACCGCCGGCCAGCTGATCGTCGCCGCCGACGACTGGGGCTGGTGGGTCACCCTGCTGGGCGGCGACACCGTCGCGCCCACCACCGGCATCCAGCAGACCGTCGCCGAGGGGCTGGTGCGCGCCGGCTTCCTGCTGCGACGCGGGCGCCGCTACCGGCTCACCCACACCGGCCACGATGTCGGCAAGAACCGCGGCTTCGTGCGGGTGGCGGTGCGCGGGTGGGAACCCACCTTCCGGCAGCTGTCGGGCAGCCCGCACCGCGAATACATTCCCGCCGCCACCGAACCCAGCGAGGTGGCTCGCGGCTGCACCGATATCGCGCGGCGGCGGCCGGAGATCTTCGAGGCCATCGGGCACGCCATCGCGACCGGAACACCCGGCTGCACCATCGATCTCGGCTGCGCCGACGCCGGGCGGGTGCTCGCGCTGGCCGGAATCGCCGAGCGGGAACGGTTCCTCGGCGTGGACATCGAGGACGGCGTGATCGCCTCGGCCACCGCCGAACTCACCGCGCGCGGGCTCGGCGACCGCATCACCCTGCTCGCCGGATCGGTGCAGCCCGAACCGGAACCGCCCGCCTGGCTGGCCACCGTCGACCGCGATGCCGTCACCACCGCCATGTCGTTCTTCCTGCTGCACCAATTGGCCAGCGACGGTGACGGCATCGCCGCGGTGCTGCGCGGCTGGATGGACTGGTTCCCCAACCTGCGGCGGCTGGTGATCGGCGACGGCTACCTGCTCGAGGCCCCGTATTGGACACAGCAGCCGTGGTTCTCGCCCACCTACGAGATCTATCACGCGGTCACCGGTGTGCGACTGTGGACGCGCCAGGAGTACGAGCAGGCCTTCGCCGAACTCGGCTGGTCCGTGCGGCGGCGGCTCGAGGATCACACCATGCTGGTGACCAGCATTCTGGAACGCGACTGACCCGAATTCCCCGGCCAGAGCTCCGGCCGGCTTCGCACATGGCCGGGGCCGGCCCGGGGTAGGCTCGCCGGGTTCGTTCGATGTTGAAGGAGAGTTCGTGGGTAAAAAGAGCCGTCTCGCTTCGGGTTTCGGAGTGATGGCTGCAGGGGTCGCGTTGCTGGGGGCGGCCGCGGGGGTGGCCGGGGCGGAGCGCGCACTGACCGCGCCGGAGCAGGTGTTCGTGAGCTACCTGCAGGAGCGCGGTGAGCTGCTGACCGATCAGGATCAGCAGCTCGCGGCCATCGATGTCGGCAAGGCCGACTGCGCGGCCATCGCTTCGGGCATGACCAAGGAGCAGCTGTCCGAACAGCTTCCGGGTGGGGCGGCCGAGAAGGAGGAGGCCGTGCTGTTCCTCGACGCGGCCACCGCGCCGGGGAGCCTGTGCGGCTGAGCTGAGCCGCGGACGTAGCGAGCCTGCGGGCGCTGCCGGGCAACGGCAGCGCCCGCAGGTTTTTTCGGGCCCGGACGGGTCCGACTGATTTCCGCGGCGGTGTCGTGATCGCGGCAGCCCGTTCGTGTAGAGGGTGAGCCCGGCACTCTGGCCGGGTCGCAACCAAGGAGCGAACATGGGCAGGATCATCGCGGTCGTCAACCTCACCCTCGACGGCGTCATGCAGGCGCCGGGCCGCGCCGACGAGGACACCCGGAACGGATTTACCGGCGGCGGCTGGGCACACCGGTACGCGGACCCGGTCCAGGGCCGGGTCATGGGTGCGCACATGGCCACGCACAGCGACAGTGGCCTGCTGTTCGGCCGTCGCACCTATGAGGACTTCTTCGGATTCTGGCCGCATCAGACGGACAATCCGTTCACCGAGGTGCTGGACAAGACGGAGAAGTTCGTCTGCTCCCGCACCCTCGCGGAACCGCTGCCGTGGCAGAACTCGACCCTGCTGCCCGGCGATGGTGTCGCGGCCGTGCGCGCGCTCTGCGCCGGGCGGCCGGACCTGGATCTGGTGGTCCTCGGCAGCGGCGAGTTGCTGCGCTCCCTCATGCGCGCGGGCATGATCGACGAGTACCTGCTCTCGATCCACCCGTTGACGGTCGGTCCCGGCGCGCGCCTGTTCGACGGCGTCGACGTGGGCCCGCTGCGGCTGACCGACAGCGTCACCACGACGACCGGTGTCCTCATGGCCACCTATCGTCCCGCCGGAGAGGAGCCGCGTTGACCGAGTACCTGCTCAGCGTCTATCAGCCCGACGACACCGCGCCGCCGGACAACCTCGACGAGATCATGAGCGAGCTGACGGCACTCGATACGGAGATGCGGGAGTCCGGGGCATGGGTGTTCGCGGCCGGGCTGCACGCGCCGAGTACCGCGACCGTGCTGCGCGCGCAGGGCTCCGAGGTACTGGTCACCGACGGGCCCTTTGCCGAAAGCAAGGAGCACATCGGCGGTTTCACCGTCATCCGCGCCGCCGATCTGGACGAGGCGCTGGACTGGGGTCGCCGCATGGCACGCGTCATCGGGCTGCCGATCGAGGTCCGGCCGATCCAGGACAGCTGACATGCCTTCCGGCACAGTCGATGTCGCGGCCGTCTTCGCCGAGCACTACGGCCGCGCGGTGGCCTCCCTGATTCGTGTCTTCGGCGATGTCGATATCGCCGAGGACGCGGTGCAGGACGCCTTCGCGACCGCCGTGCAGCGCTGGCCGCGCGATGGGCTGCCGCCGAGTCCACCCGGCTGGATCATCACCACGGCCCGTAATCGCGGGGTGGACCGGCTGCGCCGCGAGGCCGCCCGCGCGGACAAGTACGCCCAGGCCGCGCTGCTCCGGGCCGAGGGCGAACCGATCGAGGAGGGCCCGGTGCGCGACGACCGGCTGCGCTTGATGTTCACCTGCTGTCATCCGGCGCTGTCCCGCCAGGCTCAGGTGGCGCTGACCCTCCGCCTGCTGGGCGGGCTGTCCACGGCGGAGGTCGCCCGGGCCTTTCTGGTGCCGGAAACGACCATGGCGCAACGCCTCACCCGCGCCAAGGGCAAGATTCGCGATGCCCGGATCCCGTATCGGGTGCCGTCCGACGCCGAGCTGCCCGCCCGGCTAGACGCCGTGCTCGCGGTCGTCTACCTGATCTACACCGAGGGCCACACCGCCACCGCCGGCGCGCGCCTGACCCGCGCCGACCTGTGCACCGAGGCCATCCGGCTGGCCCGGGCGCTGGCCGAGCTCATGCCGGACGAACCCGAGGTCCACGGCCTGCTCGCTCTGCTCTTGCTCAGCGAAGCACGCAGTGCCGCACGCACCTCCGGGGCCGGCGAGCTCATGCCCCTGCCCGAGCAGGATCGAAGTCTCTGGGACACAGCCCTGATCGCCGAGGGCCACGCTCTGGTCCGAGAATGCCTGCGGCGCAACCAGCCCGGCCCCTACCAGATCCAGGCCGCGATCAACGCCGTCCACACCGACGCCCGCACCGCCGCCGACACCGACTGGCCGCAGATCCTCCAGCTCTACGACCAGCTCCTCACCTTCACCCCGAGCCCGGTGGTGCGGCTCAACCGCGCGGTGGCCGTCGCCGAGGTCGCCGGACCCGCAGCCGCACTGACCGAACTGGACCGGTTGGACCTCGACGACCAGCACCTCTTCCATGCCGTTCGCGCCGACCTCCTGCACCGCCTCGGCCGGAATGCCGAAGCCGCACAGGCATACCGCGCCGCAATCGCCAACGCCCGCAACGACACCGAACGCGACTTCCTCGTCGCCCGCGCCGAGGCGGCACGCCCTGTCTGACCCGCTCAGCGCTTGGCCAGTCGCTCCCACCGAGTCGTCCGGCAGCCCGAACTGCATGTCTGCCGCCCACGGCATCACCCGCATTGAGCGGATCGTCACCGACAACGGGGCCTGCTGCCGCGCCGACATCTTCGCGCGAGCCCTGCTTGGCTGCCGGCACCGCGTCACCGACCGTGCGGGGCCCTGCTTCACCGCCGAGGCCGCCCGCCGGCCCTCAATTCTCCTGGGCCGCAACAGGGTCCTGTGGGTTTCCATCGCTGTCAACCGCTGACAGTGTCCTGTCAGCGACCGGGCGCAGAGTGCGGATTCCCCTCTCCGAAAGGAATCACGCGGTGGCACAGCAGGACCCGAAGATCCAGGCGATCAGCGACTTCTTCGAGGCGTATGCACGCTACGACTTGGACGGCATGAGGGCGGTACTCGCCGACGACATCGCATGGACTATTCCCAGGCACCACGCGCTCTCGGGAACCAAGCACGGACTCGACGAGGTCCTGGCCTTCTTCGCCCAGCTGGCCAAGGCGGGCATGAAGGCCCAGACGTTCTTCCTCGAAGCCAACGCCGAATACGTCGTCGATATCCATCGCGGCTACTCGACCGAAGGCGAGGGCCAGGTCGACACCCTGTGGGCGCTGGTGTGGCACTTCAACTCCGACGGCAAGGTGGACCGCGTCGACAACCTGACCCTCGACCAGCACCAGATGGACACCTACATCTGGAAGAACTTCTCCCTCGCACCCCTGCCCACCCGCCTCGCGACCGCCTGAGGTGCGGCGTTCTACCCGAAGGCAATTGTGAGCGAGCGAGCCGGGTCCCGAGTGATCGGCAAACCGATCGATCCGGCCGACACCGAGGACAAGTACCCCCTCGTCTGCGCGAAGCCCGCCTCGGCCGATCAGCTCGCAAGCCTCACCGGCACCACATCATTCGGCGCTATCAACTCGACCCCGGCCCACGGCACCGACTTCGACGTATCGGTACCACTGACGAACTCCTTCAGTAGGTTCCAGGCTCGCCGGCCGGGCAAATCGGGCGTCCTCGTCGCGCCTCGTCGCGCCTCGCCCGCGGAGGGCGTGGGTGGCGCTACGGTTCCGCCATGATGCTGCTGCAGCCGCCCACGATCGCGTCAGCGCAGGAGAAGGGGATGATCCTCGATGTGGCCGCGCTCGGCCGCCACGATCCCCTCGGTGCCGACATCCCGTACGTGCGCGCCACCGACGGCTGGATGTTCGAGCTGCCCGAAGAGTTGTGGGAGTGGGCGACGTTCGTCATCGGAGGCAATGTGCACAACCTCCAGGCCGGATACCCGTCGGAGTTCCCGTGCCGGATCGAATTCGGGGTGCGCGACGGCCGCATGTACGCCGAGATGCTGTAGCTCGCATAGGGGCCGAAGACCGGAAGACACGCTCATGTACCCAGGCAACACGATTCCTACCGGCATCCCCGGTAGCCCGGAGCCCCAGGGTTTCAGCCACGTGGGCGTTTCACCGACCGGTCGGGCCGGTTCCCTCCGGCATTCTGTCACGACAATCTCGATCACGTAGCTAATTCCGAGATGTCGGTGACCACCCGTGCCTGGGCACTCTCGATTCGTGCCACCAGCGCGGCATTCGGGCCGCTCCAGCACAGGATCTCGATACGGTGCCTACGGGTGAGCCGATCGTGGAACGCGGCAGGAATCAGGGTGCGGTTATCGCGCCGCATTCCTCACTTCGGATCATCCGGCCGGGGGTCAGTGGACGACTCCGGAATCGATGCCCGCTTCGCCGACTCCGAGCGGCGCATCGTGCTCGGCAGCCGGGTGGATCGGCCCGCAGACTCTTCCTATCCACCCGGCCCGAGCAGCAATTTGGATCGTCACGGCGGAAATAGTCGCGTGAGGTCACCCGGTATCTGGGCATCGACCTGCCGGGGTTGCTCGCACACGTCGCGATCGGGCCCGCGGTGCACGAGCCCCAGCCTGGTCCTGAATCAAGGGCACAATAGGCGGCATGAGCCTCGGATATGTGCCGGTGACCGTCGAATCCCCCTGCCGCACTTCACCGGAGACCGCCTTCGATATCATCGAGCCGATCGACCTGACCACCATCTTCACGGGAATGGGTCCACTGCCCGGCGTCGGCGGTGTCCGCGACCAGTCCGGGCCATGGGACACCATTGGCAACACCCGCATTCCAGTCCTGTCCGACGGCTCCACAGCCCGCGAACGCCTCATCGCCTATACCCGGCCCCACAGCTTCGCCTACGAAATAACCGATTTCACCGGCCCGCTGCGTCTTCTGGTCGAAAAGGTCCGTGGAGAGTGGACGTTCACCCCCGACGGTTCGGATTGCCTTGTCCGCTGGACTTATTCGTTCCATCCACGCCCAGGTCGATACTGGTTCACCCGCCTTGCGGTCGCGCCCGTTTGGCGTCGCTACGCCACCGCCACCCTCGTCCGCGCCGTCCGCGCCGCCGAAACAGCACTGTGACCCCCGATTCAGGCCAGGCCTGGGGTACGGACGTCGGTGTCGGCGAGTACGGGTGTGAGGTCGACGCCGGGCGGGGGACGCAGGCGACGTAGGTTGCCGTCGATGCTGGTGACATACAGCGCCCAGCCCTGTCCGTCGCGGGCGATCCGGACCGAGGTCGGGCCGTTGGGCAGCATCGGGCTCGAGGTCTGCCAGCCGGTAGCGATGGTGCAGGTGGCGCCCGTCGCCGGATCCATGCTGTAGACACTGCCGGAGGTGTCGCCAGCGAGATAGAGCTGCCCGGCCTGGGTGGCCTCCATGTCGTCGAGGCCCGGGAACAGGCCGTCGTGAACGCCGGCGACCACAGTGGCGGCCGTCGGCGCATCCAGCGGAATTCTCAGCACCTGCGAGGTGAAGTCGTTCACGGTGTAAACGGCTGTCTGGTCCGCTGTCAGCGCAATACCGTTGGGGTAGGGCGTATTCGACCATCGCGGGGTGAATTCGCCGGTGGACGGCCGATACCGGCTCATGCCCACCGGTATGGGAATCGACAGGTGGGAGATGAGCAGGTCCCCGTCGGGAAGCAACAGCAACCCGTTGGGTTGAACCAGCCCGGTCAACAGCGTGGTCACCGCGCCGGTGGTCACGTTGTAGCGCCGAAGGGTACCGGTGCCGGTGAACGCGGTGCCGTCGCCTGTCAGGAAGTACAGCTCGTCACCGACCAGCCGCAACCCAGCCGGATTGTCCAGACCCGACAGGAGCATGGTGACCTCGCCGCTGGAATCGACGTGGTACAGGACGCCTTTGACAATGCCGGACACGTAGAAGCCGCCGCCCCCGTCGGTCTCGAGATTCTCCAGACCACCCAGACCCGACGCGAGAATATCGGCTTGCCAGCCCTCCGTGCATGAAGCCCCATCGGTCTCCGCGTGCGCGCCCGGAGCGGTCGCCATCAGTCCGGCCACAGCGGCCGCCGCACATGCGCTCGACAGCAACCTATGAATCCGATGAACTGCTCCCACCCCGATCGACATGCGGCAGATCCTATCGATGGGGACTTACATCTGCAGTGCCAACCGACCACTTGACGCTGCCGCGTACACGGAATGCGTTATTGGTTCGACCTGCGAAAGGCACTGTCGCTGACGACTCGCGCGCTTGCTTCACCACGCGGGGATCCAAAAGGTGCCGGGCTACGCCGCAACGCCGGAGGAGAGTGAGTTGGCGGCTCGAGCGGACATGGTGACGAGGTACCTCAGCGAGTCAGGGGGGATGCTTTGCCCTCCTCCATCAAAGTCGATGGGAGCAGCGGGACTGTGCTCGAGGGGGATCTCCGCTGCGGCAGGTCCGGCTGCGAAAAGTATTGCGGCGGCAGGCAGTCCGGCCAGAGTCGCGAGGACGGCGATGCGGGTACGTCGGTGTTTCATGAGTCCCCGACCGTAAGTGAACTGCTAGCAATTCACATCGGTTCGAGTGCCCTCCAATGCCCGGGGCGCGGCGTCGCAGCAGCGCGTATCCGGCCCGCGAGCGCGCGTCCCTAGAAAACTCACACCGCCAGCCGCCATCAACCCATCACGTCGGTGATCCCCACGTCGACGACTCCTGCGCTTCCTGGTGACCACCCGAGCTACGCCACGCCCCGGGACTTGACCGTGCCAACAACGGATACCCGTGTCGGGTATGGCCAGGCTGATTGAACGGCGCTGGGTCACCGCGAGTGGCCTGCTGGCAGCGGTTGACAGTGCGGTGTCAGCGCCGTCGGGCAGTATTCGCGGCCATGACGGAAATGACAGCGACGATGCGGGCCGCCTACGTACCGACCGGCCGATGCGATGCGGGAAATGCGTAACCTGCCCAGGCCGCAACAGGGGCCCGCCGAGGTACTGATCCGGGTGCGGGCCTCTGCTACATCGACACCTGGTCCACCACAGGGGTGTTTGGATGGAATTCGGGGATGGCGTTTCGACGCGAGGAGAAATATGAAGGCCAGATCAGTGCTGTTCGCCGCGTTCGCCACCGCCCTCGTGGCGGCCGCGAGCGGATGCTCCGCCAACTCGTCGACCCAGGCG
>NZ_JBFAXK010000034.1:0-82571 GCF_040680715.1 Nocardia sp. NPDC051981 | reverse complement strand
GCGACTTCGGCGACTTCTTCTGTGCCACAAACAACTCCGTTCAGTTCCCCAAATTCTACTTTGGGGGCACTGTCCGAAGATCTTCAGGCACCTCACGGTACAGACGTCAAGTGGTGTGGTGGACCGCTTTTGCGGACACACACGCAATCGGACAAGGATCTGATCCTCATGCCGAAATCGATCGCCGCACGCCGACCCAGCTGGTTGGGCACGCACTTGGGTATCACCCACACCACGCCCGCACCCTCGATGACGGTCCTCACCGCCACCGGGGAAATCGACCACAACACCATCGCCACCCTGCGCGACCACCTCAGCTACGCCATTGGCACCAGCAACTGGCTGGTCGTCCTCGACCTGTCGAGAGTCACAATCTTCAGCATCTCGGGACTGCGCGCCGTCCTCGACGCCGACAACCAAGCCCGCCAACGCCACAGAATTCTGTGCCTGGTCACCGGATCACAATGCGTCGACAGACTCCTCGAACTCTCCGACCACCCCACCTGCCTGGCCACCGCCGCCACCGTCTCCGCCGCCTGCACCGCCAACCCCGCGTACAGCTGCGGGGCAGCAACAACTCAGATCTCGTCGCACCGGTAGAACCGTTGTGACAGACGCTCTTTGAACGTCTCCGTCCACGCCGCCGACTCCGAGTCCGCAGCAGACTCCGACGTGCTTCCGCCTGCGCCCGCGCGACCGAGACGCCCACCTTGAAATGCACTGTCCGAGCGAGCCTGCATCACCAGGACACGAACATCCCGCGAGACGTACGCCTCCACGATATGAGGGGAGTCGCAGATCGCTGGTACAAGACGATCGCCGAAGCCGACCCGGTGACGGGTGCGGTGAAGAGCACGCGGTTGAAGTCCAAGCAGTACGGCAAGGGCAAGCGGTGGCGGGCTCGCTACGTCGACCCGAACGGGATCGAGCGGGCACGTGCCTTCGATACCAAGATTGCGGCTCAGAGGTTCCTCGACGGCGACGTGACGACCAAGGTCGTGACGGGGACATGGGTGGACCCGGATCGGAGCGGGGTGCTGTTCTCGGTGGTGTCCGAGAAGTGGTTCGCCACGAAGGCGCTGCGTAAGCCGAAGACCAAGGCGGGCTATCGATCGTTGCTCGATA
Source organism: Nocardia sp. NPDC051981 (assembly GCF_040680715.1). Taxonomy (NCBI): domain Bacteria; kingdom Bacillati; phylum Actinomycetota; class Actinomycetes; order Mycobacteriales; family Nocardiaceae; genus Nocardia; species Nocardia sp. NPDC051981. The sequence goes on along the minus strand of NZ_JBFAXK010000034.1, from coordinate 81,446 downwards.
CGCTCGTGCTTCCGCGGTGGGGGTCGATTCCGTTGCGGGACATCGAATTCGAGGACATTCAGGAGTGGGTGGTGCGCCTGCTGGAGTCGGGCAGCTACCGGTTCGAAGGGCGTGGCCTGTCGCCGTCGCGAGTTATCCAGGCATATCAGGCGCTCGACCAGGTATTGCGGTTCGCGATCAAGTCCAAGCGTTTGGCGACCAACCCGGCTGAAGAGGTCGACCTGCCTAGGGTGTCTCCAGCGGAGAAGCGGTACCTGACGCACGCGCAGGTGTTGCGGCCGGCCGATTCCGCCCGTTGGTGTTCACGCTGGCCTATACCGGTATTCGGTTCGGAGACGCCATCGCGTTGCGTGCCTCGGCGGTGGACATCGATGGACAGCGAATCACCGTGTCCCACTCGGCAACTCATGTCGCATACGAGGGCATCGTGGAGACCGACACCAAGAATCACGCGGCGCGGTCGGTGCCGATCCCGGAATTTCTCGGCAACGAACTCCGGAGCGTGCTCGATGGATTGACGCCGGATGCCCGGGTGTTCCCTGGGCGTGAGGGTGACTGGCTGTCGCTCGGTGAATTCCAGTGGGTCTTCGACAACGCGGCAGTCTCGGTCGGGATCGCAGGGGTGGTGCCGCACGGATTACGCCACACGGCAGCGTCTCTCGCGATCAGCGCCGGCGCGAACGTCAAGGTGGTCCAGCGGATGCTCGGGCACAAGACGGCGACCTTGACGCTGGACCTCTACGGCCATCTGTTTCCCGATGATCTCGACACTGTGGCGGCGGCGATGAACGCGGGTGCGCTTACCGCTGCGGACGAACTGCGGACTGAGATCGAGAGCGCGCAAACCTCCAGCGCTCAAAATGGCCAACTGCCAGCGGTTTCCTGAGCGCCTCGGGTAAGGTTCGAGTCTTAAATGAGCGGACGGACGTCCGCTCAGTCGATGTCGCCGGGGTGATCGCCGATGCCAGCCGTGGTATTGGAAGCCGAAGGGCTTCAGAAGCGGTACGGCGGTGTGGAGGCTCTGCGCGGGGCCGGTTTTCAGGTCGGTGCGGGCGAAGTGGTGGCACTGATCGGCGACAATGGCGCCGGGAAGTCCACACTGGTGAAATGCCTTTCGGGGGCCGAACAGCCCGACGGCGGGCGGATCCTGCTGGACGGCAAGCCGGTTCGGATGGCGTCGCCGACCGCGGCGCGACGGCTCGGGGTGGAGACGGTCTACCAGGATCTGGCCGTGGCCCCCGACCTCGATCCCGCCGCCAATCTTTTCCTCGGGCGCGAGCTGCTCCGCAAGGGGCTGCCCGGGCGGCTCGGGATGCTCGATCGCAAGGCCATGAGAACGCAAGCGGCCGAGCACTTTCAACGACTCGGTGTCGTGCTGCCCAGTGCGGATGTGCCGATCGGGTCGCTGTCGGGCGGGCAGCGGCAGACGGTCGCGGTGGCACGGGCGGTGATGTGGGCCAGCCGGGTCGTCTTCATGGACGAGCCGACCGCGGCGCTGGGCGTGGTGCAGCGAGAGCGAGTGCTGGATGTCATTCGCCGCGTGCGCGATCAAGGTATCGGGGTGGTGCTGATCAGCCACAATATGCCCGAGGTGCTGGCCGTCGCCGATCGTATCGAGGTGCTGCGGCTGGGGCAGCGGGTCGCCCGCTTCACCGCCGCCGACGCCACGCTGGAGCAGTTGGTGGGAGCCATGACCGGCGCGCTGACCACGGAGGACCAGTCATGAGGCGGCTGGCCGGGACCGGCACGTTCTGGATCGGCTGCGTGCTGGTCGTGCTGTACACCGCGTTCAGCATCGTGCGGCCGGACGCCTTTCCGACGCGATTCACCCTGCAGACCTTGCTGATCGAGACGTCGGTGCTGTTGGTGCTGTCGATCGGGATGACATTCGTGATCGTCACGGCGGGCATCGATCTGTCGGTGGGGATGGTGCTGATCTTCTCCGGAGTGCTCGCGGCCAAGACCATGGAGTGGCTCAGCCCCGGCGAGGATGCGACGCACGCGGGCTGGGGCACCATTCTGCTCGGGCTGCTGATATCGCTGGCGGGCGGGGCGCTCTGGGGGCTGGTGAACGGAATCCTGGTGGCCAAGGCCAAGATTCCGCCGTTGATCGTGACGCTCGGGTCGTTCGGGGCGGCGCTGGGGGCGGCGCAGTTGATCACCGGCGGGGTCGATACCCGCACGGTTCCCGGGAAGCTGCGTGACTCACTGGGTTTCGGCACCATGCTGGGCGGTATTCCGGATCTGGTGCTGGTGGCGGTCGCGGTGACGGTGGTCGGCGCCTGGCTGCTGCACACCACTCGGTTCGGGCGGTACACCTTTGCGATCGGCTCCAGTGCGGAGGCTGCGCGGCGGGCCGGGATCGGGGTCACGCGGCATCTGATCCTGGTGTATCTCATGGCCGGAATGCTTTCGGGCCTTGCCGGTTTCATGAATTTGGCATATTTCGGGACCACCACGATCGCGGGCCACGGGACCGACAATCTCGATGCCATCGCGGGGGTGGTGATCGGCGGGACCAGTCTGTTCGGCGGGGTGGGGTCGGTGCTGGGCACCGTGATCGGGGTGTTCATCCCGTCGGTTTTGCGCAAGGGCTTCGTCATCGCGGGGGTGCCGGTGTTCTGGCAGCCCATCGCGGTGAGCGTCGTGCTCGTGGCGGCCGTGTGGTTCGACCAGATCCGCAGGCGGTCCCGGGACCGGAAATAAACACAACGCAGTTCGAAGGTGAGGGCCTGATGATGAGGACCGGTGGACGGGCGGCCGTAATGGTCGGCGTAGTGGTGGCGGTGGCCGGGCTACTGGCGGGATGCGGTGGCTCGGTGAGCAATTCGGGCAAGGCCGACGCGAAGAAGCTGGTGCTCATCCCCGGCGTCGCGAACGAGCCCTTCTACATCTCGATGCAGTGCGGCGCCCAGGACGAGGCGAAGAAACTCGGGTACTCCCTGGACACCCAGGCCCCCACCCAATTCGACGCCTCGCTGCAGACGCCGATCGTCACCGGCGTCATCGCCAACAAACCCGGCGCGATCCTCATCGCGCCCACCCACGCCCAGGCCATGGCCAGCCCGATCAAGCAGGCCAGGGACGCGGGCATCAAGGTCATCGAGGTGGACACCGCGCTCGACGACACCTCCATCGCCCTGTCCTCCATCTCCTCCGACAATGTGAAGGGCGGGCAACTGGCCGCGGTCACCCTCGCGAAACTGGTGGGCGACAAGGGATCCGTGCTGGTGATCAACACCAAGGCCGGCACCTCCACCACCGACCAGCGCGCCCAGGGCTTCGAGGACGAACTGAAACAGAACCACCCGGGCATGTCGTCACTGGGCGTCCAATACAACAACAACGAGGCCGCGCAGGCCGCCTCCATCGTCACCGCCACCCTCGCCGCCCACCCCGACCTGGCCGGAATCTTCGCCACCAACCTCAGCTCCGCCGAAGGCGCCGCCACCGGCCTCCGCAACGCCGGCAAACTCGGCCAGGTCAAAGTCGTAGGCTTCGACGCCAGCCCCAAGCAGGTCCAAGACCTGAAAGACGGCACGGTCCAAGCGCTCATCGCCCAAAACCCCTCCGACATAGGCAAACAGGGCGTAGACCAAGCCGACGCCGCCCTCCAGGGCCAGCCCGTCACCCGCAAGATCCAAACCGACATGATCGCCATCACCGCTGACACCATGTCCACCAGCGAGCAGTACTTCTACAAGAGCAAGTGCTGACCAGACCACCACTTCCGAACACGAGGGCGCGGCAGGCGTAGCACAGTCAGGCGCAGCTCAGTACTGCTGGCGATCGACGCGGTGCGATAAGCGCTGCGTGAAGGTTTCGGTCCACGCAGCGGACTCCGATTCCTCCGCAGTCCCCGTGGCGCGTCTCCTCGCACGCAGATTGCCCGTGCGCCCGCCCTGCTTCACCCCGCCGGGCCGGGCCTGCAACGCCAACACCCGCACTCCCCATGACACGTAGGCTTCGACGCTCATCCCCGCGCACTCCGCCGCATCGCGCAACGTGAGCCAATCATCCTCACCCACCGTCACCACAATGTCCTTGCTCGACATAGCGATCAACGTTAGACCTTGCAGACCGTCCAGACCCGTTAGTAGCCTGCAAATATCTCGTTCAGCCGCTGATCGCCCTGTCCGGACAGTCAAACGGACTCCACCCCGCGCGCCGTGATGCCGAACACTGGAGAACCGGTCATATCTCGCGCCTTCGACCGCCGGTCAGCTTCTTGCCAATTCCAAAGGCACTGTGTGTAATCAGAACGGTTGAGCCCAGATACGGCTCGAACGGCTCGTTCACGCATTCACCCGTAATTTGTTGCGGCCGAGCGCATCACGCTGAAGTGGGTTCCCGCCGACTGCTCTGGGAGGCTCGCTCAGCTTTGCGACGCGTGTCGCTGGATGAGTTCGTATACGGGCTTGGGGTCTTCTATTTGGGGGTAGTGACCCAGACCCGGCAGTCTAGTTACCGGCGTGTTCGGCCTGAGGTTCAGAACTGCTTGCAGTACGGCCTCGGTGCAGATGGGATCCAGGCCCGCCCAGCCGAGTTCCAGCGCGCCCGGCCAGGTGCGTAATGCGTTGTGCCAGCGCGTGGAAGTCGGGGGCGTGACGCGTTCGTGGTTGTAGTAGATGAGCTTGTCGAGCATGCGATGACCGTCGTTGTGGGACAGCAACGACCATTGGTCGGCTGCCTCCTCAGCGGTGAGGGGATGCGCCGCGGAGAAGATACTGCCGAACGAGCGACGGAAGGAGAATTCGCTCGTCGCTCGGGTGACGAGCGGGCCGAGCCGGCTCAGCAGAAGTTTCTGTCCGAGCAGCAGGCTGGCCTGTTCGCGGACCAGGCTCGCATTGAACAGCAGGGCCGATTTCAGCGTGAACGACAATGCTCCATCGATGTCGCGGGCGAGGAGTTCGGTGGCGACCGAGCTGCCCATGTCGTGGGACACCATGACGATGGGTTCACCCACGTACCGCTGCGCGAGTTCCTCGGCGATATCGGCTTGAATTCGCAACGAGTACTGCGTATCTCGCGGCTTGTCGGACAGCCCGAAACCGAGGAAGTCGAAGGTGAGCAGGCGGTGACCCTCGATCGAGTCGAAGGCGCCCCGCCAGTCGTAGGAGCTGGATGGGTAGCCGTGCAGGAGCACCAGCGGCGGCAGGTCCGGGGAACCTTCTCGTTCACGGACGAAGATCCGATGGCGTCCGACCTGTTCGAAGGTGCCCGATCGCTGCCAGGCCGCGACGCGCGGGGTCAGGTCCGCCATCTCTACCCTCCTGTGGGCGACAGCCGTCGGTTCGCCATCACCCTAACAAATTGCACTGTCCATGCAGATTGTTCGCGGGATGAACGGGCCGATTCCCCACGCTCAGTAGGCCGGACCGGCGTGGGCCGGTCCGGCCGGCTGGTCAGGCGGTGGCCAGGGCGCGGTGAGCTTCCACTGCCAGACGGGTTTCTTCGGTTACCAGGTCGGCGTTGATGTGGGCGCCGGCCATGGCGCCGGCGGCGGCGGAGTTGCCCACCTGGGCCGAGATGTCGGTGACGTTGCCTGCGGCCCAGACGCCGGGGGTTTCGGTGCGGCCGGTGGGGTCGGCGGGGATGTATTCGCCTGCGCCGCTGGGGTGGGAGGTGGGGGTCAGGCCTAGAGCTGCCAGGAAGGCGGTGCGGGCGACCATGCGGGTGGGGGCGGCCAGGATCTCGCGGGGGATGATGGTGTCGTCGGCGAGGCGGACGCCGGAGATTTGGTCGGCGGCGATCTCTACGGCGGTGACCTCGCCGGTGACGACGCGAATTCCTCTGGCCGCCAGCTGTTCCGACTCCTCCTCGGTGGGAGGGGTGTTGGTGTGGGCGAAGTAGACGACGTCGTCGGTCCACTGGCGGAAGAGGAGGGCGAGGTGAATTCCCATGGGGCCCAGGCCGAGGACGCCGATCGGGCGGTCCCGGACCTCCCAGCCGTGGCAGTACGGGCAGTGGATGACATCGCGGCCCCAGCGCTCGCGCAGGCCCGGGATATCGGGGAGTTCGTCGACCAGGCCGGAGGTCACCAGGAGCCGGCGGGCGCGGACGGACCGCCCGTCGGCGAGGGTGGCGACGAATACCTCACCGTCCCTGACGATTTCGGTCACTTCGCCCGGAACCACGTGTCCGCCATAACCGCGCACCTCTTCCCGGCCCCGCACCAGCAGTTCTGCGGGCGGCACGCCTTCGCGGGCGAACAATCCATGCACCCTGTCCGCGGGCGCGTTGCGCGGGCTGCCCGCGTCGATCACGACCACCGAGCGCCGGGCTCGGGCGAGCATGAGCGCTCCGTTCAATCCGGCCGCGCCGCCGCCGACCACCACCACGTCATAGCTGCTGTTCAGCTGATCGGTCATTGATGACCACCTCCTGCCTACGACCATGCGGATCACGTCGCGATCCTGGCAACCTCATTTGCCGATATGGCAAACTGAAGTCATGACCGAGGATATCGACAGAGCCCTGGAAGGGGTGGGGTTACGGCTGCGTGAGCTGCGCAAACAGCGCGAGACCACGCTGGCGGAGCTGTCCGCCGAGACCGGCATCTCGGTGAGCACGCTGTCCCGCCTGGAGTCCGGCGCGCGCCGCCCCACCCTGGAGCAGCTGCTCCCGCTGGCCCGCGCCCACAATGTCACCCTCGACGAACTGGTGAACGCCCCGCTCACCGGCGACCCGCGCGTGCACATGCGCCCGATCAACCGGGGCGGCATGCAGATGCTGCCGCTGACCCGCCGCGTCGGCGGCATTCAGGCCTTCAAGATCGTGCTGGGCCCGAAATCCGGTCGCACCGAACCCAATCCGCAGACCCACGAGGGCTACGAGTGGCTCTACGTCCTCAACGGCCGGCTCCGGATGATCCTCGGCGCGCACGACCTGATCCTGCACCCGGGCGAGGCCGCCGAATTCGACACCCGGGAACCGCACTGGTTCGGCGCGGCCGACGACGAGCCCGTCGAATTCCTCAGTCTCTTCGGCAAACAGGGCGAGCGCGCCCACTTCCGTGCCCGCCCCAAGGGCGACTGACGGGCCCGCCCCAAGGGAGACCGACAGCTATCCCTGATACCGCGGCCCGACCAGCGCGAGCGCGGTTTCGACTGCCACATCGATGATTTCGGTGATGTCGCGCCCGTCCTCCACGGTGGAGGCGATGAGCTCCCGGAACCCGCCGTAGAGGATGGTCGCCATCTGCCGGGTCGGCGGATGCAGTCCGGCCGCCTGGAATTCCGATGTGGCGGTGAGGTCCTGGATGAGCGTGATGAACGATTCCGCGGCGTCCCGGTGCAGTTGCCGCGCCCGCTCCCCCAGCGCCGGGGTGTCGCGGATCCAGGCCAGGGTGATGCAGGTGTCGTCACGGGAGGCCCCGATCCACGCCTCGATCGCCTGATGGATCTGGGTGTCCCAGGGCGCGGTCGGGTCCACGGCCGCGTAGATCTGCTGGACGGTGTCGTTGTTGCGTTCGGTGAGCATGGCGACGAAGCAGTCCTGCTTGTCGACGAAGTGCTCATAGAAGGTCCGCCGCGAGGTCCGCGCAAGCCGGACCACATCGGCGACGGTGGTGTCCCGATACCCGCGCTCGCGAACCGCGTCGGCCATGGCATCCAGCAGCCGCCGCCGGAACCCGGAGTCGATGGCGGGTTCGGCGCTGGTTGTGGTGTCGGCGGTGTCGACGCGGGTCACGAGCATCAGCCTAGTTTCTCCGATCTCGGTGAGCATCGCGGCATGTCGGTGTGTTCTCGGCGGCACCACTCGCGCCCGGTCAGGCGGCGGTGCCACCTCACATCCCGGTCAGGCGGTGACCTGTTCGGGACCGTGTTCGGCCGCGGCGGCGGTATGAGCCGGGCGGCGGCCGAAGCGGATGGTGCCGTCCTCGATTCGCCCGTGCCGCAGGGTGATCACATCCTGGGCGTAGTTCATGCCCAGCCGCCACGGCGCGCGCGATCCGGCCTTGGGGAAGCGGTCCATGGACCGCAGCACGTAGCCGGCCTGGAAGTCCATCAGCGGCGCGGTGGTCACCGCCGGGTCCGGCCAGGGCGTGGCCTGGGAGTATCCGTGAATGTCCATGTGCCGCAACAACCGGCACACGAATTCCGCGACCAGGTCGGCCTTGAGCGTCCAGGACGCATTGGTGTACCCGATGGTGAAGGCGAAGTTGGGCACGCCGCTGAGCATCATGCCCTTGTAGGCCATGGTGTCCGGCGGCTGGATCTCGCGCCCGTCCACGGTGAGCCCGATACCGCCGAGGGCCAGCAGATCCAGCCCGGTGGCGGTCACCACGATGTCGGCGGACAGTTCCGCGCCGGATTCCAGCTTCACCCCGTCCGCGGTGAACCGCTCGATCCGATCGGTCACCACCGAGGCCCGCCCGTCCCGGATGGCCCGGAACAGGTCCCCGTCCGGGACCAGGCACAGCCGCTGATCCCATGGGTTGTAGGCCGGGTTGAAATGCGTGTCGACGTCGTAGCCCTCGGGCAGCTGCTTGATGGTCAGGTCCCGGAAGAACTTGCGCATCATCTGCGGCCGCCGCTGGCTGAGCTGATAGATCAGCGTGCCGACGGCGACGTTCTTCCACCGGGTGATGGCGTAGGCCCGCCGCGTCCCGAACCACCCGCGCAGCTTGGTGGCGATGGCGTCCACGCTGGGCGCGGACATGATGTAGGTCGGTGACCGCTGCAGCATGGTCACGTGCCCCGCGTTCTCGGCCATGGCCGGCACCAGCGTGACCGCGGTCGCGCCGCTGCCGATCACCACGACACGCTTTCCGGCGTAATCGAGTTCGGCGGGCCAGTGCTGCGGGTGCACGATCTGCCCGCGGAAGTCGCCGATGCCGGCGAACTCGGGGGTGTAGCCCTCGTCGTAGCGGTAGTAGCCGCTGCACAGGTAGAGGAAGTCGCAGGTGATGGTCGAGGTCATCCCGTCGTGCTCGAACCCGACGGTCCAGCGCGCCTCCTCCGACGACCACGAGGCCCCGATCACCCGGTGCTCGTAGCGAATTCGCCGATCGATCCCCGCGTCGGCGGCCGTCTGGCGAATGTAGCCGAGAATGGCGGGCCCGTCCGCGATGGCCTCCGCCGCCACCCACGGCCGGAACCGATACCCCAGGGTGTGCATATCCGAGTCCGACCGCACCCCGGGATACCGGAACAGATCCCAGGTCCCGCCGATGGCCGCGCGCGCCTCGAAAATGGCGTAGCTGCGTCCCGGGAACGCGTCCTGGAGATGATGTGCCGCCCCGATGCCCGACAGCCCGGCGCCGACGATCAGCACGTCCACGTGTTCGGTCATTGCTTCGCTCCCTTCGCGGCCCGGGCGCGCACCAGGCCCATCACGACCGACAGCACGTCGAAGTAGTGCGTCGGGGTCACCCGCGCCAGCGTGTCGAACAGGTAGGCGTCGGGCCCGACGAGAACGCGCGCCTTGCCGCGTTCGACTCCGCGGCAGATGATTTCGGCCGCCCGCTCCGGCGTGGTCATGGTCATGGCCTCGAATTCCGCGGCCATCTGCTCGTGGGTGCGGCCCCTGCCCTCGGGATCCTTGCGCACCCGGCCGTTGCGGGCGATATTGGTCCGGATGCCGCCGGGATGCACGGTCACCGCCGAGACGCCCGTGCCCCGAAGTTCCTGCCGCAGTGCGTCGGTGAACCCGCGCACCGCGAATTTCGCTGCGCAGTAAGCACTCTGATACGGCATCCCCGCCAGCCCGTACACGCTGGAGGTGTTGACGATGGCGCCGCTGCCCTGCTCGACCAGGATCGGCAGGAACGCCCGCGTCCCGTTCACCACCCCGTCGAAGTTGATCTGCCGCAACCATTCGTCGTCCGCGGGCACACTGTCGAGCACCGAGGAGGACACCGCCACCCCGGCATTGTTGAACACCGCCGCCAGGGGCGCGGGCAGCCACTCGCGCACCTCGTCGGCGAAGGCCAGCTGATCGGCCGCGTCGCGCACATCCAGCACGCGGGTCAGCACCGGTCCGCTGAGAGAGGCCGCCGTCTGCTTCAACCCGTCGGCGTCGATATCCGCGATGGCCACCGGCGACCCACGGTGAGACAGCAATTGGGCCAGTCCCCGCCCGATTCCGGAGGCCGCGCCGGTGATCATGACCGGGTGGCCGGACAGGGGCCTAGAGGTTCGGGGCATCGGAACTCCTGGTTTCGGCGGTGCGGACGTGCGAGTCGATGAGGTCGGCGAAGGTCGGCCAGAGTGCGGCGGGCAGATCGTGACCCATGCCGGGGAGGGTGTGCAGGCGTGCGCCGCGGATCGCCGCGGCGGTGACCTTGCCGCCGGTCGGGTTCACCATGCGGTCGCGGTCGCCGTGCAGAACGAGAGTGGGCGCGGTGATCGTCCGCACCTCGGCGGTCCGGTCGCCCGACTTCATGATTCCGGCGAGCTGGCGTCCCACACCCGCCGCCGGACGCGGATCGCGGTCCCAGGTGGTCCCCGCGGTCGCGCGAATCCTGGCCTCGTCGAACGGATATCCCGCCGAGCCGATGTGCCGGTACATGCCGACCGCGCGGTCCAGGTGCTCCTCGCGGGTCCCGGCGGGCTTGCGGAACATGCGTGCCCAGGTGGACAGCGCGGGCCGCCCCACCCGCGCCGCACCGGTGGTCGAGAAGATCGACGTCAGCGAGGACACCCGAGCCGGATAGCGGGCCGCGACGGTCTGCGCGATCATCCCGCCCATCGACATGCCGACCACGTGCGCGGACCGCCAGCCGAGGGTGTCGAGCAGCCCGACGGTGTCGAGGGCCATGTCCCCGAGATCGTATTGCTGTGGGTCCCAGCGCTTACGGGCCATCGCCAGCCCGCCCGGCGGCCGGAACCCGGCGTGCGTGGAGGTCCCCACATCGCGATTGTCGAACCGCACCACGTCGTATCCGCGCACCACCAGCTGTGCGATCAGCCCGTCGTGCCATTCGTGTTTCTGCTGCCCGAGCCCGGCGATCAGCAGCAGCGGCACGCCCGACCCCTCCCGCTCGTAGGTGAGGGTGATCCCCCGCCCGACCTCGGCCACCCGCTCGCTCATGCGGTCACCTCGGCGCCGCGCTCCACACTGGTTTCGGCGGCCTCGACCGCCGGCGGCCGCGGTGCCCGCCGATACACGACGGCCCGCCCCTTCTTCGCCGGAACCAGTGCGACCCCGCGGAAGTGCGCGCGCTCGTCGGGCGCGTCGGTGGTCTCGAGTGTGAAGTCCCGCAGCAGCACCCGCAGCACCACATTCATCTCCATGGTCGCGAAGGCCGCCCCGATGCACCGGCGCGCGCCACCGCCGAACGGAATCCAGCTGAAGGTCCCCGGCCGGGCGCCGACGAACCGATCCGGATCGAAATCCCGTGGGTTGGTGAACAATTCCGGACTGTCGTGCATGAGCCGGATACTCACCATCACGTGCTGCCCGCGCGCCAGCGTCCACCGGCCCAGTCGCAACGAGTCGGTCCGCACCTTGCGCATGGTGGCGTCGATGACCGGCCGTACCCGCTGGGTCTCCAGCAGTGTCGCCTCGCGCAGCGCGGACCCGCCCGCGTCGTTCTCCTCGACCAGGCGCCGCAGGATGTCCGGATGCCGCCGCAGCCGCTCGACGGTCCAGGCCAGCGAGGTGGCGGTGGTCTCGTGCCCGGCGGTGAGCAGGGTGAGCAGTTCGTCGGCGATCTCGCTGTGCGTCATGGCCGAACCGTCGTCGTAGCGGGCCTGCAGCAGCATGGCCAGCACGTCGTCACGCTCGCTGAGCTCCGGATCGGCGGCCGCGCGCCGGATGAGCCGTCCGACGATCTCGTCGTACAGCGCGCGGTAGGCGGCGAACCGCGCCCACGGCCCGAAGCGCCCGAACAGCCTGCGCGGCACCGGAAGTGCCGCCAGCGCCGACCCGACCAGCACCAGTTTCGGGAGCAGCGCCCGCAGCTGGTCGAATTCCGCGCCTTCCGCGCCGAAGACCGCGCGCAGGATCACGTTCAGGGTGATCCGCATCATCGAGTCCATGGTCGCGAACTCGCGCCCCGACGGCCAGCCGGCCATCTCGCGAACGGCCTCCTCCTCGATGAGCGATTCGTAGACCGCCAGCCGCCGCCCGTGGAACGGCGGGGTGAGCAGCTTGCGCTCCTTGCGGTGCTCCTCCCCGCGCAGCGCGAAAAGCGAACCGGGGCCGAGGAATTGGCCGAGGTTGGCGTCGATGTTGTCCACCAGATCGGTGTGCGTGGTGAACAGCGCCTTGACCTCGGCCGGTTCCGACAGCACGAGTGTGTGCCCGAAGCGGGGCATCGCGACCATGAACGCCGATCCGTACCGCTGGTGCAGGCGACGCCAGGCCCGGGTGCGCCCGGCCAGGATCTCGATGCCCTGCACGAAGGCCGGCGTGGTTGGTCCGTCGGGCAGTGTCACTGTGGTCATGCGCCATCTCCCAGCCTGGTACATCTGCGTACCACCAGCACGGTACGCGCCAGTACCGACTGTGGCAAGGGTCACGTTCCGGACTACCGAGGGCCACGTGGCAGCCCTCAGCGACTCCGGTCGGCGCGACGACCGGAACGCTGCCGGGAGTGGTCGGCTACAGCACCGACCGCAACGGGTGAGCGGGATCGAAGATCGAGATCGGCGGGCCCTCCCCCGCCGGATGCACCTGGAGCTTGCCGGTGTCGTCGATGAGGATGCGCCGTCCCGGATATGTCCGCCGAGCGATCTCCACGTCACGCTCATCGAACTGGTCGCAGCCGGTGAAAACCAGTACGCCGTAATGCAATTCGGTGGCGTACACACTGGCCGGCCAACGATGTAGCCAGACGTCGAGATCGAAGAGGGCATCGGGTTTGGGCAGGTCAGTGCCGACCGTCATGCGGGCATAGTAGGCCCGCCCGCCCGAGTTCCGCACACGCACAACGGCGAGTCGCCGTATGGATCGCGTCGATGTTGCGCCGCCGGTTACCCAAGGCAGGGTCAGGGGGTGCCGATCAGCAGGTGGACGATGGCCTGGACGAAGCCCTCGATACACTCGCGGGGATAGGCGTCCGGTTCGCTGACGGCCAGGTGGCCTGCAGAGGAGCCCCAGTGACCTTCGATCCGACCACTCTCCGCCGCGATGACTACGGCTTCTTCGGACCGGGTTCGCCGAGCTGGCAGGTGTGGACCGCACCCACCGCGGTGATCGGCTTCCAGCGCGCGGTGACCCTCGAGCACTTCGATCCGTTCCTGACCGCGGCCGTGGCCGACACCGGCAAGTTCTACTCGGAGCCGCGCCACCGCCTCGACGCCACCTCCGCGTACTTCCTGATCGTGGCCATCGGCGATTCCCGCACCGCCATCCAGGCCTCCGAGCATCTGATGACGGCGCATGCCGAGAACACGGGCATCGAGCCGATCAGCGGGCAGCGCTATACGGCCGTCGGGCACCGAACCGTCCCTGCCGCCAGCTGATTCGACGCGACCTCATCGGCAGGTGAGGTCATGATCCGGACGCGTGCCGTCGCGCAGGAAACGCTCGACGGCATCGTTCGCGCAGGCGACCGGCGAGGGATACACGCCGTGCCCGCCGCTGTCGACCGCCACCATCCGGGCGCGGTCACCGAATGCCTGCCGCAAGTGCAACGCGCCGCTGTACGGGGTCTGCGGATCCCGGAGATTCTGCAGCAGCAGCACATTCGAGGGTCCGGACGCGGTTACGACCGTGCGCGGCGCGACCGCATATGGCCAGAACGCGCACGGGGAGAGGCCGCGCGGCATGCCCGCGGTGAGCGGGTATCGGGCTCGATCCGCGGCTACGGCGGTCGCATAGTCGTCCGCCGACGTCGGCCAGGCCACGTCATTGCACAGGGTGGCCACCATGACCGCGGTCGACGCCTGGGCCGCGGGCTCCGGCGCGGAGAGCCGCGCGGCAGGCAGGGCGTCCGAGCGCAGCGCGGCATTGATCACCTGGGCGACATAGGGAAACCGCTGATCCTTGGCTAGTCCGTCGAGCAGGATCTGCCGTAATCCGTTGCCGCTCAATGCCGAGGTCTCGGCACCCGGCCAGGGCAACGGTGCGCGATCCAATCGCGCCGCCAGCGTGAGGAACTGGTCCCGCACCGCCTCGGGCGTCGCCGCCACCCGATCCGGATTCCCCTCGGCCGCCGCCCATCGCGCGAAGTCCGGAAACCGATCCTCCGCCCCCACAGCGGAATTCCCCAGCCAGGTTCGCTCGACCCGTTCGGGATCCGGATCATCGTTGCTGTCCAGCAGGATCCGATCCGTGTGCTCCCCGAACAGCGTGGCGTACACCGACAGCACGTAAGTCCCATAGGACGTTCCCCACCCCGCGATCCGCTGTTCCCCCAGCGCTTCCCGGATCCGGTCGATGTCCCGCGCCGCGGTCCGGGTCCCGATCGACCGCACCAGCGCACCCCCATCCCGCACGCACGCCTCGGCCACCCGCCGCTCGATCACCACATTCTCCGCGATCCCCCCGTCCGCGTCCGGCCACGGCCGCAGCCGCTCCGGTGCCAGATCCTGCTGCGCGATACGGCAATTCGCCGCCGTGCTCGCTCCGATCCCGCGTGGATCGAACCCGATCAGGTCGTACTCGTCCCGCACCGACTCCGGTAGCGTCTGGCCTGCGGTGGATGGCAGATTCAGCCCACTGCCACCCGGCCCGCCCGGCACGAGCAGCAACACCCCGCGCCGATGCTCCGGATGCGCACTCCGAATCCGCGACACCGCAAGGGAAACCCGCTCCCCCTCCGGATGCTCGTAGTCGAGCGGCACCGACACCGTCGCGCACTCCTGCCGCGAATCGACCCCCACTCCCTGACACCCGGCCCACTCGATGCCCGAGCTCGAATCCGACCGGCAGCCGACGAGCACAGCCGACACCACCACTGCGAGCCCCAACGCCGCCCCAACGCGAATTGTTCTCTTCACACCGCCGAACGTAGAAACCCCGAACACCGACCCGCGTCACCCCACGGTGCCACCCGCCGCTCCCCCGACGGGACTATCCGACAGTCGGCGGTGACGGCCCTGGGTGAAACGCTAGTGTTGCGTGATTGAACATAATCGACCGAGTTCGATAGGCTCGGCGTTTGGCGTGCGGGCCGATCGAGCCGAGGGTGATGCGATGAGGCAAGCGTTCGATGCTTGGAAGCGGGCGGTGACCCGGGGGGCCAGTACCCGGGCCATCGCGGAGAAGCTGGACAGCAATGGGCCCAGGATCAAGCGGCATTTGGAGGAGTCGGATCCGCCGGTGGCGGACACGGTGATCGAACTGGCGCGGGCCTACGGGGTGAATCCGGTGGAGGGGTTGATCGCCGCCGGGCTGATCACGCGCAGCGATGTCGATCATGCCGCAACGAAGGACGCGCTTGCCGAGGTGCCCATGTTGCAGTTGCTGGAGGAGGCCGTGGAGCGGGAGCGGCGGGCCGTGCGGCGGCGAGCGCCCGAGGGTGAGCAGGCAGCGGACGGCGAGGAGCGCCGGAGCCGGCGGTTCCGGCGCAAGGTCGGCGAGGGGACTGCGGAGTAGGCGTTCCTACGGCGCGACGGCGAGGAAACCGAACGCCGCGAAGAGCGAGAGGTGCACCGTGCCCTGCAGCAGGGTAGCGCGGCCGGGCACCACGGTGAGCATGCCGACGACCACTGTTATTGCCAGCAGCACCATTTCGGTCGCGCCCAGGCCGAGCAACAGCGGGGTGTCCAGCCAGATCGAGGCGACCGCGATGGCCGGAATCGTGAGGCCGATGCTGGCCATGGCCGAGCCCAGCGCCAGGTTCAGACCGACCTGCACCCGCCCGCCCCGCGCGGCACGCACGGCGGCCAGCGCCTCGGGCAGCAGGACCAGCATTGCGATCACCACGCCGACCGCCGAACGCGGCAGACCCGCTGCGTCGACACCGGATTCGATGGCCGGGGACACCGCCTTCGCCAGACCGACCACCCCGACCAGAGCGGCGATCAGCAGTCCGCCGCTGATCCACGCGCGGCGCGCGGTCGGCCGCTCCGCGTGTTCGCCCTCGTCGTCGGTGCCGGGCTCCACCGGGAGGAAATCCTCCTTGTGCCGCACGGTCTGCATGGCGATGAAGCAGCCGTAGAGCACCAGTGAGGCGACGGCCGCGAAGGCCAGCTGGGCGGGCGAGAAGTGCGGCCCGGGTTCGCTGGTCGTGAACGTCGGCAGCACCAGGCTCAACGTGGCCAGGGTTGCGACCGTGGCCAGCGCCGCACCCGTGCCCTCCGCATTGAAGACCGCGACCCGCCGCCGCAACGCCCCCACCAGCAACGCCATTCCGAAGATGCCATTGCAGGTGATCATGACCGCTGCGAACACGGTGTCGCGGGCCAGCGGCGCGGCCTTGTCCCCGGCCGAAACCATCAGCGTCAGAATGAGTCCGACCTCGATGACGGTCACCGCGATGGCCAGCACCAGCGCGCCGAACGGCTCGCCGACGCGATGCGCGACGACCTCTGCATGATGCACCGCGGCCAGTACCGCCGCCAGCAGGAGAGCGAATACCGGGATGTCGGCCAGCAGCGACAATTCCCGGCCCCACACCGCGGCGAGCATCACCACCGCGAGCAGGGGAACGACTACGGTCCAGCGAATCTTGTCCAGCAGCAAAGGTTCCTCAGTGGTCACGGGATTCGACGAGCGCGGAAATCCCTCGGACGCAGCCGAATCGACCGGGCACGCGCCGGTCGACCGGCGCGTGCCCGATGTTCGACCCACGTCAAACCTTAGAGGTACGATGCAACATTCCACAATCACAATGAACCATTGTCGTTCCATCGAGTGTGGCCATATCCTGCATATCACCAGTTCAGACAGCACATCCGAGAAATATGTGATTGCACCCACATGGAACGACATCGGCATAAGAGCCGAAACCCTCTGCACCCCCCCGGATCACACCAGCGGCGTGAAGTCCCGGCTCGCGAGGTACTCCGGCCGCGGATGCGGCGCGGCATAGGGATCGAGCAGCGTGTTCTCGACGCTGTTGAACACCAGGAACAGATTCGAGCGCGGGAACGGCGTGATATTGCCCGCCGACCCGTGCATGAGGTTCGAGTCGAACAGCAACGCCGAACCCGCCCGCCCGGTGAACTGCGTAATGCCGTGCTTCCCGGCCAGATCCGTGATGGCCGCCTGCGACGGGACGCCGATCTCCTGACCGCGCAGGGAAACCCGGTGATGGTCGGCCGGCGTCTCACCCTGACAGGGGACGAAGGTGCGATGCGAGCCCGGCATGATCATGAGGCTGCCGTTGAACGGGTGGTTGTCGGACAGCGCGATCGACAGGCTCACCGCTCGCGGCGTCGGCATGCCGTCCTCGGCGTGCCAGGTCTCGAAGTCGGAGTGCCAGTAGAAGCCAGTGCCGGTGAACCCGGGCATGTAGTTCACCCGGGTCTGATGCAGATAGACCTCGGAGCCGAGAATCTCGCGCGCCAGACCGGCAATCCGCTCCTCGCGCACCAGATCCGCGATCATGGCGCTGAGCCGGTGCACCTCGAACAGGGAGCGCACCCGGTGCGACTCGCGCTCGATGATCACGCGCTCGTCCAGCACGAGGTCGGGATCGCCGGTCAGCCGCTGGATTTCGGCCGCCACCTCACCGATCTCGTACGGATCGAGCAGGCTGTCGACCACGGCGTAGCCGTTGTCGTCGAAATCGGCGAGGGCATGGCTGCCGATCTCACCCCACACCGTCGGGTCGTCACGCTCGATCGGCGGGGTGCCGACCACCGTGCGGGTGCGATAGCGGTCGATTCTTCCGTTGTCGGACACAGTCATTCGAAACTCCTAGTCGACGGCGACGAGCGGGTACACACCGTGCTCGTCGTGCACCTCCTGCCCGGTCACCGGCGGATTGAACACGCAGAGCATGCGCATCCGGGTGCGGGCGAAGAGACGGTGCCGTTCGTGGCCGTTCAGCAGGTACATCGAGCCGGGGCCCAGCTCGTAGGTGGTGCCGTGGTCGAGATCGACCAGGGTGCCCTCGCCCTCGACCAGCCAGACGGCCTCGATGTGGTGCCGGTAATGGAATTCGTGGACGGTCTCGGCGTCGATGGTGGTCTCGTGGAACGAGAACCCGACCCGGTCGCCGCCGAGCACGATGCGCTTGCTGCGCCAGCCCGGGCCCGCGACATCCCGGTCGGTGCCGGTGATCTCGGCGGTGGTGCGCACGATCATGTCAGCGCCCCCGCCCGCCGCTGACGGCATCCAGTGAGGCGGCCAGCAGCTCCAGGCCGTGATCGAGCTCGTAGTCGGTAATGGTCAGCGGCGGAAGCAGTTTCACCACCTCGTCCTCGGGACCGGAGGTCTCCACCAGCAGCCCGCGCTGGAAGGCGGCCGCACAGACCTTCTCCGCCTGCGAGGCGTCGTCGAAGACCAGGCCGTGCACCAGACCACGCCCGCGCGCGCCGACACCGTCGAAGGCCGCGGACATGCCCGTCAGGGCACGGTCGATGCGTTCCCCCTTGGCCCGGGTGGCAGCCTCCAGGGCGTCGTCGGCCCAGTAATGCTCCAGCGCCGCACGCGCGGTGACGAAGGCCGGGTTGTTGCCGCGGAAGGTGCCGTTGTGCTCGCCCGGCTTCCACAGGTCCAGTTCCGGCTTGAACAGCACCAGCGCCATCGGCAGGCCGTAGCCGCCGATCGACTTGGACAGCGTGACGATATCCGGTGTGATACCGGCCATTTCGAAGGAGAAGAACGGTCCGGTGCGGCCGCAGCCCATCTGCACGTCGTCGACGATCAGCAGAATCTCACGGGCGGAACACAATCCGGCCAGCTTGCGCAGCCACCGCACGCTCGCGAGGTTGACTCCGCCCTCGCCCTGGACGGTTTCGACGATCACGGCGGCCGGGCTGTCCAGGCCGGAGGAGGCATCGTCGAGGACGCGCTCCATCCATTCGAACGAATCATCGTCCGCGCCGGACAGATACCCGTCGAAGGGCATCGAGGTGGCGTGCTGCAGCGGCACACCCGCACCTGCCCGCTTGGCGGCATTGCCGGTGACCGACAGGGCGCCCAGCGTCATACCGTGAAAAGCGTTGGTGAAATTGAGGATCTCGGTGCGTCCGGTCACCTTGCGGGCCAGTTTGAGCGCGGCCTCCACCGCGTTCGCGCCGGTGGGTCCGGGGAACTGCACCTTGTAGTCCAGGCCGCGTGGCTGCAGGATGCGGTCGCGCAGCGACTGCAGCAGATCTCGCTTGGCGACGGTGGACATGTCGAGCCCGTGGGTGAGGCCGTCGCCCGCGATGTACTCGAGCAGCGACTGCTTCAGCACGGGGTTGTTGTGGCCGTAGTTGAGAGCGCCCGCCCCGGCGAAGAAATCCAGGTACTCCCGGCCGGACTCGTCGCGGAGCCAGGCGCCGGACGCGGTGTCGAAGACCGTCGGCCAGGAACGGCAGTAGCCGCGCACATTCGACTCGAGATCCGCGAAAACCGTCATATCGGGGCTAGTCATCGCCATTCCTCCTGGGTGGTGACCGGTGCGATGCGGTAGAGGTCCTCGGGCTGGTGCCCGCCGGGAAACTGATCCGCCGTGAACAATGTGGTGCGGGTCAGGGCCGCGCCACGACGGCGGGCCAGCGAAGCGAACATGGCTACCGAGGCCGGATTGTCGGGGGCAATGGTGGTCTCGAGCTGGGTGACTCCGCGCGCCGCGGCACTTTCCAGCAGCGCGTCGAGCATGTCGACGCCCAGGCCGTGCCCACGATGGGGCTGATCGACCGCCACCTGCCAGACGAAAAGGATATGCGGCCATGCGGGTCTGGTGTAGCCGATGACGAATCCGGCTATCTCGCCGTCTATTTCAGCGACGATCGAGGTATCCGCGAAATCGCGGCACCACAGCAGATAGGCATAGCTGGAGTTGGTGTCGAGGACCCGGGAGTCCTCCGCAATGCGCCACATTGGTGCGCCGTCGGCGAGCACGGGCTCCCGGATCTGGATGGTTTGCTGGGATATCGCGTCAAATTTGCTGATTTGGATCTGCATGACCACTTCAGCCTGACGGTGAAGTTTTGAGGTCTTCCATGCGAATTCATTGCGATCTCATGACGATCCCATGACTCCGCGTCCTCGCACACTCGCGAATACGCCTATCGCGGCATATCGAGGCGATATCCGAGGCCACGCACGGTCACCACGATGCGCGGCTCCGACGGGTCCGTCTCGATCTTCGTGCGCAGCCGGCGGACATGGACGTCGACCAGCCGCTCGTCGCCGAAGAAGCCTTCGTCCCAAGCTCGTTCGAGCAGCAGGGTGCGGCTGAGCACCCGGCCGGGATTCGCCGCGAGTTCACACAGCAGGCGAAACTCGGTGATGGTCAACGGGATCTGCTCCTCACCCCGGCGCACCACGCCGCCGTCCGGCGAAAGCACCAGCGGCGCATCATCATCGGAGTCCAGGACGATCTCCACCGGCGGCTCGGCCGCCGGATCCTCCGGCAGCCCGCCCAGGTGTGGCCGCCGCCGCAGCGCCCGCATGCGCGCGCTGATCTCCTTGAGCTCGAACGGCTTGGTCACGAAGTCATCGGCCCCCGCCTCGAGGGCCGCGACCACATCGTGGGTGTCCGCGCTGGCGCTGACCACCATGATCGGTACCTCGTGGGCGCGCCGCACCTCGCGAATACAGGTGAAGGCATCCATCCCGCCCACCAGCAGGTCCACGATCATCACATCCGGCGCGCCGTTATTGCGCAGCCGTTCCAGGGCCACCTCGGTCGCGCCTGCCTCGGCGACCTCGTAGCCCTCCCCTTCCATCGCCGTCCGCAGGGCGCTGCGGACCCGGTAGTCGTCCCCCACGATCATCAGGCTCGCGCCCATCATCCATATCCTTTCGTCCGAAGGACGCCGCGAACACGTCCAGCGGACCATCACCGAACTGCGGTGATCGCGTTCGACTAGGTGGAATACCCGAACCTTAGTTGAACGAAACATCCGGCCATCCCAGGTATGCGAGCTGATAGCTGATGCACATCACTCGGATTGCTGCCGGTCAGGCTGGGGAAATACCGAATGGCACCGCCATGCTTCTGCATTTGCGCACGTCAAAGCTGGTTCGGGCGCATTTGCGACATTGTGAGAACCTGCACAGAGGTTTCGCCGATTCAGGCGTTCGCCGGGCGATCCCGAACCTCGATGTCGATGACCGGGCCCTGGGCGGGGTCCAGCCAGCGCATCACGCGGTCCAGATCCGCGCCTGGAAGGGCTACGCAGCCCGCGGTCGGGGTGCCGTCTCCGACATGGAGGAAGTACGCGGAACCCGCGCCGGCGACGACCGGGGAGCGGTTGTAGTCGATGACGACGGCGTGATCGTAGGCGGGACCGGCCGTGCCCAGGTCCTCGCCCGCGGACTCATCGAACGGGCAGGTGCCGGGGGCGCAGGTGTAGTGGGTGTTGTAGAGCGGCGATCCGGTATCGGAGACCCACCAATCCGATGGTGTCACCCGGCGATACGGGAGCCTGGTGCCGTTGTTGGCAGAGATGCCGAAAGCCTCTGTCAGCGTCCAGATTCCGGCCGGGGAACGGGTGGCCGATTCGCTGGTGGGCCCGATGCCCTGCGCGCCCACGTCGGCGTGCAGGGGGCCGATCGCTCGAACCCATTGTGTGCCATCACGATCCCAGGCGGTGAGGGTGGCCGTGGTGGCGGTGGGGGAATCGGCGGTGACGGTGATGAGCTGATTGGCCGGACCGATGTACGTGGGCTGTTCCACCGGAGGCTCGGAGTGCTTCTGAGCGCAGCCGGCCGCGGCCAGGGCCATGACGGCCAGGGCTGCGATCGCTGGGCGGGGACGGGTTCGACACATCGTGGTCGCCAGTTTGCCCGAGGTGGCGTGCTCGGGTCGCATGAAACCCGGGGTGGAATACTGGTCGCTCGACCCGTTGGCGGGGCTAGGCGAGGGAGTGTTCTTCGATGGGGGTCGAGAGCGAGGTGCCGTTCAGGTCCAGGTAGAGGTGGCGGTCCGTGACCGAGAGCGTGAGGGTGTTGCGGCGGTCGAGGAGGGCGGTGGCGGCGTCGACGAAGGATCGGTCGAAGGCGTAGAGGGGGATCTGGTCGGCCTGGTGGATGCGTTTGCCGGCGAGTTGGGCGAGGACTTTTGCGGGGTCCCGGTGGGTGTAGATGGCTACACGGTCGGCCAGTTTGCTGGCGCGGTGGATGCGGTCGGCATCCGGGGCGCCCACGTCGATCCAGGTGGTGAGGCGGCCGGTGAGGTCGCGGATGAGAACCGGCGGCTCATCGGTGGAAGAGACCCCACCATCACTGAACGCGATCCCCTCTTCATACTCCAAGCAATAGGCCAGGATCCGAGTCAACATGTACTCCCCGGTCTCGGAAGGATGCCGCGCAACCCGCAACTCCAACTCCTCGTAGACCCCCCGATCCACATCAGCCAACTGCACATTCACGTTGTAGAGAGTCGCGTTCAGGGCCATAGTCCCTGCAGCCTAAAGCCCACCCCGCCCCCGCCGACAATTGGTTCGGAATCCACCCACGACGAACCAACGGCCCGGACCCATCCACAGCAGACGATGCACTAATCATACCGCGCCACCACTATCCATTAGTACCGAATTCTATTCTGATACAAGGCTTTTCAATCGCCATCACCAAAACGACCGGTCGCTAGCGCCGCATTCCGAAGCCGATCCGGAAACCCCGGCCCCAGCCGAGCG
This sequence comes from Nocardia sp. NPDC051981, assembly GCF_040680715.1. Classification (NCBI taxonomy): domain Bacteria; kingdom Bacillati; phylum Actinomycetota; class Actinomycetes; order Mycobacteriales; family Nocardiaceae; genus Nocardia; species Nocardia sp. NPDC051981. The sequence continues at coordinate 58,806 of NZ_JBFAXK010000034.1, read as the reverse complement.
GAAATATCCTCGTGCCGCAACGGCTCCCGGCAATGCGAGCACACCACCTCGGCGTGCGTATCGTGGTCACACGCCGTGTGATGCAGAACCACCGGTTGCCCGGATTCCGGAGCGAGGTACCGATCCCCCCAGGCCATCATGGCCGCGATGACGGGAAAGAAGTCGCGCCCCTGATCGGTCAGCCGGTATTCGTGGCGAACCGGCCGCTCCTGATACGGAACCTTGGTCAACAGTCCCGCGTCCACCAATCGGTTCAAACGCTGGGTGAGGATATTGCGGCTGAGGCCGAGGGTCGATTCGAAATCGTCGAAACGCTTGGCGCCGTAGAAAGCTTCGCGGAGGATGAGCGGCGTCCACCAGTCGCCCAGCAGGTCGACGGTGCGGGCGACGGTGCACGGCCAGTTCGCGAAACTCGTTCGTTTCATGCGGTCACGGTATCCAGGCGGGCGGGGACGTACTTGTGCCAGGGGGTGCCGACCCATTCGTCACGGTCGTCGAAGGAGGTCAGCTCGTTCGGGGCGGTGCCGGTGGTGACCGAGGTGCCGTCCGGGGCGGCGACCGAGAGCCCGAAACCGTTGGGCAACGACAGGTGGCCCGGGCGCATGCGGTCGGTGGGCTCGACCGGGACCTGCGCGGTGCCGCGCCGGGTAGTCACCTGGACCAGGTCGCCCGCCGTCAGCCCGAGCCGCTCGGCATCGCCGGTGCTGATGCGCAGGGTGCCCGCCGCATCACGCTTGCGCCAGGCCGGGTCGCGGAAGATGGTGTTGGCCGTGAAGGCCCGCCGCTCACCGGCCGAAAGGATGAACGGCCAGTCCGCGCTGTCGTCCTCGGTCGGTACGGGCAGGGTGGCGATCACCTCCAGCAGCTCCGGAATCTCCAGCCGGATCACCTTGTCGCGCACCCGATTCCAGGTCTCGGCGTAATCGTCCTCGGAGATCACGATGCCATGCTCGCCCGCCAGGATCGCCTCGAACAGCCGCTCGCCCGCCTCCAGACCCGTTCCGTACCCGGCGCGTTCGACGCTGACCGGGAACTTGCGCACCATGTTGTAGGCCGCCGCCCACAGCAGTGCCGCCGAGGCCGCACCGTCGGGCAGCGTCTCCCCCAGCGTCCGATACAGCAGCACGGGAGCGAGTTTCGACCGCGCCGGATCGCCGAGGATTCCCAGGAAGGCCATGGCGAACGCCTCCCGCCCCTGCGCGAGCGCGGCACGCAGGGGCACGTAGTCCGCCTCGCTCAGCACGCCCGCGGCCTCGACCAGACGGGCGTGGATCTCGGGCTCGGGCAGCACGCCCGCCGGTGCGGGCAGCACCGGGTGGCGCAGGTGGAAGATATTGCGCGGGAAATCGAAGTTGAAGAACGTGGCCTCGTACTTCTCGAACTGGGTGGGCGCGGGCAGCACATAGTCGGCCAGGCGCGCGGTCTCGGTCATGGCGACGTCGATGACCACCACCAGTTCCAGCGCCGCCAGGGCCTCGCGCATGCGGGCCGAATCCGCCAGGGAGTGCGCCGGATTCGCGCTCTCGATGAACATGGCGCGGTACCGCGCCGGGTGGTCGGTGAGGATCTCCTCGCTGATCACATTGCACGGCACCAGACCGCTCACGATCTGCGCGCCGGCCACCGGGCTCTTGGGGCCCTCGCCCGCCGGATGCCCGCGGTCGTGGCCGAGATTGCTCAGGCCGGTGAAAGCGTATTGGGTGCCCGGCTTTCCGACATTGCCGGTGAGCAGCCAGACCAGCTTCTCGACATAGCTGACCACCGTCGAATACCGGTTCATCTGCACACCGAGGTCCTCGAGCGCGGCGACCGAGTTCGCGCGGGCCAGCCGGTGTGTCGCGGCGGTCACCAGGTCCAGGTCGACATCGGCGATGGCGCAGTACCTTTCGATCGGCACCGCTCGCAGCACCGGCAGCACCGCGTCCAGGCCGCTGGTGTGCTCGGCCAGCCATTCCTCGTCGATCAGGTTGTCGCGCACCAGGATCGCGGCCATGGCCGTCAGCAGGTACACGTCGGTGCCCGGCCGCAGCTGCAGGTGGAAGTCCGCCAGCTCGGCGGTCTCGGTGCGCACCGGGTCGAGCACGATCATCGACCGCGCCGGATCCTTGGCGATCTCCTTCAGCACCGTGCGCGCCCGCGGAAACCCGTGCGACTGATACGGATTCTTGCCGATGAAGAACGCCACCTCGGCATGCTCGACGTCGGCGCGCATCGGGTAGCCGGTCATCCGCGCGCCCACCCAGAAGTCACCGGTCTTCTCCTGCGCCAGCGCGCTGGACCGATACTTCATGCCGAACGCGGCCATGGTCGCCGGGGCGTACGCGCCGCCCAGGTGATTGCCCTGCCCGCCACCGCCGTAATAGAAGATCGATTCACCGCCGAAGTGGCGCCCGACCTCCAGCAGCTTGGCCGACACCTCGGAAATCGCGGTCTCCCAATCGATTTCCTCGAAGCTGCCGTCCGCACGCCGCCGCAGCGGCGAGGTCAGCCGGCCGGTGTGCCCGTTCTGGTAGCGGTCCAGCTGCAGGGCCTTGTTGCAGGTGTAGCCCTCCGACGCCGGATGCAGCTTGTCGCCGCGAATCTTCTCGAAGGACCGGCCGTCCGGCCCGAGCAGCACCTGGATGCCGCAGTTGCACTCACACAGGATGCACGCCGTAGGCCGCCACTCCGTCATGGGAGGAGCGTAACCCGAGTCAGTTCACTAGCGCTACTAACTGGAGATCCTTGGCCGCTTTCGTCTACAGGTCCTTGACCAGGATTCCGAAGGAGTGGGCGAAGACCGGAGCCAGCTCGAGCAGCTGCGTATTGGTGACCAGCGCACCCGACAGCGACTCGACCCCGCTGGAGATGCCGATCGTCCGGGCCTCACGCAGGTCGACCTTCTTCAACTTGGCATTGCGCAGCGACAGCCCGGAGATCTCCGAGCCGGGGAAGGTCACCGAGGTCAGCTTCGCCTCGCTGATATCCACGTCCCGCAGCACGCAATCCACGAACGAGACATCGGTGAGCACCGCACCACGCAGATTCACCGAATCGAACTTGCAGTTGTGGAAACTCACCCGCCGCAGCGCCGACCCGAACGCCTCCACCCCCGACATGGCCGCGAGCACGAATTCCGCATCCATCCAATTGGTTTCGGACAGATCGGTCCGAATCCAGCGGGTACTGCCCAGCCATACATCGTTGAATCGCGAATACCGGAAGAAACCTCCGGTCACCGTGGTGGCCGAGATGGCGCACTCGGTGAACGTCACCCCGCGCAGTTGCGGATCGTCGAGTGAGAGGCCGTCGAAATGGGCACAGTCGTATGCGCCCTCATCGAGCAGCGTCTCCTGCCGTTCCAGGAAACGCGCGAAAGGCAGGTCGGCCAGCTCCCGTGGCATATCGGTTCCTTACCGGGTCGAGGTGAAGATCGGATCGGCACAACGCTCCCGACCGTACTCGAGGCGCACGACACCCCAGCCACCCATCCGCGCGACCGACCGGATCTTCGACCTGCTACTCCGGGCCGGTTCGCGGGGTCGGCGCGGCATTCGGCGGTGCGCAGTCGTCGGCCGCCAAGGTGGCGAGGAGCTCGCGCAGGGTGTGGCGCTGGCCTGGCGAGAGGGCGGCGAAGATCTCTTCGGCGGCGTCACGGCGAGCGTCGGACATCCGAGCCAGTACCCGGCGACCCCCGGCGGTCGGGGTCACCAGGGTGGCGCGACGGTTGGCCGGATCCGGTTCGCGGGCAACCAGCCCGGCGGCGACCAGCGCATCGACGACGGTCGTGGCCGAGCGCGGCACGATGCCGAGGTGCTCCGCGAGGGCGGACATGCGCAGCGGTTGGTCGCCGTGCTCGTCGGCGCGGCCGATGATGCGCAGCGCGCGGGCCTGGGCCGGGGTGAGGCCCAGCGGGGACAGCCGCGCCGACTGCGTGCGGCGCAGCCGTTTGGTGGTGCGCAGGAAGAGTTCGGCGAGGTCATCGTCGGGAACGACACGCCTCTCGCCCGTCGCGCGCGGCTCGTCTGCAGGACTGCTCGACATGATCCAGAGCATAGCTCATTGTCCTCGGAACAATTATGAGCCAAACTCAGTTATAGCGCGTGACTCCCTGCGAAAGGAGGCGCTGATGGCTTCACAACCTGAACTTCGCCGGATCGTCCGGCTCTTTCATCCATATCGCGGGCGCTTGGCCCTGGTCGCGGCCCTGGTGGGTTTGGCCTCGCTGGCCGGTCTGGCTTCCCCGTTCCTGCTGCGCGGCATCATCGACGACGCCCTGCCGCACGGTCGCACCGGACTGCTGACCCTGCTGGCCGTGGGCATGATCGCGGTCGCGGCGCTGAACAGTGTGTTCGGCGTCTTCCAGACCTATATCTCGACCGCGGTCGGCCAGGACGTGATGCACGATCTGCGGTCGGCGGTCTACGCGCGGCTGCAGTCCATGCCGCTGTCCTTCTTCACCACCACCCGCACCGGCGAGGTGCAGTCGCGAATCGCCAATGACATCGGCGGCATGCAGTCCACGGTCACCTCGACCATCACCTCGCTGGTCTCCAACTTCACCTCCGTCGTCGCGGCGGTCATCGCCATGTTCGCGCTGGACTGGCGACTCACACTGGTATCGCTGGTCATGCTGCCGCTGTTCGTGTGGATCAGCCGCCGGGTCGGCTCCGAGCGCCGGCGCATCACCGCGGAGAAGCAGCGCAAGCTGGCCGGCATGTCGGCGATCGTGGAGGAATCGCTGTCGGTGAGCGGAATCCTGTTGTCGCGCACCATGGGTCGCTCACCCGCGCTGGTCGAGGATTTCACCCGGGAATCACGGGGGCTGGTGGATCTCGAGATCCGCTCCAGCATGGCCGGGCGGTGGCGGCAGTCGACCATCTCGATCGTGATGGCGGCCATGCCGGCGGTCATCTACTGGGCGGCGGGCATGACCGTGGCCCAGGGGCATCCGCTGGTGTCGATCGGCACGCTGGTCGCGTTCACCACGCTGCAGAGCGGCCTGCTGCGGCCGACCGTCATGCTGCTGTCGACCGGCGTCGATATTCAGAGCTCGCTGGCGCTGTTCGGGCGGATCTTCGAATACCTGGATCTGCGACCGGACATCGAGGAGCCCGAGCGGCCCATGCCCCTGCCGGAGCAGGTGACGGGCGCGGTGCGGTTCGAGCGCGTCGGGTTCGCCTACGACGCGGATCGGAACGTGCTGAGCGACATCGATCTCGAGGTGCCCGCCGGGTCGAGTCTGGCGATCGTCGGCGAAACCGGCTCGGGGAAGACGACTCTCGGGTATCTAGTGGCGCGGCTGTACGACGTGACGTCCGGCCGGGTGACGGTCGACGGCGTGGACGTGCGAGAACTGTCCTTCACCGACCTGTCCGCGGCGGTGGGTGTGGTGTCGCAGGAGACCTACCTGTTCCACTCCTCGGTCGCCGACAACCTGCGCTTCGCGAAACCCGATGCGACAGAGTCGGAATTGCATGCCGCGGCCCGGGCCGCGCAGATCCACGACCACATCATGAGGCTGCCCGACGGGTACGACACCCTGGTCGGCGAGCGCGGCTACCGCTTCTCCGGCGGGGAGAAGCAGCGGCTGGCGGTGGCGCGGGCCATTCTGCGCAATCCGCCCATCATGGTGCTCGATGAGGCGACCAGCGCGCTGGACACCAGGACCGAGCGCGACGTGCAGGCGGCGATCGACGCGCTGTCCGCGAATCGCACCACCATCACGATCGCGCACCGGCTGTCCACGATCCGGGACGCCGATCAGATCGTGGTGCTCGACCAGGGTCGCGTGGTGGAACGCGGTACGCACCGGGAACTGGTGGAGCGCAACGGTTTCTACGCCGACCTGCTGGCTCGCGACACCTTCGACGATGTCATGGCCGAGGCCGACGTGGTCGGCGTGCTCGAAGCCTGAACCCGGACAGCGGAAAGCCCTGCCGTCCACGCTGACGACAGGGCCCCTTTTCTCCCTACCTCGGTGAATTGCATCCCGACCCCGTGGTTGAGGAACCTCTGCGTACCCAACGGTCTGGCCGACACTCTCGACCGCAATCGTGGTGGGTGTCATATGTTGATCGGGTGAGTACAGCAGCAGGCGAATTGTCGGGACGCGTCGCACTCGTGACCGGCGGCGGGCGCGGTATCGGGCGCGCCATCAGCCGTGCGCTGGCCGCCCGCGGCGCGGTGGTCGCGGTCAACTGGGTGCGCCATGAGCAATCGGCGAAAGACACTGTGGCCGAACTGCATTCCCTGGGAGCCACCGCCCTCGCCGTGCACGCCCCGGTCGACGATCCGGTGGCCGTGACCGCCATGGTCGACCGCGTGACGAACGAGCTCGGCCCGATCAGCATCCTCGTCCACAACGGCGGCGTCGCCAGCCGTGGCCGCCTGGTCTCCGACACCGATCCGGCGGAGGTCGAGCGACTGCTGCGCATTCAGGCCATCGGCCCGCACCACCTCACCAAGCTCGTCCTCCCCGGCATGCGCACCTGCGAACGCGGCGACATCATCATGATCAGCAGCGTCGCCGCCCACGCCCTCGGCGCGGCCGGCGCACCCTACAACATGGCCAAGGCCGCCCTCGAAGCCCTCGCCCACACCCTCGCAAAAGAGGAATCCCCCAACGGAATCCACGTCAATATCGTCGCCCCCGGCCTGGTCGCCTCCGACATGGGCGACCGCCTGACCGCGGCCCTGTCCGGCGGCATCCACCGCCACGCCGCCGACCTCGACGCCACCTCCCCCTTCGGCCACGTCTGCCGCCCCGAAGAAGTAGCCGACGTCGTCGCCTTCCTCGTCTCCCCCGCCGCCGGCTACCTCACCGGCCAGCGCATCGTCATCGACGGCGGCGCCTACCCATACCGGCCCTGAACCCGGAATTGCCACTGGCCAGGTCGACGCCCGGGTGCTCCCGGAATGTTCAACACAAGTTCGTGACCAGTCGGTATTCCGTGACCGGAATGCCGGGAAGCATGGTTAGCTGACCATGTGCCTGCCCTCCGACAGGCCGCAACCGACCGATGCTCGGGAGGATCCGTATGCCCACGACTGACAAGGTTTGGCCGCAGGGAACTCCGTGTTGGGTCGACTGTTCCGTCGACGATCCCGCCGCTGCGCGGGACTTCTACGCCCAGCTGCTCGGCTGGGACGTGCTCGACAGTCCGCCCGAGGCGGGCGGGTATCTGATGGCGATGCTCAACGGCAAGCCCGCCGCGGGCATCGGGCCCAAGATGGGTGAGGCCGCCATGCCCTCGGTGTGGACCACCTACTTCGCCGCCGAGAATGCCGATGCGGTCGCGGGCGCGGTCACGGGGGCCGGCGGCTCGGTGTTCATGCCGCCCTTCGACGTGATGGACGTCGGGCGCATGTTCGTCGGCGCGGACCCGGGCGGCGCGGTGTTCGGCGTATGGGAAGCCAAGGCGCACACCGGCGCCGGGGTCTTCAACGAGCCCGGCGCGTACTGCTGGAACGACCTGCACACCTCCGCGTACACGCCGTCACAGGAGTTCTACAAGCAGGTCTTCGGCTGGTCCTTCGACGAGATCGGCAGCGAGCAGATGCCGTACTCCACCTTCGCCGGCGCGGACGGCCGCCCGATGGGCGGCGTGGCCGACAGCACCGGCCAGCCCGGCGACGGCCCCAACTACTGGCTGACCTGGTTCCAGGTCGCGGGCGCGGACGCCGCGCTGGACAAGGCCAAGGAGCTCGGCGCGACCGTACTGATGGGCCCGTCGGACAGCCCCTTCGGACGCATGGGCATCGTGTCGGGCCCGCAGGGCGAGGTCTTCGGTCTGATCGACACCACCGTCACCATCGGCTGATCCATCGGTCGACGCCAAGGCCGAGTGGCTCTGTGCCACTCGGCCTTTCGCGTCAGGAGAACAGTCGCGCCACGAACGGCACGCTGTCGGCCAGGGAGGCGAGCATGGCGCCGCTGTGGTCCTTCCCCGCGTAGACGTGCACCTCGGGATGCGTTCCAGCCGCGGCCATGTCGGCGACCAGCTTGGCGGTCAGCGGTGCGGGGACATCGGTGTCATTGGTGCCCTGCCCGATGAACAGCGGCCGGTCGTAGCCGGTCAGCGGCACATCCATGACCGACCGAGCGGTGGGCACGAAATCGCCGTCCGCCAGCGGCCGCGACACCAGCTGGTTCAGCAACACACCGGTGGCGCGCTCGGCCAGCGGGCTGAAGCACAGGGTCTGAGCGTCGGTCACCAGCTGCTTGCCCAGCGGGGTCAGGTAGCTGTCCAGGTCGAAGTCCGGTCGGGCTGCCTTCAGGCCGTTGAACACGTAGGTGGCGTAGGCGGTGATGTGCGAGGACCCGATGGGCGGGGTGTTCGGCCCGATCAGGGTCGCGGCGTCGACGATATTGGAGGCCGGACCGGTTGCCACCGCGCCACGGTAATCCAGTTCGGGCGCATAGCGTGTCGCGAGCGAGGCGGTGAAAACCGCCGCGCCGCCGCCCTGCGACTGCCCGATCGCCACCCACTTCGGGGCCAGCGAGTCGTCCACGGCGCGGGCGGCGCGCACCATGTCGATGGCGGCGTGCGCCTCGGCGCGGCCGTCGAGGTAGGCGTGCACGCCGGGGGTGCCCAGGCCGATGTAGTCGGTGGCGACGATGGCGTAGCCCTGCTTCATCCAGGTGGCGAGGAACCCCATGTCGCGGTCGGAGCGACCGGCCACCGAGGGCGCGCAGTCGTCGCCGATGCCCACGGTGCCGTGCTCCCAGGACAGCACCGGCCAGCCGCCGGGCGGCGGGGTGCCCGCCGGGGTGAAGACCACGCCGGTGGACAGCGCGGGCTGGTCGGAGGAATCCCGGGTCCAGTAGGTGAGCTTGCGGGCCGAGCCGGTGCCGTCGATCCAGAGGTCCTGTGCCAGCGCCTCATTGCCGACGACGGCGCCCGGGGCCGCGCCCTCGGCCCGGGCGGGCGGGTCGGCCTGGGCGGTGGCGGCGAGCGGCCCGGTGGCCAGCACGGCCGCCGAGACCAGGGTGATCACGGTGCGTCGCGTCATCGGAGGAGTCCTCTCGTATCGTCTCGCTTTGGTGTCACAGTGAGACACTTCGGTCAGACTATCCTGAGAAGTGTCACTTTGAGACACCAGGGTGGATATCGGCGACACGAGAGGGCGGGATGACGGCACCGACCGGGTTGCGGGAACGCGAGAAGGCCAGGGTGCGGCGCGAATTGATCGACGCCGCGCTGCTGTTGTTCGAGCGCCGCGGCTTCGAGCAGACCACCGTGCAGGAGATCGCCGACGCCGCCCAGGTCTCGCGACGCACCTTCCACCGCCACTTCCCCGCCAAGGCGGCCGTGGTCTTCAGCCACGAGGAGGACGTCATGTCCTACCTGCTGGCCGCCCTGGACCGCCGCCCGCCGCACGAGGCGGTCTTCGTCGCGCTGCGGGCCGCGCTGCGCGAGTTCCTGCTCGACGGTGCCGAGGCCGAGCTGCGGCGCCGCCAGGCCGACACCGCCCGGCGGGCGCGGCTGGTGCTGATTACCAATCCGCAACTGCGCCAGGAGAATTTCACCGGCACGTTCGGCCGCCGGGACGCGCTGGCGCGGAGTTTCGCCCGCCGCGGCGGACTGGCCGAGGATGATCTGCGGGCGAAATTGGCCGCCGCGACCTGCTTCGCGGCGTTCGGAGTGGGGCTCGACGACTGGGTGGCGAGCCCCACTCCGTCCCTCGACCGCCTCTACGAGATCCTCGACAGCACCGTCGCCGCGCTGCAGCACGGTCTCGAGATCCCCGCGGCGGCGGGCGACGACTGAGGGCTACAGCAGACCGCGCAGCCTCAGGTCCGTGACGTACTTGTCGATGAGTTCCCTTGTCAGGTGCGGGATGTCGCCGTTCGGGCCGAGTTTCGCCTGCTGCACGGCCGTCTGGAAGCGCTTGGCCGGGAGCGCCGCGCCCGCGATGGGCAGGCCGGGGCGGCGGTAGGCGTGCAGCAGCGGCAATACCGAGTGGGTGCGCTGCTGCTCCGGCAGGGCGCGCAGGGCGGTCTCGAAACGGCCGACCCAGTCCGGGTAGGAGTCGATGCGGTCGATGGGATGGCCGGATTCGATGAGCCAGTCCACGAATTCGTCGAGGGAGATGCCGTCGTCGTGGGGGTTGAGGACGTCGTAGGTCTCGAAACCGGCGGTGACGCGGGCGCCGAGAGCGGTGATGGCGGCGGCGGTGAAGTCCGCGGGCAGGCCGTCATAGTGGGCCCGTCGCCGCCCGCCGCCGGAATCCAAGGCGTAGAACGACTTCGGGGCCAGACCGGTGGCGAGCACACTGAGCAGCAGGCGGGTGAACATGTCGGGCAGGTTGAACTGCCCGGCGTACACGCTGTGCGCCAGGATCATGTCGGAGCGGAAGACCGCCACCGGCAGCCCGCACAGGTCGTGCGCCTCGCGCAGCAGCACCTCACCGGCCCACTTGCTGTTGCCGTAGCCGTTGGCGTACCCGTCGCCCACCGTGCGCACGGCGCTGATCTCGCGGATGTCGCCGTCCTCGGTGAACACGGCGGGGTCGATCTGATCGGCGACACCGACCGTGGACAGGTAGGTGACCGGCTTGCGGGTCGCGGTGAGCGCCAGGCGGATCACCTCGGCGGTGCCGACCACATTGGGACCGAACAGCTGGTCGTAGGGCAGCACGTGATTGACCAGCGCGGCCGGGTGCACGATGAAGTCGACGGTCTCGGCGAGCTCCTGCCAAACCGCTTGGTCCAGACCGAGATTCGGTGCGCCGATGTCGCCCGCCAGCACGCGCAGGCGACGCCCGGCCAGCTCCCGGTAGAGCCGCAACAGCTCGGGATCACCGCTGTCGAACACCTCGTCCAGCCGCCGGCGCGCCGATTCGGCGTCGCGGCCGCGAATGATGCAGACGAGGGTGCCGTCGGTGTCGTCCAGGCGCTGCAGCCATTCCAGGCACAGGAACCGGCCGAGGTAACCGTTGGCGCCGGTGAGCAGCACGGTGCGCGGCGGCTGCGGCGCGAGCGGCAGACCGGGCGCGGCCGCCAGGGTGGCCGCGTCGACGAACTTGTCGAGGGTGAGGTCGGCGGCGCGAATCTCGCTGCCGCCGTGCACGGTCGACACGGTCGGACGACCGCCGGCGCCGGACCGTTCGGCCTCGATGCGGGCGGCCAGCCCGGCCAGGTCGCTGGCGGGGCTGACGATCACGCCGACCGGCACCTCGACATCGAAGATCTCGCGCAGCAGCGTCGAGAACGACAGCGCCGACAGCGAATCCCCGCCCAGATCGGTGAAGTGCGCATCCGCCTGCGGCTCGCCGCCGCCGAGGACGGCGCGGGCGGCCCGGCACACCGTCTCGAGCACCGGCCGGTCGGCGGCCTCGCGGCGCAGCGCGAGCAGCTCGTCCTCCTGCTGCCGCGCCTGCGCGCGGTACAGCTCCTCGAGCCGGTCGCCGTAGCGCTGCCTGAGCTTGGGCCGCAACAGTTTTCCGATGCCGGACAGCAGGCCGTTGTCCTGGGTGAAGGGCTCGGTCTCGATCAGGAACTCGCGCGGGATCTCGTAGGACTCCAGTTCGGCGTCCTTGGCGATCTGCAGCATGGATTCGGTGATGGCCGCGGTCATCTCGGCCGGCTCGAGCGCGAGGGCGGCCGCCGAGGGCACGATGACGGCCAGCAGGTGCGAGCGCTCGCTGGACCCGTGCACGAAGATCTGGGCGATCAGCGGGCTGGTGGCGAAGACGGCCTCCAGCTTGGCCACGGCCACGAACTCGCCCTGCGACAGCTTGAGCACATTGTTGCGGCGGTCGACGTACACCAGATGGTCGGGCCGGATTTCGGCGACGATATCGCCGGTGCGGTAGTAGCCGTCCTCGTCGAAGATCTCGGCGGTCACCTCGGGACGCTTGAAATAGCCCGGGATCTGCTGCGTCGACTTCACCAGGAACTCGCCGCGGGGGTACGGCTTGTCGGTGGAGAAGTAGCCGAGCTCGGGCACATCGGCCAGTTTGTAGTCGATGACCGGCGGCCGGCGAATCTCGTTGTCCATGAGCAGGCCGCCGCCCGCCTCGGTGGAGCCGTAGCCGTCGACGAGCGGCTGGCCCAGCACCGAGTTCATGAACTCCTTCATGTCCGCGGAGATGGGCGCGCTGCCGACCATGACCCGGAGCAGGCGACCACCCAGGAAGTCCTGTCGCAGTGCGGCTTTCGCGGCCTCGTCGGCCTCGTCGGGGACCGCGCCCGCGGCGATGCGGCGCTGCACGTCGCTCTGATAGCGCTGGAACACCATGTCGCACACGCGCGGGACGAAGAACGCCTCGGTGGGGCGGGCCAGGCCGAAATCCTCGAACAGGGTCGACATGTCGCTGGCCGCCGCGAAATACGCGGTTCCGCCGCGCGCGAAGGTGCCGCTCAGCACCATCCGGCCGGCGACGTGACTCGAGGGCATATAGCAGAAATTGATGACCGGGGCCGGAATGACCGTGGGCCCCAACCACATACCGGTCGCTAGCCGCTGCGGGTAGATCGCGCCCTTGGGGGCCCCGGTGCTACCGGAAGTGTAGATGAGCAGGGCGAGCTCGTCCTCGTCGGCGGGCACGTGCAGCGGTACCGCGGGCAGGTCCCGGCCCCGGTCCGCCACAGCCGCAAGCGATTCCAGGCTGATCGCGGCTCCCGACTCCGCGATGCGGCGCTGTGCGGCGGCGTAGGTCTCGGCGTGGTGGTCGTCGCCGGGTTCGAAGTCGAAGACCACGATCGATTCCACCGGCGTGCCGCCGAGCACGCAGTCGAGGGCGGGCGGGAGCAGCTCGAGGCTGACCGCCAGCGCCCGGGCGCCGGTCTCGTTGATGATCGAATGCCATTGCGCGGCAGGTGAACCCGACTGCAGTGGCACGCTCACCAGACCCAGCCGGATGCCGGCCAGCTCGACGGCGGTGAAGTCGCCGCTGGCGAAGCCCAGGATGCACAGGAAGTCCCCTGCGCGCAGGGGGTGTCGCGGGTCCGCGTGCCAGGCAGCCGCGATATCCCCGGAACGCACCCACAGCTCGCCATAGCTCGTGGTGCGGTATCTGGGCAGCAACCGCCGGGTGCGCCGCCCGTCGGCGCCGACCACGATCTCGGTGGCCCGCTCGGCGATGGCGGGCCGGTCGGCGTATCCGCCGAAGAGCACCGCCGCCACGCCGGCCAGCCCCTGCCCGGACTGCTGAGCCGCGGCCGCGACCTCGGGTAGCGGGACCAGCGCCCGCACCTGATCGTCGGCCATCAGTTCCTCGAACCGCTTCGCGATCTCGGCATGCGCGAGCCGATCCGCGAATCGCTGGGTAAGCTCCGCCCGAACGGCGTCCTCGACCATCAATAGCCTCCCTGGTCTCCGGCGATTACGACGCCACGAATTCGTTCGGACGTCGGGTCTTCTCCCCATCAGTTAGCTTTGCTAACGTTTCCACCATGGGCGCCCGGGAGGGGAAAGTCAAGAACTCCGCGGCGCACCCCCAATCCAGGATGCGCCGCAAACCCGCAGCGTGCTACCGGTAGCCCAGATCGGTCACCGCGGCATCGATCGGATCGGCGATGGCGACCGGCTGCGAAGCCAGCGAGGCGTGGCTCGAGGGCAGCTCGACGGTCCGGCGCGGGCCCATCCGCTCGGCCATGCGGCGCTCGTTGTCCAGGTTGATCATGCGGTCCTCGATGGAGACCTGGCACCGGGTCTGCATCGAAGGCCGATCAGACCAGGGCGTCGTCGGCGGGACTGGGCTCGGCGGCGGGCCGGTCGGTTCGGAGCAGCAGCCCACAACCGAGGGCGGCCACCACCATGACGATCGCGCCGAGGATCGCCATGGTGTTCATACCCGAGGTGAAGGCGGCGCGGGCCGCCGAGAGGACGGCGTCCCCGCCGGGCAGGCCGGCACTGACACCGACTGCGCCGGTGCTCGGTATGAGCCCGTTCATGTCGGCGCTGTGGAGCCTGCCCGCCGCCAGCGACAGCCCCGCGCTGATCCAGTCGAACCGTTCCGCCCGCGCCCCACGGAATTCCGGCAGCAGCGCCGGGGCCAGCACCAGCAGCAGCGCCATGGCCGGGATATTGATCAGGAACACCGAGCCCCGCCAGAAGTACTGCAGCAGTGCGCCACTGAGCACCGGGCCGATGGCCACGCCGCTGCTCATCACGCCCGCCCACACCGCCATCGCCTTGGTCCGGTCGGCGTCGTGGACGAAGATGTTGCGGATCAGCGCCAGCGTGGACGGCATGAGGGTGGCGCCCGCGATGCCGAGCACGGCACGGGCGGCGATGAGCGCCTCGGCATTCGGCGCGTAGGCCGCCGCGACGGAGGCGACGCTGAAGCCGGCCGCGCCGATCAGCAGCAGCAGCAGGACGAGTACGGCGAGCGCGCTCCATTCCCGCCGGCCCGCGCGCCGGTGTTCTTCGCTGTTCATTGACTCGACGACTTTCGTTCCGGGAGAGGCGAGCACGGCCAGCATCGCCGAACCCGCCGGCAGGGCCCTGGTATCGGATTGCCAGCGGACTGACAGCGCGGCCGGTCAGCATGACGGGTCGAACTCCCATCCCCGATGGGTCACACTCGAACGGCACTCAAACGACGATTCGCCCGAGGAACGATGCAGAACCTTCCCGACGACGCCGTGCGCGTCGAAACCCCCGCGCGCTACCGGATCTCGAACTCGGCGGCGTTCTGGCTGCTGTCGATCGCGCTGGGGCTGCTGCTGTTCGCGTCGGCGGCCCCGTCGCCGATGTATCCCGTGTATCAGCAGATGTGGCACTACTCGTCGCTGGTGTCGACGGGTGTCTATGCCGCGAATGCCATTGCGCTGCTGGTGACTCTGCTGTTCGCGGGCTCGCTGTCCGACCACGTCGGCCGGCGGCCGGTGCTCATCGCGGCGGTGCTGGTGGAGCTGGCCGGGACGCTGGCCTTCGCCGAAGCGCAGTCGGTGACCTGGCTTTTCACCGCCCGCATCGTGCAGGGCATCGCGACCGGACTGGCCACGGGTGCGATCACGGCCACGCTCATCGATCTGCAGCCCGCGGAATCGCGACTGGGCGCGCTCATGACGAATGTGGCGGCCGGCGGCGGGCTCGCGGTGGGTGCGATCAGTTCCGGGCTGCTGGTGGCCTACGCGCCCGCGCCGACCCGGCTGGTGTACTGGCTGCTCGCGGTGGCGTTCACCGTCATCGTGATCGGCGTGCTGCTGATTCCGGAGACGGTCGCGCCCGACGGGCGCGGCCTGGCGTCACTGAAGCCCAAAGTGTCCGTGCCACAAGAGGTCCGGGTGGCCTTCCTCACCCTGGTGCCGTCGATCGCCGCCACGTGGGCGCTGGGCGGGCTCTATCTGGCACTGGGCGGCGCGCTCATGAAGGTGCACTTCCACGTCGGCACACCCCTGGCCGGGGGTCTGGTGGTGGTCGCGTTGCAGGGCACCTCGGCGGTGACCGCACTGCTGGCACGCGACTGGACCATCGATCAGGCGCTGCTGCGCGGGCCGATCCTGCTCATGTCCGGGGTCTCGCTGGCGCTGCTGGGCGCGGCGACCGAGTCGGTGTGGCTGTTCTTCGCGGCCAGTGTGGTGGCCGGGGTCGGCTTCGGGCCGTCGTTCTCGGGTGCGCTGCGCATGCTGACCGGTCTGTCACCGGCCGAGACCCGGGCGGAGGTGGTGACCGCGATCTATGTGGTCTCCTACCTGTCGCTCAGTGTGCCCGCGGTCATCGCGGGGCTGTGCGTACAGCGGTTCGGCCTGGCCGCCACGACCTACGGCTACGGCCTGATCGTGATCGCGATGGAGGCGGTCGCCCTGGCCGGGTCGCTGCGCCACCGCAGTCCGCACACCGCGCTGGCCGGTCATCTGTGCCCCGCGCCGTGCCCGGGCTCGGTCGCGCCGATGCCGCGGGTGGTGTCGGCGCACTCCTGACCGGCGATCGCGGCCGCGGCTTGTTAAGGTGGACAGGTGATTCCCACTCGGCAGGCATGGCGCTGGCTGCACTAGCAGCCCGATGAACCATGACCACGGGCTGTACGCGGCCCGTGATTCCCGACCGGAACACCTCAGCTCGTGCAGCCCTCCATGAACTTTCAGGAGTTGTACGTGACCACCCCTTCGGATTCCTTCGCCGCGTCCCGCGAGCGCAGCGACGAGCTGGCCGCCGAGGTGGCCGCGCATCCCGGCCGCTTCCGCGTCCTCACCGGTGAACGGCCCACGGGCAGACTGCATCTGGGCCACTACTTCGGCACCGTCCGGGAGCGGGTGCGGTTGCAGGAACTGGGCGTGGACCTGTGGGTGATCGTGGCCGACTATCAGGTCATCACCGACCGCGACAGCCTCGGTCAGGTCCGCGAGAACGTCTACAGCGCGGTACTGGACTACGCCGCCGCCGGGATCGACATGAGCCGGGCGACCGTGTTCACCCATTCCTCGGTGCCGGCCCTCAATCAGCTCATGCTGCCGTTCCTGAGTCTGGTCACCGAGTCGGAGCTGCACCGCAATCCGACGGTGAAGGCGGAACTGGCCGCCTCGGAGCGGGCGCTGAGCGGGCTACTGCTCACCTATCCGGTGCATCAGGCCGCCGACATCCTGTTCTGCAAGGGCAATCTGGTGCCGGTGGGCAAGGACCAGCTGCCACACCTGGAGGTCACCCGGGTCATCGCGCGGCGCTTCAACGAGCGCTACGGCCGGGTGTTCCCGGAACCGCGGGCGCTGCTCACCTCAACCCCGGAGATCCCGGGCCTGGACGGCCGCAAGATGTCCAAGAGCTACGGCAATGCCATCTCGCTGTCCATGACCGCGGATGAGACCGCGGCGCTCATCCGCCGCACCGCAACCGATTCCGACCGGCGCATCACCTTCGATCCCGATGCCCGGCCCGGCGTCTCGGCGCTGCTCACCACGGCCGCACTGTGCCTGGGCACCGATGAGCAGACGCTGGCGGACAAGCTCGGCGACGGCGGCGGCGCGGCGTTGAAGAAGCTGGCCACCGACGCGGTGAACGACTGCTTCGCGGGTCACCGGGCCCGGCGCGCGGCGCTGGCCGCGGACCCGGATTTCGCGAGCGGCATTGTGCGCGAGGGCAATCGGCGCGCCAACGAGATCGCCGAACGCACCCTGGACGAGGTGCGCTCGGCGATGGGGACGGTGTACTAGTCCGTCAGGGCTCCGTAGACCGCGGTCAGGAAGTCGTCGCCGAGCGGGCTGCGCCACTCGGCGGCGATGATGATGTTGGCGGACTGCACGAAAAGCAGTGTCACCAGATCCTTTTCGGGGTCCGCGTACCAGGCGGTGCCCAGGCCGCCCGGCCAGGACAGGGTGCCGACGCTCGGGATGCCGCCGCCGGATTCGGTCTGCGTCCTCACGCCGTAGCCGAACCCCTGCTCGGCCCAGATGGCCTGGCCCAGCGGCGGATTGAAGGGAGCCGCCGCGTGCTGTTCGGGGGTGAGGTGGTCCCGGCTCAGCGCGGCAACCGTATCGGCCGACAGGATCCGGACCCCGTCCAGCTCACCGCCATTGAGCAGCATCCGGGCGAAGCGCGCGTAATCGTCCACGGTGGACACCAGGCCCGCACCGCCGGAGGGGAACAGCGGCTCCTCGCCCCACGCGGTGGTGGCGGGCCGGTCGAGTTCGGTGCGGTCGGGGCCGTACAGCACGGAGAGGCGGTCCCGCTCCGATTCGGGCACCGTGAATCCGGTGTCCACCATGCCCAGCGGCGTCAGAACCCGTTCGCGCAGTACGGTTTCCAGCGGCTGCCCGGTCACCCGGCTGATCAGGATGCCGAGGATGTCGGAGGCGGTGTGATAGCGCCACACCGTGCCGGGCTGCGCGATGAGCGGCAGCTCACCGACCCGGCGCAACCACTCGTCCGGCGCCAGCCGTTCGGCGTTCGCGACGCCGATGGCGCTCGCGATGGGATCGGCGGTGAGCGCGAACAATTGCGGTGCGAGGCTGGAGCGGCCCCAGCCCAGGCCCAGCCGGTAGGTGAGCAGATCCTCCACCGTGATCGGGCGCTCGGCGGGCACCACGTCCGCGGGCGAGCCGTCCGGGTCGCGCATGACGGTGCGGCCGGCCAGTTCCGGCAGCCAGGCGTCCACCGGATCCGACAGCGCGATGCGGCCCTCGTCCACCAGGGTCAGCGCCGCCACCGCGGTGATCGGCTTGGTCATGGAGGCGATGCGGAAGAGGGTGTCGCGCCGCATCGGCTGCCCGGCCGCCCGATCCCGCCAGCCCACCGTGTCCACCTGCACCAGTTCGCCGTGCCGGTAGATCGCGGCCACCGCGCCGGCCACCTCGTCCCGCTCGACGTACCCGCCGAGTACCTCGCCGACCTTCTTCAGCCCCGCGGCCGAAAACCCGTTCACCGCAATCGCTCCCTTCCGTCGGCAACCAACAACCGCCGACGGCCGCCGATATTCCCGGCGGGGTTCGGGTGGTTCTCTCAGGCACCCACGTATGCGGCGAGGTGCTGACCGGTCAGTGTCGAGCGGGCGGCCACCAGATCGGCGGGGGTGCCCTCGAAGACGATTCGGCCGCCGTCGTGACCCGCACCCGGTCCCAGATCGACGATCCAGTCGGCGTGCGCCATGACGGCCTGGTGATGTTCGATGACGATGACCGATTTGCCGGAATCCACCAGGCGGTCCAGCAATCCGAGCAGATGCTCGACATCGGCCAGGTGCAGACCGGTGGTGGGCTCGTCGAGCACGTACACGCCGCCCTTGTCCCCCATGTGGGTGGCCAGCTTCAGCCGCTGCCGCTCACCGCCGGACAGCGTGGTCAGCGGCTGCCCCAGGCTCAGGTAGCCGAGGCCGACATCGTCGAGATGCTGCAGGATCTTGTGCGCGGCAGGGATTTTCGCCTCCCCGTCCGCGAAGAACCCGAGCGCCTCGCCGATCGGCATGGCCAGCACCTCGCTGATATCGCGCCCGCCGAGCTGGTATTCGAGCACCGCCGCCTGAAAACGCTTGCCCTCGCACTCCTCACAGACGGTGGCCACCCCGGCCATCATGGCCAGGTCGGTGTAGATCACGCCCGCGCCGTTGCAGGTCGGGCACGCACCTTCCGAATTCGCGCTGAACAGAGCGGGTTTCACGCCATTGGCCCTGGCGAACGCCTTGCGGATCGGCTCGAGCAGGCCGGTGTAGGTGGCCGGATTGCTGCGCCGCGAACCCTTGATCGCGCCCTGGTCGATGGACACCACGCCCTCACCGGCCGGAATCGACCCGTGCACCAGCGAGCTCTTGCCCGAGCCCGCGACACCGGTGACGACCACCAGCACGCCCAGCGGGATGTCGACATCCACCTTCTGCAGATTGTTGGCCGTGGCGCCGCGGATCTCCAACGCCGCCTTGGACTTCCGGACCACATCCTTGAGCGCGGCCCGGTCGTCGAAGTGGCGTCCGGTGATGGTGCCGCTGCTGCGCAGCCCGTCGACGGTGCCCTCGAAGCAGATCTCGCCGCCGCCGGAACCCGCGCCGGGGCCGATGTCCACGATGTGGTCGGCGATGGTGATGGTCTCGGGCTTGTGCTCGACCACCAGCACGGTATTGCCCTTGTCCCGCAACCGCAGCAGCAGATCGTTCATGCGCTGGATGTCGTGCGGGTGCAGGCCGACGGTCGGCTCGTCGAAGACGTAGGTGACATCGGTGAGCGCCGAACCCAGATGCCGAATCATCTTGACGCGCTGCGCCTCACCGCCCGACAGCGTGCCCGAGGCGCGGTTCAGGCTCAGATAGCCCAGCCCGATCTCGACGAACGAGTCCAGCACCTGCTGCAGCGATTCCAGCAGCGGCGCGACCGACGGCTCGTTCAGCTCGCGCACCCAGTCGGCCAGATCGCTGATCTGCATGGCGCAGGCGTCGGCGATGCTGATCTCGCGGATCTTCGAGGACCGGGCCGTCTCGCTGAGCCGGGTGCCGTCGCAGTCGGGGCAGATCTGGAAGGTGACCGCGCGCTCGACGAACGCGCGCACGTGCGGCTGCAGCGAGTCGATGTCCTTGGACAGCATGGACTTTCGGATCTTGGGGATCAGTCCCTCGTAGGTCAGGTTGATGCCCTCGACCTTGATCTTGGTCGGTTCCCGGTAGAGCAGGTCGGCGAGCTCGCGCTTGTTGTACTTCTTGATCGGCTTGTCCGGGTCGAAGTAGCCGCTGCCGATGAAGATCCGCCCGTACCAGCCGTCCATGCTGTAGCCGGGAATGGTGAACGGGCCCTCGTTGAGCGACTTGCTGTCGTCGTAGAGCTGGGTCAGATCGATGTCGTTGACCGCGCCGCGCCCCTCACAGCGTGGGCACATGCCGCCGGTCACCGAGAAGCTGCGCCGCTCCTTGACCTGCTTGCCGCCCTTCTCCACCGTCACCGCGCCCGCACCGCTGATGGAGGCGACATTGAACGAGAACGCCTGCGGCGAGCCGATATGCGGCCGCCCGAGGCGGCTGAACAGGATGCGCAGCATGGCATTGGCGTCGGTGGCGGTACCGACGGTGGAGCGCGGATCCCCGCCCATGCGTTGCTGATCCACGCTGATGGCGGTGGTCAGGCCCTCGAGCACGTCCACCTCGGGACGGGCCAGCGTCGGCATGAACCCCTGCACGAAGGCACTGTAGGTCTCGTTGATCAGCCGCTGGGATTCGGCGGCGATGGTGTCGAAGACCAGCGAGCTCTTGCCCGAACCGGATACGCCCGTGAACACCGTGAGCCGGCGCTTGGGCAGATCGACGGAGACGTCCTTGAGGTTGTTCACCCGCGCGCCGACCACCCGGATCAGGTCGTGGGCGTCGGCGGCGGGCAGGGCGGGCTGCGGGGACTTGCTCGGGGCCATGCGTGTCTCCATCTGTGCGGGCGTACCGGTGGGGGGCGGAAGAGCGGGTCAGGAAGCCTGCTGGATACGAACCAGATTGCCCGCGGGGTCGCGCACGGCGAAGTCGCGCACGCCGTAGGGCTGATCGGTCGGCTCCTGGACGATCTCGACCGCATCGCCGGCCTGCAGCTTCTCGAAGGCGGCGTCGACGTCCGCGGAGGCCAGCAGGATGGCGCCGTAGGTGCCCTTGGCCATCATCTCCACGATGAGCTTGCGCTCGTCCTCGGTGATGCCCGGATCCACGGCCGGCGGGTGCAGCACGATGGAGGTCCCGGGCTGATCGGCCGGGCCGACCGTGAGCCAGCGCAGCCCGTTGTAGCCGACGTCCTTGCGGAGTTCGAAGCCGAGCGCGTCGCGGTAGAAGGCCAGCGCGGCATCGGCGTCATTGTGCGGGAGGAAGCTCGCTGCAATGGTGATATCCATGGCGATCAGGCTAGTTGCGGGGCGCTTGCCTGGGCTTCTCGATTCCTGATCGGTCGGGTCACCTGCTTCTCGACGCAGGAGGGCATGCCCTCGGGGGCATCGGCCATCTGCTGCTTGTACACGCTGGGCGGCACCCCGACCAGCTCGGTGAAGCGGGTGCTGAAGGTGCCCAGCGAGGAGCAGCCGACCGCGAAGCAGATCTCGGTGACGCTCAGGTCCCCGCGCCGCAGCAACGCCATGGCTCGTTCGATGCGCCGCGTCATCAGGTAGGCGTACACCGATTCGCCGTAGGCGGCCCGGAACTGCCGGCTCAGATGCCCGGCGGAGATGTGCGCGTCGCGGGCGAGGGCCTCGACATCCAGCGGCTGCGCGTACTCGCGGTCGATGCGGTCCCGCACGCGGCGCAGCCGCGCCAGATCGCGCAGACGCTGTTCCTCGTCGGGTTTGCCGGTCACCTCTCGATGGTCGCACGCTGGGCGAATACTGTCGCGACGGCGTACCCGGCGAATTGGGGCTACCCTGCAAACGTTTTGTCAGGTAACAGTTTTGCCTTGACACAAGACATAGCGTGTCGGGGGAACCGGATCGGCCGGGGCCCCGGCACGGATCGACGATGAGGCCGAGCGTGGCCCGAGGACTGGAATCAGCTGTTCGATGAAGCTCTCTGCACTACGTAATAGGACCGCCCTGCGGACCGCCGCCGTCGCGCTGACCGCCGCGTTGTCCGTGGCCCTGGCCACCGGCACCGGCTCGGCCGACCCGGACAAGCCTTCGGCCATCAGCTCCATCCAGAAGGATGGACGGACCTGGCATCTGAAGGTCTACTCCGCGGCCATGGGCCAGGACATCCCCGTGGACGTGCAGCGTCCGGCCGACGAGTCGCAGTCCGCGCCGAACCTGTACATGCTCAACGGCCTCGACGGCGGCCTGGGCACCGCCAGCTGGAACGCCCAGACCAATGCCCTCGGCTTCCTGGCCGACAAGCAGGTCAATGTGATCCAGCCGATCGGTGGCCGCGGCAGCTACTACACCGACTGGATCAAGGACGACCCGCAGCTCGGGCGCAACAAGTGGACGACGTTCTTCACCCAGGAACTGCCGCCGCTGCTCGATGCCGCGCTCGGCTCCACCGGCCTCAATGCCCTGGCCGGCCTGTCCACCTCCGGCACCTCGGTGCTGCAGCTGGCCGAGGCCCAGCCCGGTCTGTGGAAGTCGGTGGCCGCCTACAGCGGGTGCGCGCAGATCGCCGACCCGATGGGCAAGCAGTTCCTCAAGTTCGCCGTGGAGACCTGGGCTGGCGGCAAGACCGAGAACATGTACGGTCCCGACAACAGCCCGCTGTGGACCGCCAACGACCCGGTCATCAATGCCGAGAAGCTGCGCGGCACCCAGCTCTACATCTCCAGTGGCAGCGGCATTCCGCTGATGAAGGACGTCGAGTACTACACCAAGTCCGCACCCGGCCCGCAGGGTGACATCAACCTGGCGCTGGGCATGATCATCGAGGGCGGCGTCAACGCCTGCACCCACAACCTCAAGGACAAGCTGGACTCGATCAATATCCCGGCGACCTACCAGTTCGACCCGGTGGGCACCCACTACTGGCCGTACTGGGAGACCGCCCTGCACGACTCGTGGCCGCTGCTGGCCTCGGGTATGGGCATTCCCGCCTGAGTCACGATTCGCGAGCGCCGCATGCCGTCGATCGGCATGCGGCGCTGCTGTTTTCCGGGGTCGCTACCGCTTGTCCTGGTTCGTCATCGGGGTGGCGGGGTCGGGGACGCTCATCGGTGAGCGCGCGATGCGGCCGCCCAGCCGTTCGTTGACCGTGAAGCCGTGGTGGCGGCACCAGGCGGCGAGGATGGGGACCGCGGAATCGTCGTCGCGGAAGGTCGGCACCAGCTGGCCGACGATGTAGAGGTGGTGGGCGTCGGCGGCGCGGCACAGGTGCTGCAGGACCGCGGTGCCCAGGCCGGTGCCGCGCAGTTCCGGATTCACCGTGATGTTGTCGAGCTTGATGGTGTCGGCGTAGATATCGAACACCACCTCGACCAGCGGGTCGGCGCGGCGCAGGGATCCGATGTCGAAGGGCACCGGTCTCAGCACGCCGGGCAGGTGGTCGGACAGCCGTTGCCGCGCGGCCTCGTCGGGAGCGGTGCGCGCGAGGGCCAGCACCTCCTCGGTGAGCTCGGCGACGACCGCCCGGTCGCCGACCGCGGCCATGGGCCGGGCCTGCTCGGTGGCGTGGGTCAGGGCGGGCAGGCGGCGGGCCCAGTGCGGGGCATTGTCGCCGTAGCGCAGGGTCAGGTCGGCGAGGGTGTCCTCGAGGCAGAAGGACGCGCCGAGGCTGCGCACGAAGGCGCCCGACAGCACGCCCCAGCGATGGTCGTCGGCGCCGACGCCGTGCACGGCCAGCTCGCGGAACAGGGCGTCGCGGCGGGCGGTGGCACGGGCGACCGGGGAGCCGGGCAGCTGCTGCAGCCAGCGTTGCCAGCCGGTCAGATTGGCGCGAATGCGGGTGGTGGCGATATCAGCGCTCGCGTCGAGATAGTTGCACAGCGCTTGCTGTCTGCGCTCCAACAGCTCCCTCGCCCGCTCTCGCCCGGGCTCGATGGGCGGCGTCCGACCCTCACTCATACTGACTCACGCTAGCGTCCAGTCGACTATGCACTGGTCACCGGCACGCAGAAACTGCGCTACCAGCCGGGACGCGCGCCCGCGCTACCGGGTATGCCGCCCGGCCCCGGCCCGTACCACTGGGGCAGCGGAGTTTGCTGTGGCGCAACCGAATCCAGATCCGTGACCCGGTCCAGCAGCCCGCGCTCGTAGACCAGGGCCTGCCTGCGCGACCATCCGGTCGAATGACGCAGCGCGGCACGGGCTTTGCGGCGGCGGTGATAGGTGAGCAGGGGCGCCAGCCCGGCTTCGGTGCCGACGGTGCGGGCGGCCGGGCTGGCGATGAGCGCCCGGAACCAGCGCCGCTCGGTGGTCAGCACCCAGGCGTAGGCGACGGCGAAGATGACCAGGTCGATGAGGATGGGCAGATAGGTCGACAACAGCGCCGGACCGGGCGGGCGCGGGGCGTCGAAGAGGACGTGCATGGTGACGGCCAGCCCGTAGAACAGCGCGAAAACGCCAAGCCGCCAGAACCACGACCGGTCGGTGCGGCTGATCAGCAGCACGATGCCGACACCGGCCAGCGCCGACATGGCCCAGTGCGAGGTCAGTGCGGTGAAAAGTCGCAGCACCGCCACCAGGATCACGTCCACCACCGGATCCTGCGGGGAGGACAGTGCGGTCTGGGTGCTGTAGAGACAGTCCTCGGCGATCTGCGCGCCCAGCCCGACCGCCGCGCCGAGCAGCAGGCCGTGCATGGGCCGGGTCATCCGGCCCCGGAACAGCAGCGCGACCACGGCGATGCCGATGGCCTTGATGTACTCCTCGTCGATGGGCGCGGTGATGGCGGCGCTCCAATTGACCGCGAAGCGGTCGCCGAACAGGTTGGCGATGGCGCGACTCACGTGGTCGTTGGCCCACATGGCCAGCCCGGTCCACACCGTGGCACCCCAGATCGCGCCCATCACCATGGGGGCGACCAGGTGGCGGCGGGCCCGGAAGAGGTCCAGCGCGAACAGGATTCGGCCGATGACCAGCAGGGTGAGGGCGGTGATCGGCAGGGCGGCGAGAGCGGCCGCGCCCGCGAACCACACCTGCCCGGCGGCCTGCAGCACGAACAGCAGCGGCCCGGCCATCACGGCCAGGCAGTACACCCAGAACAGCAGCGAGCGCGGCTGGAACCAGCTCATGCCGCATCCTTTCCGGCCTGAGCGGAGCCCTCCTTGGTTATGCTGCGCAAGCGTAGGGAGGTGGAGCGGCGCCTCCGGGCTTGACCGCTCATGCCTCGACCGCCTTGCTCGAGTTCAGCACGTCCGCGATCATCCGGAGTCCGGCTTCGCGGGTGGTTCCGGTGGCCGTGACGGTCACGCCCACGTCCCCGCTGCTGGCCACCGCGCACACTCCGCCGGTGGTGTCGGGCAGCACGCAGGTGAGCCCGTGGAAGTCGCCGACATCGACCGCTCCACCGTCGAAGCGCACGGTGACCCCGGCCGCGCGCAGCGGCAGCAGCATGCGCGGGGCGGCGGTGGCGAAGTCGGTGATGCCGTCGACCACCGACACCGACACCCGCTGGTCGCCGCTGTCGGAGGTCAGGACGGCGATGGATTCGTCGCCGGTGGCCCGCCGCCGCATCTGCTCGGGCGCCAGGAAGACCATGGCGTTGGCGGGATTCGCGGCGCCGTGCACGGCGCCGATCCCGGTCGCGATGATCTTGATACTGGTCCCCGCCGCCACCTCGGTCTCGCGAACCGGTACCGCCGACGACAGCAGGGGCGGCACTACGAGGGCGACCGCCAGCGCCCCCGCCGCCCCGATCGCGGGGACTACCGAATGCACAAGGCGCACCATGCTTTCCACCCTCTCGGCTCCCTGAGGCAACGCCGGGGAGGGCGGATGCGTTCCGGACGCCCGGGTCGGGGTCCGGGCCGTCGCCCGCCCGGCGCTTGCCGCGAGTTAACCACACCGGCGGGCGCGATCGGGGTCGCAGCGCCGGGCGGGACCCGGGGCCTGATCGGGAGCGCGGCTAGGAGGTGCGCGCGATGACGGCGTCGGCGATGCTACGCAGCCCGGACACCGCGGCGGCCGGAAACGGGGCGTGGGCGAGGGTCCGCTGCACGAGCAACCAGCGCTCACGGATCATCCGTTCCACCGTGGGACGCGCTGTGGCGCTGAGGATCTCGCGACAGAGTTCGGCCCCGTGCAGGTCCAGTCCGGCATTGCCGACCAGGGCGTCGAGCTGGGCGCGCTGCTCGGGGCACGCGTGTCGCAGGGCGAGTGCGAGCAGCGCGGTGTGCTTGCCCTCGCGAAGATCGTCGATGTTGGATTTGCCGGTCTCCGCCGGGTCACCGTAGACCCCGAGCAGGTCGTCCTGAAGCTGGAACGCCTCGCCCAAAGGGCGCCCGTAGGACGAGAGTGCCCACGCCACCTCGGGTCCGGCCCCAGCCAGCGCGGCGCCCAGTTGGAGCGGCCGTTCCACGGTGTAGGCCGCCGTCTTATACGGGATGATCTCGAGCGCCCGGTCCAGGTCGCGGGTGGGGCGGCCGGTGGTGAGCAGGTCGAGATACTGGCCGTAGTTCACCTCGGTGCGCATGGCGTCGAGAATCGGTGCGGCAGAGGCATTCTGGACCGCCGAGAGGCCCGCGGTGTGCAGCAGTTCCTGCGACCACACGCCGACACACCCGGCCGCGGGACGCGAATGCCGGGTGCGACGTGGAGGTTCGCACCCGGCATCGGCCGCTGGCTCATACGACGAAATCCGCTGTCCCCCTATGACAGAGCGGTCCGGCTATAGCAGATCGGCCAGGCCCTTCAGCGGCCCGGGAAGTCCGGCCACATGCTTCTTGATCCCGGCGGCCACCGGGTTCGGCGTCTCGGCACGCAGCCGGTCCAGCTCGGTCTGCATGGTGCGGACGGACCTGGTGTAGTACTCGTCGACCAGGTCGGCGTCCTCCGGATCGCCCGGCTCGACCGACCAGTCCAGTGCGGGCAGGAAGCTGACGGTCACCGAGGCGGGCAGCGGCAACTGCGGCAGAATCGGCGCGACGCCGAACGGCAGGCCGAGGGTGTACGGAAACACCTTGGCGCGCACCAGCTTGTCGAGCTGCAGGAGCCGTGCGGTGCGCTCACCGCGGCTGAGCACGAAGATGGAGTCGTGGCCGCCATTGGCGACCGCGGGGATCACCGGGACACCCATTTCGAGGGCGAGCCGCACGAAGCCCTTGCGCTCTGCGAAGTCGATCTTGCCGCGATCGGTCCACGGGCGGCACGCCTCCCAGTCGCCGCCGGGGTACACCATGACCGCGCCACCGTCCTTGAGCCCCTTGGCCGCCGACTCGCGCGAGGCCGCGATGACGCCGAACTGGCGCAGGCTGTCGCCGAGAATCGGTGCGCGCAAAAGGATGTCGTGCGCGACGCCGTAGCTGGGCTCGTCCGGACGGCGCTCCAGCATGGCCATGAAGGTGATCCACACCTCGGGGGCCCAGTAGATGGACGAGTGGTTGCCGATGACCAGGGCCGGGCCGGACGCGGGCAGATTCTCCAGCCCGGTGACCGTCGGGGTGAAGTAGTCGGTGTAGGCCCGCGCCAGGGGCAGCAGCGGGTGGTTCGGGTCGGGAATTACCTTGGTTTCGGTCATGAGCCATTCCTGTCGGTTGCCATGCCGGGGACGGGCGGCACGCAACGACGCCCCACGTCGTCGAACAACGTCGAGCCGAATTGAATTGCCCCCGGGTCACATCCCCATTGATAGCTCCGACGGCCGCGCATGCGCGGTCCGGTTCAGCGTACGGACGTCGCTGCGTTGCGACAGATGCCCGTCACCGTCCTCCTGCCCCACCGACGTTATCAAACCCAAGCGTTTGCTTGGTATAGAGTGTGCGAATCCCAACACTCATCCGATTCAGGACGAAATCCTTACGCGGCGGTGCTTGCCCGGCGGCGCGATCGGATCGACCATGGCGGGAGTGCCCCGGACGCGACGTTCACAGCGAGGGCGATCCGGGTCACGGCGATTCGGAAGGATGTGCCGATCATGGTGACGATAGCTGGCCCGGCCGGCCACCTGGGGGCGATCCTGCTGGCCACGGGCTCGGTACCGGACCAGGTTCCGGACTACAGCCGCACCGAGATCTGGATCGGCTCGGCCATCTTGCTGCTCACCTTGGTGGCAGTGCTGGTCGCGGTGCTGCGCCGGCGGTGAGCGGCGTGCGCGATCCCGGGTGCCCGGCAGACTGCGCAGGGCACCGAGATCCTCGGTGCCCTGCTTTTTCGTCGTTCCGTCAGGCCGGAAGCGGACATACGGAACTTTCATGCCAAGATGCGCATATCAGCGTATACATATCTCAGTGTGCCTTGCGACGGAACAACGCGCCCGCGCCCAGATAGCCGATCAGGGCGATGCCCGCACACCAGGCCAGTGCGGCCGGGGCGGAGTCCCCTACCGGGGTATCCATCAGCAGCCCGCGCACCGTCTCGGCGATCGAGGTGACCGGCTGATGCTGGGCGAAGCCGCGCAGCCAGCTCGGCAGCGTGTGGGTCGGCACGAACGCGCTGCTGACGTACGGCAGGAACATGAAGATGAACATGAAGCCGTTGGCCGCTTCGGGATTGGAGGCCAGCAGGCCCAGGGCGGCGGCCGCCCAGGACAGCGCCAGCACGAAGCATGCCAGCATGCCGGCCACCGCGAGCCAGCGCAGCGGATCCGCGGTCGGGCGGAAGCCGAGCGCCACCGCCACCAGCACCACCACCCCGGTGGTGAGCAGATTGCGCAGCACGCTCTCCAGCACGTGCCCGGTCAGGACCGCGCTGCGGGAGACCGCCATGGCCCGGAACCGGTCCACGATGCCGCTGTGCAGGTCGGTGGCCACCGCCACGGCCGTGGCGCCCGAGCCGAAACCCGCGCACAGCAGCAGGATTCCAGGCACCACATAGTCCATGTAGGAGCCGCCGACATTCATCGCGCCGCCGAAAACGTAGACGAACATCAGCAGGATGGTCACCGGCACCGCGATGGTCATGATCATGGTGTCCGGACTGCGCAGGGTGTGGCGCAGATTGCGCCCGACCATGGCGGCCGAGTCCTGGACCGAGTACACGAGAGTGCCCATCACGCAGCGCCTTTCACGGTGGCACCGGTCAGCGCGAAGAAGACATCGTCGAGATCCGGTGTGTGGATGGCCAATTCGCCGATGGCCACGGCATGGTCGTCGAGATGGTCGAGCAGCTTGCGGATATCGCCGACGCTGCCGTCCGAGGGCACTCGTAGCGCCAGCTGCTCGGTATCCGGTTCGGCCCCGGGCAGGGCCCGCGCGGCCGCGGCCAGGCCGTGCTCGTCGGCGAAGCCGAGTCGCAGGTGGCCGCCCGGCGCCAGCCGTTTCAGCTCCGCCGCACTACCCTCGGCGACAATGCGCCCGGCGTCGAGAACTGCTATACGGTCGGCCAATTGGTCGGCCTCCTCCAGGTACTGGGTGGTGAGAAAGATGGTCACGCCGTCGGCGACCAGACCCCGGATCACCCGCCACAACTCGCGGCGGCTGCGCGGATCCAGGCCGGTGGTGGGCTCGTCGAGGAATACGATGCGCGGCCTTCCCATCAGGCTCATGGCGATGTCGAGGCGGCGGCGCATACCGCCGGAATAGGACCCCGCGCGCTTGCCCGCGGCATCGGTGAGATCGAACTGTTCCAGCAATCGCGCTGTGCGCCTGCCGGTTTCGCTGGAGCCCAGATGCAGCAAGCGCCCCATGAGGCGCAGATTCTCGGCGCCGGTGAGGATCTCGTCCACCGCCGCGAACTGCCCGGTGACGCCGATGGCCGCGCGCACCGCGTCCGGCTCGCGCACCGGATCGTGGCCGCCCACCCGCACCTGTCCCCCATCGGGCTGGTTCAGCGTGGTGAGGATGCGTACCACGGTGGTCTTGCCCGCGCCGTTCGGGCCGAGCAGGGCGAACACCGTACCGGCGGGCACGGTCACGTCGATGCCTCGCAGCACGGGCTGATCACCGAAGGATTTGGTGAGCCCGGTGACCGCGATGGCGGCTTCGGGTCTGGATGTGGTCATGGAGCGGCTCCGATCTAGAACTGTTTATGTCGTACACTCTGTTTATAGGCTACACAGTTTCCGAGATGGCGCAAGATGGAGGCGGAACAACGACAGGAGGTCAGATGAAGGGGCCCGACGAACGAGTCCTGCCCAAGGCGGTGAAGCTGCTGTGGGATCTGGACGACACGGGCAGCCGTGGACCCAAGCGCGGGCTGAGCCTCGATCAGATCCTGGACACCGCCGTGCGGGTCGCCGACGCCGAGGGCTATGCCGCGCTGTCCATGGCCCGGGTCGCCAAGGAGCTCGGGTTCACCACGATGTCGCTCTACCGGTACGTCGACAGCAAGGACACCCTCGTCGAGCTGCTGCACGACCGCATCTTCGACGTGACCCCGGACCTGCCGGCCGACGGCTGGCGCGCCGGATTGGAAGCCTGGGCCTGGGCCGAGTTCCACGCCATCCGCGCCCACGACTGGTGGCTGGACATCCCCATGACCTCGCCCCCGCTGGGCCCGAACAATATGGCCTGGCTCGAGGCGGGCATGCGCGTGCTATCCGGTCTCGACCTCGCCGAACCGCTCAAACTGCAACTGCTGGTGAACCTTTCGATCTATGTCATCGGCCGCACCCGCTTCCTGCGCGACACCATCCAGCAGGACAATCAGGACCAGGACTTCACCGCCATCCTGACCGCGGTGCTCGACCCCGGGCGCTTCCCCATCATCAGTGCCGCCCTCGGCAACCGCGCCTTCGACACCGACGACATGCACTGGGAGGAAGCCGATTTCAGCTTCGCCCTGGATCGGCTGCTGGACGGTTACCAGGTCTTCATCGACAGCCACACCGGAGCCTGATTCCGGTCACCGCCGGATTGCGCTGGGCGGGAACGGCACAGGCTCGTGTCGACCGTACGTAAACATCGTGCAAATGGACCCCGCTACCGCTTGACCGGCCCTTAGCCGAACCTGACCATGGCCTCATGAGGCCCGCACGGCCGGTGCGGGCAGCTCGCGTTACGACGCGATGAGAGATAGACGCATCGTCGTCCTGCTGCGAGGAGGTGAGGGGTATGGCTGTTGTCGCGTGGGCACGTTCCACCACCGCCCTCCCCACGCTGGCGGCCGGGGCCATGGTTCTCGTCCTCGCCGGGCTGACCACTGCCTTCGTCTACCTCGCGGTGCCCGCCGTGGCCGGTCCGGCCGAGCACGCGCCCGCGCCCGCGCCGATCGAGGTCCACACCGATCCCCCGGCGGTACCGCCGGTGTGCGCCGAGGTCACCGAGGACAGCCCGGATCCGGCGTGCGCGGACACCGATACCGAAATCAGCGCCGATCCCGCGCCGGCCGACCAGCCGTGACCAGCGAGACCAGCAGCAGCGCCGCGAGCAGGAAAAGCGCTGCCACACAGGCCACCAGGCCGGCCCAGCCGCCGGTCGCGTACGCGATCCCGGCCGCGCTGCCGACCACCGCGCTGCCCAGGTAGTACGCGAACATATAGAGAGACGATGCCGCGCCGCGATTTTCGGCCAGCGTGCCCACCCACGCGCTGGCCGTGGTGTGCGCGGCGAAGAACCCGGTGGTGAACAGCAGGATGCCGATCAGCACCGTGGTCAGGTGATCGGGGATGGTGATCAGCGCACCGAGGGCCATCAATGCCACCGCGGCGGTGAGGACCCGCGCATGTCCGCGACGATCGGCGAGCCTGCCGGTGTACGCCGAGGCGACCGTCCCGGCGAGGTACAGCACGAACACCGATCCGGCCAGGGCCGCCGGCAATTCGAAGGGACGATGGGTCAGGCGGTAGCCCAGGAAGTTGTAGACCGACACGAAGCTGCCCATCAGCAGGAAGGCCAGACCGAAGAGCGCGATCAGGCCGCGATGCCGCAGCTGCGCCGTGAGATCGCCGACCATGGTGCCGAAACCGGCCGGGCGCGCGGCGAATCCGCGCGAGGGCGGCAGGGTGCACGCGAACCAGACCGTGCACACCGCGGCGGCCAGCGAGACCGCCAGCTCCGCCCAGCGCCACGAGGTCAGCCCAAGGGCGAGCGAGGGAATCAACCGGCCCGCCAGCCCGCCGATGGTGGTCCCGGCGATATAGACGCCCATGGCCGCGCCGAGTCCGGCCGCCCCGATCTCCTCGGCCAGATACGCCATGGCCACCGCGGGCACGCCCGCCAGCGAAACGCCCTGCACGGCCCGCACCGCCAGCAGGGTGTCGAGGGTCGGGCACAGCGGCAGCAGCAGACCCAGCGCCGAGGCCACCACCGCCGAACCGATCATCACCTGGGTGCGGCCGATCCGCGCCGACAGCGCACCCGCCGGAATGATGGCCAGCGCAAGAAAACCCGTGGTCAGCGAGACGGCGAGGGCCGCGTGCGCGGGCGGGACCGCGAAGGCGGCCGACAGGCTCGGCAGCAGCGACTGGGTGGAGTACATGGCCGCGAACGTGGTCAGCCCGGCTGCGAAAAGGGCTGCGGTGACCCGCTTCTCGTGTGCGTGCCCAGGCCGGGCGGGCCCGGCGGTACCGGTCGGCCCCTGCGTGGCCACGCTGGTCAGCTCCTGCGCTGCCGTACCGATCGGTGGCGGTGTCGCCGTACCGGTCGGCCCTGACGCGGCGGTGCTGGTGGTCCCTTGCACGGTAGTCATCGGATCCTCTCGGTACGGGGTCGGGATCCAGGGTGCGACGCTGGCACTTAGAACGGAAATGCATGATTATTGGAGTACTCATGCAATGCCGACATATAGTGAGGAGGCGACGTGCTCGGCTCGGACCTGGAGTGGTTCACGACACTCGCCGAAACGGAGAACGTCAGCGCGGCCGCGGATCGCCTGCACCTGGCGCAGCCCACGCTGTCGCGCATGCTCGCCCGGCTCGAGCAGCGGCTCGGCACCCCGCTGTTCGACCGGCACGGCAAGCGGATCCGGCTCAACGAGTACGGCCGCCTCTACTACGAGCACGCCCGCCGCGCCCGCGCCGAACTGCACGCCGGGGAGCAGGCCGTCGCCGACCGCATCAATCCGGCCAAGGGGGTGGTCCGGCTGTCGTTCCTGCATTCCTTCGGCGGCCGGCTGGCCCCGCAGCTGATCGGCGAATTCCGGCGCGGCTCGGGGCGGGTCGGCTTCACGCTGTATCAGGGCGCGGCCGAGGTCATCACCCGGCAGGTGCTCGACGGCGAGGCCGATCTGGCGCTGGTGTCGCCGCGGCCCGGCGAGCCCGGCATCGGGTGGCGCACCCTGCTGAATCAGCCGCTGGTCCTGGCGGTTCCGTCCGACCACCGGCTGGCCGCGCCGTCCGGCAAGAGCGGGCAGCGGCCGATCCGGCTGGCCGAGCTGGCCGACGCCGAATTCATCACCATGCATCCGGGATTCGGCATGCGGCGGATCTTCGACGAACTGTGCGCGGCGGCCGGGATCCGGCCGCGCATCGTCTTCGAGTCCAGCGATCTGGTGACGGTCTCCGGGCTGGTGGCGGCCGGGCTCGGCGTCGCGCTGGTGCCCGCCGAGGAACCGATGCCGCCGGGGCTGGCCGTCGTCCCGCTCGCCGACGCGGGCGCGTCCCGCGATGTCGGATTGATCTGGTCGGCGACCGCCACGCCGTCGGAGGCGGTGCGGCGGTTCCGCGATTTCGCCGCCGACTGGGCGGCCCGCCACCACCCCCGGTGAAGGCGCGCGCTGTTACGGTGGCTGAACGGTAACTGACCTGTTGCTTCAGACCTTGGGAGCCGCCCGTGCAGCGGTATCGCGCGGCCCTCGACACGGTGGGCGCGTGCGCCGCCGCCGCGATCGCGGGCCTGGCCCTCATCGTGCCCGTCGACACCGGGTGCGCCGCCGACTCGTCGGCGCTGCAGATGACGCTGCTGAGCGTGACAGTGCCCCGGGCCACGGCCGCGGGCGTGATCGTCGCGGTGCTGGCCGCGGTGTGCGTGCGCATGTTCGGCTCTCGCACCGCCTGGGGCGCAGCCACGGTCGCGACACTGATTCTGGTCACCGACCACCTGGTGCCCACCCCCTCCGTGACCATGGCCACCGCCAACTTCGTCGATTCGATCGCGGCGGGGGTGCTGCTCGGCGCGGCGGGCGCGGCGGCGCTCGAATACCGGCCGCCCGCAATCGGATACCTGCTCGGGGGACTCATCGGCGTCACGGTGGGCGACCACATCGAGACCATCGCGGCCGAGCAGGGAACCCTGTCGCTGCTCGAACGCGCCTTCGTGGATCTGCCGCCGGTCTGGGTCACCGTACCGACAATGGGATTGCTGGCCGTGTGCTGGGTCCTGTGCCCGCGCGCGGGGGCGGCGTCATACCCCACCGCGTTGAACCTGCCGTTCGCGCCGGTGCTCGCCGCGGCCGTGGTGGTCACCACCATCGACATAGTGTCGGAGCGGCTCACCACGGGGACGAGCGACGCCGCGGTCATCGTGGCCGGAACGCTCGCGGTGCTCGCGGCGGCGGTGATCTCCGCACTGCTGCTACCGGAACGCGACGGCACCCTCACCCTGCTCGCGGTGGCGCTCGCCGCGACGGGCAGTGCGATCGCCATCGCGGCCCAGGCACATTGGAAGCTCGCGCCGATTCTCTCGGTCCTGACGCTCGGCCTGGCGACGGGCCTGCGGCGCGCGGCGCCGGTCGTCGCCGCGGTCGCGATCGTCGGCCTCGGGGTGTTCGCGCTGCTGGTTCCCGGCGCGCGGCACGATGATTCGTGGAGCGCGCTGATCGGCAGCTGCGCCATCGCCGCGCTGGCCGGGTACAGCTTCGGCGCGGTCACCACCCGCGGCACGGCCGGGACCGTGCTGGCGATCGGCCTGCTGTTCATTCCGACCGCCGTGCTCACGCTGGAATTCCGTGGCTGCGAGGCGTTCCCGCTGCATCCCAACCGAGCCGTCGAATCGGGTGACCGCGCCGCCTGGATGGCCATCGCCCTCGGGGCCGGATGCCTGGCCGCCATCATCGCGCTGCGACGCCTGCGGCCCGAGCGGGTCGAGCAGGATGTCGAGCAGGATCAGTAGATCCGGTACAACCAGATCCGGGGATCGCCGAGTTCACCGGTCGCGCCCCAGCTGTACGCGTGGGCGATGCCGTCGCCGTTGTAGCCGTGCAGGTAGGCCCGCAGTTCCGTGCGACCCGCGTGCCCGGACACGATGCCCCGCAACACGATCGCGGTCAGGTCGTAGGCCTCGGCGGCATACGCGGTCGGGGCGGAACCGGTGGCGGACCGGTACTCGCCGACGAAGCGTTCGGTGGCCGCCCCACACTGACAGGCCACCAGGGTGCCGGTGGCCGCCGGACCCGCGAGGGTCCGGAAGTCCGGGTCGTAGCTGCCGTCGCCCAGCACGAAAGTCGCCGTGACACCGGTACTCCTGAGCTTGGTGAGCAGCTGGGCGGCGGCCGATTTGTACCCGGCGTAGAACACCGCGTCCGGGTGTGCCCCGGCGATGGTGTTCACGGCGTCACCCGGATCGCCGTCCGGGTCGATGCTGACCTGGCACCCGGCGAGCGCGGCCGGGCCCAGCCCCGTGGTCAGCGATTCCGCGAGCGAGCCGCCGAATCCGCCGTCACTGTCGCGCACCACACAGACCCGGGAGAAGCGCGCGGTGTTCGCCAGATACCGGCCCAGCGCCGGACCCTCCGCATTGTCGTTGGCCAGGCCGCGGAAGAAGCCGGACCAACCCGACTGCGCCAGTAGCGGATTCGTCGCTGCCGGGGTGAGAAACGACAGCCCGGCGGCGTCGAACGTCTTGCCCGCCGCCACCACCTCGCGGGACAGGGTGGGACCGATCACCGCGACGATCGAGGTTTCCGCGGCGATCTGCTCGGCGATCTGCGCCGCCGTCGTCTGGCTGCCCGCGGTGTCGAACCGCCGGACGGCGACCGGGCAGGCCCTGCTCCCACCCTGGACGAACTGGTCGACGGCCAGCTGCACGGCGTCGATCACCGTGCGGCCCAGGGCGACATCGGTATCAGCGCCCGTCAGGGGCACCGCGGCGGCGATGGAGACCGGCTTGCACGGCAGCCGGCCGTCGTTCGCGGGGTCCTCCACCGAGACGGGGTAGGCGACCTTGTCACCCAGGGCGTCGATCTGGGTGAGCGGCACGAAACCCGGGTACACGGCGGCGTACGGGCCGCCGGTGTTCGCCGGGGGCGTGCTCCTCGACGGCCCGGAATCGTGTGTCGCCCAGACGATTCCGGCCGCAGTCGCGACCACGACGACCAGCGCCGCCGCACCGGCGGCGATCCAGCGTCCGCGCCCGCCGTTCCGGTTGGGCGGCGGAGGCGGTGGGGACGACGGCTCGTCCAGTACGGTGGCCTCGCCCGCCCGGGGCAGGGTGATGGTGGCCGACACGCTGTCGCTCGGTCCGGTCGACGTGGCCCGGGCGCCGGCGAAGAGAGTGGTCACGGGTGACGCGGCGGCCACCCGCAGCGGCGGCATGGTGGAATCGGAATCATCCGACAGTGCCCGCAGCGCAGCGTCGGCGAACGCACGGCAGGAGTCGAAGCGGTCCTGCGGTCGTTTGGCCAGCCCGCGCGCCAGCACCGCGTCGAGGGCGGCGGGCAGCTCCGGTCGCCGGTCGGTGACCCGCGGCGCCGGATGCTGCAGGTGCCCCGCGATGACCGCCGCCGCGGTCTCCGCCTGGTACGGCGTCGATCCAGTGAGCAGCCGGAACAGTGTGCACGCCAGCGAATACTGATCCGAGCGCTCGTCGAGCGCGGCCCCCGACAGCTGCTCCGGCGACGCGTAGGTGATCGTCGCCGCCAGCATCCCGGTCCGGGTGATCTGCGCCGAGTCGTCGCGCAGTCGCCCGATCCCGAAGTCCGTCAGCAGAATCCGCCGATCCTGTCCCGGCACCGAGCGGGTCAGCAGAATATTGGCCGGCTTCACATCCCGGTGGATCACCCCCATCGAATGGGCGTAGTCCAGCGCCTTGGCGGTCTCGCCGATGATGTGGACCGCGTCGTGCGCGGGCAGGGTGAACGGGTCCAGCGCCGCCGCGTCCCCGCCGTCCACGTACTGCATGGCGATCCACAGCCGCCCGCCCTCGACCCCCCGATCATGCACCGCAACGATATTCGGATGATCCAGCCGGGCCACCAGCTCGGCCTCCCGCTCGAACCGGAACCGGGTCTCGCGCTGCGACACCAACTCCCGCGCCAGCAGCTTGATCGCCACCAGCCGAGGCAATCGCGGATGCCGGGCCAGAAAGACGTCCCCCATCCCGCCTCCACCGAGCCGCCGCTCGATCAAATAACCGGCGAATTCCGTACCCGCAAACAACATTCGGCCCTTCGCACCCCGCAACCTCCTCCGAACCATACCTGCTACACCCCGCAAGAGATCGGATCGACAGCCCCACCCACCCAGACCTTCGTGACCGGGCTGGTGCCGGAGTTCTCGGCGCTGAGGCCGGGTGATCTGGCGCGAAATACCGATGTCGACGCGGTGGCGATTCCGGCGCCGAGCATCCGGGTCCGGAGTTCGTCACGCGGCCGGCGGGGTTGTGTGATGCGGAGTGGGTCACGCTCGGGAGCTCGGGGGCTATTGTGGGCAGTTGCCGTCAGAGTTGATGGCGGGTCGGTGTGGGGGCGGCGACGGCGAGGCGGTTCCGCTGGGAGGAATCGACCGAGCCGGAGGGGAATCGGGTGGACCGGATCGGACAGGATTCGGGGAAACCCCCGCTGATCTCCCGCAGTCCTGGTGCATAGGCCGTAACCTGCTGTCCCACAGGCGAAGAATGCTCCTGACCGGACACCAGTCCGACCGAGGACACCCTTACCCGCCCTGAAGTGCAGGTTTAGGGTGCGTGTCCGAGCGTTGGTCTTGTGTGAACAGGCGGTAGCGTCTAGGAGGGACCCGGTCGCACACGCGGCCGGGCGCTTCGTCCACGGCAGGTCGGTGCACGGAGCAAGGGCAGGAACGTCGAAGGAGCAGCGGACGTGACGACTACCGGTGGTGCGGGCCAGCGGATCGAAACCGCCGCGCAAACACTGTGGGAGGCACCCGATGTGGTGTCCGACGGCAAGGAGTTCGGCCCCACCGGACGCCCGGTTCGCGAGATTCCGGAACCCCACGAAGCCGATCACAGCGGACCCGCCCTGATCGTCGCCATGTGCAATCAGAAGGGCGGCGTCGGCAAGACCACCTCGACCATCAATCTCGGTGCGGCACTGGCGGAATACGGACGAAAGGTGTTGCTGGTCGACCTGGATCCGCAGGGCGCGCTGTCGGCGGGACTCGGTGTGGCGCACCACGATCTGGACGTCACCGTGCACAACCTGCTCGTCGGCCCCGGCAAGGTCAATGTCGACGACGTGCTGATGAACACCAAGGTCGAGGGCATGGATCTGCTGCCCAGCAATATCGACCTGTCGGCGGCGGAGATTCAGCTCGTCAACGAGGTCGGCCGGGAGCAGACCCTGGGCCGCGCCATCGCGCCGCTGCGCGACCGCTACGACTACATCCTGATCGACTGCCAGCCCTCGCTGGGCCTGCTCACCGTGAACGCCCTGGCCTGCGCCGACGGCGTCATCATTCCCATGGAGTGCGAATACTTCTCGCTGCGCGGCCTGGCCCTGCTCAACGACACCGTGGAGAAGGTGCGGGACCGGCTGAATCCGGAACTGACCCTGTACGGCATCGTGGTCACCATGTTCGATGCTCGCCTATTGCATTCACGTCAGGTGATGACGCGCGTGGTCGAGGTGTTCGGCGACCTCGTGTACGACACCGTGATCTCGCGGACCGTCCGCTTCCCCGACGCCAGTGTCGCCGGCGAGCCCATCACCACCTGGGCGCCGAAATCCGGTGGCGCGGAAGCCTATCGGGCCATGGCCCGGGAAGTAATCCAGCGGTCGGGCCGTTGAGCGATCCTCTCGATTCGTCCGAGCACGACCCGGCGGACGCGGATACAACCCTGCCCGCCGGAGATCCGGACCCGCCGGTCCTGGCCGGCATCGCCGCAGGCGGCGGTACTGCCGCGGCACCGGACGATCAGAACGCAACGGGCAAATTTCACCTGAAGCTCGCCAACTTCGAGGGCCCGTTCGACCTGTTGCTGCAGCTCATCAGCTCGCGGCGGCTCGACGTCACCGAGATCGCGCTGCACAAGGTCACCGACGAATTCATCGCCCACACCAAGGCGCTCACCGCCCGGCTCTCGGAGGAAAAGGGGCTGCGCGCGGACAAGGTCCTCGACCAGACCACCGAATTCCTGCTCATCGCGGCCACCCTGCTGGATCTGAAGGCGGCCCGGCTGCTGCCCTCCGGCGAGGTCTCCGACGAGGAGGACCTCGAGCTCCTCGAAGCCCGCGACCTGCTGTTCGCGCGGCTGTTGCAGTATCGCGCCTTCAAACAGGTCGCGGCGCTGCTGGGCGAACTGGAGGCCGCGGCGCTGCAACGCTATCCGCGCGCGGTGTCGCTGGAGGAGCGGTATCTGGCGCTGTTGCCGGAGGTTACGCTGGGGGTGGACGCCGCGGGGTTCGCCGAGGTCGCAGCCACCGTGTTCCGGCCGCGTCCGAAACCGAGGGTGGGGCTGGATCACATCCACGCCCATGCGATTTCGATCGCCGAACAGGCCGCGCTGGTGCTGGAGATGCTGAAAAGCCGTGGCGCGGGCGGCTGGACGACCTTCCACGAACTCTGCGCCGACTGCGAACTGCCGATCCAGGTCGTGGCCCGCTTCCTCGCGCTGCTCGAACTCTACCGGGGCAAGACCATCGAGTTCGATCAGCCCGACCCCCTGGGCCCGCTCTCCATCAGCTGGATCGGCGAGCTCGAAGACCAACCGGCCCAACCGGTGACGATTGAAGAGGATTACGGGTGACCGAGGTGCAGAACTTGGGTGACGACGCGCACGACCCGGCCGCCGCCAACCAGGCTGCGTCCCAACTGACCCTGGCCGAAAGGATCGTGGCCGAAGCGGCCGCGGCAGCGAAGGCCCGCGCAGCCGGGGCGAATGCCGCCAAGTCCGAGGCCGAGGTCACCGAGCCCAGCGGTGGAAGCGTCGAAACGACGGCCGAGGGCGTCGAGGCCCCGGCGGAGGGTGCGGTGCTCACCGACGAAGCGACCATGCTCGAGTCCGCCGCCACGGAGCCCGCGGCTGACGCGCCCGAGTCCGTGAACGACGGCCCGGCGTCCGTGGCTGATACCTCCCAGTCCATCACTGGCGCTGCCGAGCCTGTGGCTGAAGTCTCTCAACCTGGGGCGGAGGTCGTGGCGCCGGACGGGCCGGGCGTCGATGCCGAGGAGTTCGAGGACGAGGAGGTGCTCGAGGAGGACGAGTTTCGGGCGGCGCTCGAGGCGATGCTGTTGGTGGTGGATGCGCCTGCGCCGGTGGAGTTGCTGGCGTCGGCTTTGCGGGATCATCCGATCCGGGTGGAGACCGCGCTGCGGGAGATGTCGGCGGAGCTGACCGCGCGGCGCAGTGGCATGGATCTCAGGTACGTCGGCGACGGGTGGCGCTACTACAC
The DNA here is from genome assembly GCF_040680715.1 of Nocardia sp. NPDC051981. Classification (NCBI taxonomy): domain Bacteria; kingdom Bacillati; phylum Actinomycetota; class Actinomycetes; order Mycobacteriales; family Nocardiaceae; genus Nocardia; species Nocardia sp. NPDC051981. Next base: position 18,481 of record NZ_JBFAXK010000034.1, on the reverse strand, counting down.
GCGGACGGAATTCGCCCCCTATGTGGAACGTATGCTGTTGGACGGCGCACGGTCGAAGCTCACACGCGCCGCTTTGGAAACCCTGGCGGTGATCGCGTACCGTCAACCGGTTACCCGAGCACGCGTGAGTGCGGTGCGCGGTGTGAACGTGGATGGCGTGATCCGGACCCTGCTGGCGCGGGGCCTGATCGCGGAGGCCGGAGCGGACCCGGAGACCAACGGCACTCTGTACATCACCACCGAGCTGTTCCTGGAACGGATCGGACTTGCGTCACTGGCGGATCTACCGCCGCTGGCTCCACTGCTCCCGGGCGTCGATCTGATCGACGAGATCAACGAGAGCCTGGACACCGACCCCCGGTACACCAGGCTGAAGAAACCGGCCGAGGCCGATATCGACCTCGGTACCGATGATTGAAATAGGACAACGTGAATACACCCGCTCGCCGAGATGGCACACCGGATCGTAGAAAACGTGGCAGCGAACCGCCCAGCGGTTCCCGCGCGGCCCGCGGCCGGACCGGAGACGACCGGTCCGCGCGAGGCGGCGGCTCGTACGGCGGAGGCTCCGCCAACCCCCGTGGCGGCTCCGCGAATCGCGGCGGCTCGCGCGGTGACTCGCCCTCGTGGGGCGGAAATTCCCGTGGCGACTCGCGGGGCGGCAGTGATTCGCGCGGCGGCAGTGGCTCGTACGGCGGCGGACGCGGCGGCAGCGGGTCCTACGACTCGCGCTCCGGCGGATCCCGCGGCGGCTCGTACGGCGATTCCCGCGGCGGCTCCGGCTACGGCGACTCCCGCGGCGGCGCTTCCCGTGGCGGCGGCTCCTACGGCGACTCCCGAACCGGTGCGTCGCGTGGCGGTTCCGGCTCGTACGGTTCGCGCGGCGCTTCGGGCTCGCGCGAAGGCTACGGCTCGCGTGGCGAAAGCCAGTGGGGCGGTGGCGGTTCGCGCGGTGGAGCGCCCTCGCGCGGTGGCTCGTCGTACGGAAACTCCGCGCGCGGCAACCAGTCTCGCGGTGATTGGGGTTCCGACTCGCGTGGCGGGCGTGGCGGCGACAGCCGTGGCGGCCAGTCGCGCACCGGATTCGGCTCCGACCGTTCCGGTTTCGGCCAGGACCGCAATGCCTCGCGCGGCCGGATCGGCGGCGGTAGCCCGCTGGCTCCGCACACCTCCCCGAATACTCCCGCCAAGAAGAAGGCCGCCAAGCCGGAGCGCAAGATCGTCGCGCCCGTGCTGATCAGCAATGCGAAGCCCGCGCGTCACCAGCACGTGGACCTCGAGGAGCGCGGTCCGAAGAAGCTGCCCTGGGGCGAGGGCGAGCGCCTGCAGAAGGTCCTCGCGAAGGCCGGTGTGGCCTCGCGCCGCGCGGCCGAGGAGATGATCGACGCCGGTCGCATCGAGGTCGACGGCAAGATCGTGCGCGAACAGGGCCTGCGCATCGACCCGCAGACCGCGGTGGTCCGGGTCGACGGCGTACGCGTGGTGATCCGCGACGAGCAGGTGTACCTGGCGCTGAACAAGCCCAAGGGCTGGCAGTCGACCATGTCCGACGAGATGGGCCGCCCGTGCGTGGGCGACATCGTCGCCGAGCGGATCGCGGCAGGGCAGCGGCTGTTCCACGTCGGCCGCCTGGACGCCGACACCGAGGGCCTGCTGCTGCTCACCAATGACGGCGATCTCGCGCACCGGCTCATGCACCCGTCCTTCGAGGTGTCCAAGACCTACCTGGCCACGGTCAACGGCGAGGTCAAGAACCGCGAGGTCGGCAAGCTGCTCAAGGACGGCGTCGAGCTGGAGGACGGTCCCGCCAGGGTGGACCGGTTCCAGGTGCTCGAGGTCGGCCAGGGCAAGTCGCTGGTGAAGGTGGTGCTGCACGAGGGCCGCAAGCACATCGTGCGCCGCCTGCTGGCCGAGGTCGGCCACCCGGTGACCGCGCTGGTGCGCACCCACATTGGACCGGTCGCACTGGGCGATCAGCGGCCGGGCACGCTGCGCGTGCTGGGCCGGGACGAAATCGGGAAGCTCTACGAGGCGGTGTCGTTGTGAACGGTGTGGGAAGTCTGATCGACGCGACCGGCGCGCTGACCGGGTGGGCGCGGCTGGTCGTCGCCATGGACGGCCCGTCGGGCACCGGCAAGTCGAGCGTGTCGCGCTTGCTGGCGACCCGGCTGGGGGCCAGCTACCTCGACACCGGTGCCATGTACCGGGTGGCGACACTGCGCGTGCTGCGCGCCGGCGTGGACCTGGACGACGCCGCGGCCATCGCGGTCGCGGTCAAGGAGCTGCCGCTGACCATCGGCACCGATCCGAGCCGGGAGGTCATCCTGCTCGACGATGAGGATGTGTCGAGCGAGATCCGCGGCAATGCGGTGACCAGGGCGGTGTCGGCGGTGTCCGCCGTGCCCGAGGTGCGCGAGCAGCTGGTGGCCCTGCAGCGGGACCTCACCGCGGCGGCGGGGCGAATCGTGGTCGAGGGCCGCGATATCGGCACCGTCGTGCTGCCCGAGGCCGATGTGAAGATCTACCTGACCGCCTCGGCCGAGGCCCGCGCCGCGCGACGCAACGCACAGAACATCGCCGAGGGCCGGGGTGACGATTTCGAGGCCGTGCTGGCCGATGTGCAGCGTCGCGACACCCTGGATTCGACCCGCAAGGTGTCGCCGCTGCGTCCCGCCGAGGACGCCGTGCTGGTCGACACCAGCGATCTGAACAAGGACGAGGTCATCGACGAGCTGTATCGCGTGGTGGCCGAACGGATTTCAGCGGGAGGCGCGCAGTGACGCAGGACACCTTCGCCGGTGATGGCATCTGGTCGGACGAATCCGACTGGGACATCGCCGAATTCGAGGGCGAGCAGGACGCCGAGCACATCCCGCTGCCGACGGTGGCCATCGTCGGCCGGCCGAATGTCGGCAAATCGACCCTGGTGAACCGCATTCTGGGGCGCCGCGAGGCCGTCGTGGAGGACATTCCGGGCGTCACCCGGGACCGGATCTCCTACGAGGCCACCTGGGCCGGACGCCGGTTCCTGGTGCAGGACACCGGCGGCTGGGAGCCCGACGCCAAGGGCCTGCAGCAGTCGGTGGCCCGGCAGGCCGAGGTCGCCATGCAGACCGCCGACGCCATCGTCGTGGTGGTGGACGTCACCGTGGGCGCGACCTCCGCCGACGAGGCGGTGGCGAGGACGCTGCGCCGCAGCAAGACCCCGGTCATCCTGGTGGCCAACAAGGTCGACAATCAGAAGCTGGAGGCCGATGCGGCCGAGCTGTGGTCGATGGGCCTGGGTGAGCCGCGCCTGGTCTCGGCCACGCACGGTCGCGGCACCGGTGACCTGCTGGACCTCATTCTGGAGGTGATGCCCGAAACCCCGCGCGAGGGAACGGGTCTCACCGGCGGCCCGCGCCGCGTGGCGCTGGTCGGCAAGCCGAACGTGGGCAAGTCCTCGCTGCTGAACCGGCTGGCGGGCGAGGAGCGCTCGGTCGTCCACAATGTCGCGGGCACCACCGTCGACCCGGTCGACTCGCTCGTCGAATTGGGCGGCAAGCCCTGGCGTTTCGTGGACACCGCGGGCCTGCGCCGCAAGGTGAGCACGGCCAGCGGCCACGAGTTCTACGCGTCGCTGCGCACCAAGTCGGCCATCGAGGCCGCCGAGGTGGCGGTCATGCTGATCGACGCCTCGGAGCCGATCACCGAGCAGGACCTGCGCGTCATCTCCATGGTGGCCGAGGCCGGCCGCGCCCTGGTGATCGCCTACAACAAGTGGGATCTGGTCGACGAGGACCGCCGCGAGATGCTCGAGCGCGAGATCGACCGCGAAATGGTCCAGGTCCGCTGGGCCCAGCGCGTCAATATCTCCGCTCAGACGGGCCGCGCCGTCCAGAAGCTCGTCCCCGCCATGGAAACCGCCCTGGATTCCTGGGACAAGCGCATCTCCACCGGCCGCCTGAACAACTGGCTCAAGGAGGTCATCGCCGCCACCCCGCCCCCGATGCGCGGCGGCCGCCTCCCCCGAGTCCTGTTCGCCACCCAGGCCTCCACCCGCCCCCCGACGTTCGTCCTCTTCACCACGGGCTTCCTCGAGGCCGGCTACCGCCGCTTCCTCGAACGAAAGCTCCGCGAGGAGTTCAACTTCGACGGCTCCCCGGTCCGCGTGAACGTCCGCGTCCGCGAAAAGCGCGAACGCAAGAAGTAAGGCCCACGCGCCGAACGAAACCCAACGCCCGGGCGACGGATCCCACCGTCTCCCGGGCGTTCTCGTTCAGCGAGCGCGCGGATGCGCGGTGGCCCAGACTTCGTGGAGGGTGCCGACGGTGACCAAGGTGTAGATCTGGGTGGTGGTGACCGAGGCGTGGCCAAGCAGTTCCTGGACGACCCGGACGTCGGCGCCGCCGTCGAGGAGATGCGTGGCGAAGGAATGCCGGAGAGTGTGGGGCGACACCTGGGCGGCGATGCCGGCCCGCTCCGCCGCGGATTGCAGGACCTGCCAAGCGGATTGGCGGGAGAGGCGGCCGCCGCGGTGGTTGAGGAAGAGGGCGGGGTTGCCCTTGCCTCGGGTGGAGAGGGCCGGGCGGCCGCGGACCAGGTAGTTGTCGAGGGCGGCCAGGGCGGGGCGGCCGATCGGGACCATGCGCTGTTTACCGCCCTTGCCGCGCAGGACCACCGCGCGTCCGGCGGTGTCGATGTCGTCCACGTCGAGCCCGACCATCTCGGAGATGCGGGCGCCCGTGGAGTACAGCAACTCCAGTAGTGCCCGGTCGCGCAGCCCGCGCGGGCCGTCGGCGATGTCGCCCCCGGCGGCGTCGAGCAGGCGGGAAACCTGGTCGTACGGGAGGGCTTTCGGCAGTCTGCGGGCGGGTGTCGGCGGTTTCACCGGGTGCGCCACATCCGCGTCGGTGATGCCCTCCGCGGTGGCGAACCGGTGCAGCCCGCGGACGGCGACCAGAGCCCGCGACGCCGACGAGACCGCCAGGGCGGGATGCTCGGAGTCCCCCGACCGCAGCGACACCATGTAGTCGGCAATGTCCGACTCGGCCACGCGTGCAAGCGTTTCCACTCCGCGCTCGGTCAGAAAGTACTGGTAGCGGCCCAGATCCCGCCGATAGGCGCTGAGCGTATTGCGCGCGGCGCCGCGCTCGACCGCCAAATGGTCGAGGTACGCGTCGATCTGCCGCTTCAGCACGGCTCACATCTTCGCAGCCGCCACCGACGAACTCCCCGACCCGAACCCGGCGAAGCGAACAAGTTTCCCAATCGGAACCTATTGCCTTCCCCTTCGGGATCTACTGCGATGCCTCCCGCGCCTTGCGATCCAGGAACGCGGTGGGCATCCCCGGCCAGGGCGCATCGGCGGGCCGCAGCCGAGCCCCGCTGAACCGGGCCGTCATCAGCGCGGTCACCCCGGCCACCGCGGTGGCATTGGTGATCTCGCCCGCCAGCGCGGCCTGTACGGCCTCCGTCAACGGCATCCGCAGGATCTGGAGGTCGGCCTCCTCCATTTCCGGATCCGGCCGGTCGATCTCGTAGAGCCCGGTCGCCAGATACACCCGCAGCGCCTCATCGGTGAACCCGGGCGAGAGCGCCACATCGACCAGCACCGACCACTCCCGTGCCGCCAGCCCGGTCTCCTCGGCCAGCTCCCGCTGCGCGGCTTCGAGGGGATCCTCGCCCGCCTCGTCCAGCAGTCCGGCCGGCAGCTCCAGCAGCCGCCGCCCGATCGGATGCCGATACTGATTCACCAGCACCAGATTGTCGTCGTCGTCCAGCGCCACCACGGCGACCGCCGCGTGATGCTCGATCACCTCGCGCTCGGCGACCTTGCCGCCGGGCATGACCACCTGGTCCAACCGCAGCGCCAGGATCGCGCCCGAATACACCGTGCGACTGGACAGGACATCGAAATCGTGTGTGCCGGGGACCGGTTCCGAGGAGGTCATTCCAGAACCGTAGCGCGGATATCCGGGCGGATACGAACCGCCCGAGCACTCGTCGAATGCTCGGGCGGGCCGTGGAATCCCGGTCAGGCGGGGATCACTTGGAGACCTTCTCGGCCTCCGCTGCGGGCACCTCGTCGGGAATCTCCACCGGAAGCCGTTCGGCGGCCTTGTATTCCAGCGCGGCCGAGATCAGCGCCGCGAACAGCGGGTGCGGGCGCGTCGGACGGGACTTGAGCTCCGGGTGCGCCTGGGTGGCGACCAGGAACGGGTGCTTGTCCTGCGGGTACTCCACGAACTCGACCAGGTGGCCGTTCGGGGAGGTGCCGCTGAACTTCAGGCCGCTCTTGGCGATCTTGTCGCGGAAGGTGTTGTTGACCTCGTACCGGTGCCGGTGCCGCTCGGAGACCTCGGTCTCGCCGTACGCCCGCGCCACCAGCGAATCCTGCTGCAGCACAGCCGGGTACGCGCCGAGCCGCATGGTGCCGCCCAGATCGGCCTCGCCGGCCACGATCTGCTCCTGGTCGGCCATGGTCGAGATGACCGGGTACTTGGTGTCGGGCTCGAATTCCGCCGAGTTGGCGTCCTTCATGCCCACCGAGCGCGCCGCCTCGATGACCACGCACTGCAGACCCAGGCACAGGCCCAGCAGCGGAATCTTGTGCTCGCGGGCGTAGTGGATGGCGCCCACCTTGCCCTCGATGCCGCGAATGCCGAAACCGCCCGGGATCAGGATGGCGTCCACGTCGGCCAGGTGCGAGCGCGCACCCGCCTCGGTCTCGCACTCGTCGGACTGCACCCAGCGGATGTTCACCTTGGCCCGCGAGGCGAAACCGCCCGCACGCAGCGCCTCGGTGACCGACAGGTAGGCGTCGGGCAGGTCCACGTACTTGCCGACCAGCGCGACGGTGACCTCTTCGCGCGGGTTGTGCACGCGGTCCAGCAGATCGCCCCAGACCGTCCAGTCGACGTCGCGGAAGGGCAGCCCCAGCTTGCGAACGACGTAGGCGTCCAAGCCTTCCCGGTGCAGCACCTTCGGAATGTCGTAGATCGAGGGCGCGTCCGGCGTGGAGATGCAGGCGTCCACATCCACGTCGCACATGAGCGCGATCTTGTTCTTCAGCGGCTGCGGCACCTCGCGGTCGCAGCGCAGGATGAGCGCGTCGGGCTGGATACCGATATTGCGCAGCGCCGCCACCGAGTGCTGGGTCGGCTTGGTCTTGAGCTCGCCCGAGGGGCCCAGGTAGGGCACCAGCGTGACGTGCAGGAAGAAGCAGTTGTCGCGACCCACCTCGTGGCGAATCTGCCGCGCCGCCTCGAGGAACGGCTGCGACTCGATATCGCCCACGGTGCCACCGATTTCGGTGATCACCACGTCCGGCGCCTGCCCGTGCAGGTCCGGTCCCGTCATGGCGAGAATGCGACTCTTGATCTCATCGGTGATGTGCGGGATCACCTGCACGGTGTCACCGAGGTACTCACCCCGGCGCTCCTTGGCGATCACCTTCGAGTACACCTGGCCGGTGGTGACATTGGCGTCCCCGGACAGATCGCGATCCAGGAACCGTTCGTAGTGGCCGACATCGAGGTCCGTCTCCGCGCCGTCCTCGGTCACGAACACCTCACCGTGCTGGAAGGGGTTCATGGTGCCGGGATCGACATTCAGGTACGGATCCAGCTTCTGCATCGTGACGCGGAGTCCGCGTGAAGTGAGCAGCTGACCGAGGCTGGAGGCGGTCAGACCCTTACCGAGTGAAGAGGCGACGCCACCGCTGACGAAGATGTGTTTCGTGGCCGCGCGCGCCGGAATCCGTGATTGACCCACGGGACTTCACGGTAACACGGATCGGCGACGTCGATCGTATGCCGCGCATGTTGGTTGCCCGCAATTGGCTCGATTCTGCGTCTCGCGGGAAGCCTTCCCCATGTCGCCATCGGCGTGGCCGGGGCTTTCCGACGTGCGGCCCGGGGATCGTCTCAGTGCGGCATGGCCGCGACTGTGAGCGAGGTCGCCTTCTCACCCGTGCCGTAACGGCCGGTACCGCCGTTCAACTGCTCGGTGAGCCCGAGCACGGTGGTGATCCGCCCGATCTCACGATCGACATTGTCGACGGTCGTCACGGTCGACAGCCCACCCTCGGACCGTGTCACGGCGATCGGCCCGGGCCCATCGGCGGCCCCGTAGCGACCCGCCAGCACCACCCCGGCACTGTGCGACCGCAGACCCCCGGCGAACCTGGCGATGATGGTGCCGCGATTGTTCTCGTCGGCCCGCGCCCCGTCGCCGGTCACCACCACGGCCAGCTGGGCGGGCTGCACGTCGGCGAAGGTCAGGAAGCCGCCGCCGCGCAGTGTCTCGAGGGCCAGGCCGCGCTCCTGCGGGGTGCCGCGCGCCTGCCCGCTGACCGGATCGTCGAGCAGCGCCTGGCCGAGCAGATCGCCCGCGAGGCTGCCCTGATCCACGGCGTCCACCTTCAGCTGCGCGCCCGCGGGGACCACGTTCAGCAGCGCGGTGCGCAGTCGGTCGCCCTCAGAGGAGTCGGCGAACGCGCCGGTCAGGCCGATCCGGCCGGTGACCGCGGCCCCCGCGGTGGTGAGGGCGGCGGTGACGGCATCGGCGTCGCCGCTGTCGGCGTCGGGGGTGGTGAAGACGAGGACCGACCGGTTGGCCAGCGCGCCCGCCAGCAGCTTGCCCGCCGAACCAGACAGGAAGGCGTCGGCCGCCTTCACCTGTTCGTTCAAACGCCCGTTCTCGGCACGCAGATCGTCGATCTGCTGCCGGTCGCCCGTGCCGGGAAACAACCCATTGCCTTGTGCGCGGGTGCCCAGCACCACGCCGACCGCCAGGGCCAGGAATACCGCGGCGATCGAAATCGCGTGGTGGCGAAAGGAAATCATCGGTCCCCTACCCGTGCCGGTCGTATAGGCCCTGTACCCAGTGCGATCCGCGATGCCAGGTGTCGGCGGTCCAGGTCAGCGCCTCAACGCCCACGTGGGTGGCCAGCAGCGCGACCACCAGGGCCACCAGCGCCGCGAGCACCACCAGCGCGACCGCCCAGCCGGAGCCGCGGTGGCGGTACAGCGAGGCAACGGCTTTCGCGTCCATGAGCTTGGTGCCCATTTTGAGGCGGGTCAGGAAGGTGGCCGGATTCGAATCGCGCCGGCCGCGGTCGAAGAAGTCATCCAGCGAGGCCGCCGCGCCGACGGTGACGATCAGCGACGCGCCGTGGTGATCCGCCAGCAGCAGCGCCAGATCCGCGGGCGCGCCCGAGGACGGGAAGGTGGTCGCGCCGATGCCCAGATCCTGGATGCGCTCCAAACCCTTGGCGTGGCCGTCGGTGTCCGCGGGCAGGATCACCTCCGCGCCGGACTTCAGCGTGTTCGCGGTGATCTCCTCCGGGTCACCGACGATGAGGTCGGGCCGGTAGCCGTGGCGGGTCAGAGTGTCCGCACCCCGGCCGACGCCGATCAGGATCGGCGCGTACTCCTTGATGAACGGCTTGATGCGCTTGAGGTCGTCGCTGTGCTCGGGACCGTCGGCCACCACCACGACATGCCGCTTCTTCATCTCGACTTCGACATCCGGCACGCCGATTCCATCGATGAGCAAGGAGGATTCGGTGCGGATGAACTCGATGGTGTTGCCGGAGAAGGCTTCCAGATGGTCGGCCAGCCCGTTGCGCGCCTCGATCATGCGGTCGGCGATGGTGAGCTCGGTGAGCTCGATGCCCTCGACGAGTGCCTCGGGTTCCTTCTTCGCCAGTTTGTCCGCGTAGACGACGCCACCCTCGATACGAACCTTGGCGCCGTCCTTGATCTTCTTGAAGACATCCGAGCTGACCGCGTCCAGCAACTGGATGCCATTGGCCACCAGCACTTCCGGACCGAGGTTCGGATATCGCCCGGAGATCGACGGCGAGGCGTTCACCACCACCGCCACCTGGGCTTCGACGAGCCGGTCGGCGGTGAGCCGATCCAGGTCCATCTCATCGAGCACTACCACGTCGCCAGGCCCCACGCGCTGGAGCAAACGCCTGGTGTTGCGGTCCACCCGGGCGATCCCGGTCAGACCCGGCAGCGTTTTGGTATTACGCGACAACAGGGCCAGCATCTTCATAACGATCGATGATTACGGCAAAGCCTCAACCTTTGATGGAGGCGCGCCGGTCAGCAAACTATTCGCTTCGCCTCCTCGCGACCTTTGCGGCCGACCAAGAGCCGTCGCCGGCCATGCATCCGCGCCTGCGGTTGGTGCCGAACCGACTCCGGGCGCACCCGACGAGTTACCCAACCGGTACGAAATCAGTGGTCGCCATACACACGCCCGACCCGAGTGCCGCGCCCGTCGCACCTTCCTTCTTACCGGGCGGTAAGGATATGCTCCGGACATGGCCAGCACCACCGTTGATACCGTCCTACCCGCTCCGCGTGAGGTCGTCTACAAGCTCTTCACCGAGCGCGACAGCCTCAATGCCTTTCTGCCCATTCAGATTTCACTGAAGAAGCCGGGCATCGGGAGCCCGTCCGGCGTCGGCGCGCAGTACCACCTGGGCCTGGCCGGCATCGGCCCGACCGAGGAGACCACCGAGCTCGTCCCCAATGAGCGCATGGTCTACCGCGTCATCGCGGGCGCCCCGGTCAAGCGGCACGTCGGCACCATCAGCTTCTCCGACGCGCCGGGCGGCACCCGGGTCGTCTACACCATGGAGTCCGAGCCCAGCCTCCCCGTCCCCGCGCAGATCCTCGAGCCCGGCCTCCGCGCCCTCACCAACGCCCTCATCGGCGGAGTGCGCAAGGCGATCAAGTAACGCTCGGCCACCGCGCATTCGGAGTCGGCGCGTCGGCACGGACAGAACCGGCCGGACCCTGTGCGGGCCCGGCCGGTTTTGCTGTCCCGGTCTCCGGTTACTCGCCCGAGACGGCGGCGCCGACCTTCTCGGCGTCGGCGGTGGTGAGGAGTTCCCAGGCGTGGGCGCGGCCGGTTTCGGTGTCGCCCATGCCCGCCAGCATGCGGGCGAGTTCGATGACGCGTTCGTCCTGGGTGAGGGCTTTGACGCCGGATTTGACGGCCTTGCCGTCGTCGAGCTTGTCGACCACCAGGTGGGTGTCGGCGAAGGCGGCCACCTGCGGCAGGTGGGTGACGACGATGACCTGGTGGGTGCGGGCCAGACGGGCCAGGCGGCGGCCGATCTCGACGGCGGCGCGGCCGCCGACACCGGCGTCGACCTCGTCGAAGACCATGGTGGTGCCATGTTCGGAGCTGGCGAGGACCACCTCCAGGGCGAGCATGATGCGGGAGAGCTCACCGCCGGAGGCGCTCTTGCTCAGCGGCAGCGGGTGCGCGCCGGAGTGAGCGGCCAGGCGGAATTCCACCTCGTCCACGCCGGTCGAGCCGGCGTGCAGTTCCGTGCCGTCGATGACCAGCGGGGCCGAATCCTGCACGCCCGCAAGGACGGAACCGACGCCGACCTCGAGCCGGGCACGACCCATGGCCAGACCGCCCAGTTCGGTGCTCACGGCCGACGCCAGCTTCCCCGCGGCCTTGCTGCGGGCCGCGGTCAGCTTCTTGGCCGTTTCGCGCACCTTCTCGGCCGCGGTCTCGACATCCGCGGCCAGCGCCGCCAGCGCCTCCTCCGACACGTCCAGCGAGGCCAGGCGCGTGCGCGCCTCCTCGGCCCACTTGATGACCCCGTCGATATCCGGCGCGTACTTGCGGGTCAGCGTCTTCAGCTCGGCCTGGCGGGTCAGCATGGACTCCAGCGCGCCCGGATCGGACGGCAGGTCCGACAGGTAGGAGCTGAGCTCGGTGGTCAGATCCACCACCACCGAAATCGCCTCGCCCAGACGGGGAGCCAGCGCGGTCAGGATCGGATCGTCGGAGGCTTCGATGCGGGCGCGCGCGGTGCCCAGCAGATCCAGGGCGCCCGCGTCCTCACCGGGCGAATCGGCCGGACCGGCCAGCGCGTCGTGCGCGGTGGAGGCGGCCTCGCGCAGCGAATCCAGATCCGACAGCCGGCGCACCTCGGCCACCAGATGGTCGTCCTCGCCGGGTTCCGGTGCGACGGCGTCGATCTCGGCCAGCGACTGCGTCAGATGGTCGGCTTCCAGAGCCAGCTCCCGGCTGCGCGCGGTCCGCTCGAGCAGCTGATTGCGCTTGTCCAGCCAGGCCTTTCGGGCCTTCTGGTACTTGGCCAGCAGCGGCGCCACCGCGTCGGAGGCGAACTGGTCCAGCGCGTGCAACTGCTGGTCGGGCCGCTGCAGCCGCAACTGATCGTTCTGCCCGTGCACCGTGAGCAGCGGGGTGGTGAAGTCCGCGAGCACCGCGGCCGGCACGCTGCGGCCACCCAGGTGGGCGCGGGAGCGGCCGTCGGATCCGACCGTGCGAACGGCGATGATGCTGCCGTCGTCATCACGTTCGGCGCCGGTGGATTCCAGTACCTGCTCGACCTCGCCGAGGGCGCCGTCGTGCACCTCGTCCACGGTGAAACGGCCCTCCACCACGGCCCGCGACGCCCCGAGGCGCACCCGTCCCGCATCGGCGCGGGCGCCGCTGAGCAAGTGCAGGCTCGTCACCACCATGGTCTTGCCCGCACCGGTCTCACCGGTCAAAACGGTCAAACCCTCGTGGAATTGTGCGGTGGCGGTGGAAATTACGCCCAGCCCGTCAATCCTGATCTCTGTCAGCACTCGTGCTCTCCGTTCGCCGTCGGCCACGCCAGCCTGTCACGGGCAACTGGAATTTGCGCACCATCCGATCGGCGAACGGCGCGGAGTCGAGCCGAACCCACCGCACCGGGTCGGTCCCGCGGACCGTCTCGACCCGGCCGCCCCGCGGCAGTGCGAGGGTGCGTCGGCCGTCGAGGAAAACAATCGCATCATGGCCCGTCGCAACGGTTTCCACCGCGATCAGCGAATTCGGGCTGGTCACCAGGGGCCGCGCGAACAGGGCGTGCGCATTGGACGGGATCACCAGCAGCGCTTCGAGTTCCGGCCACACCACCGGCCCGCCCGCCGAGAAGGCGTAGGCGGTGGACCCGGTCGGCGTGGCGATCAGCACACCGTCGCAGCCGAAGGCCGACACCGGCCGGCCGTCCACCTCGAGCACCACCTCCAGCACGCCCATGCGCGCCGCGTTCTCGATGCTGGCCTCGTTCAACGCCCAGCCGCGCTCCACCACCACATCGTCGACGCGCACGGTGACATCGATGGTCATCCGCTCCTCGACGGTGTAGTCGCGCCGCACCACCTGGGACAACGCCTCGTCCAGGTGCTCCGCCTCGGCCTCGGTGAGAAAACCGATGCGCCCCAGATTGATTCCGAGCACCGGCACCGAGGCACTGCGGGCGAGTTCGGCCGCCCGCAGGAACGTCCCGTCACCGCCGAGCGCCAGCACCATCTCGGTGCCGACCGCCGCGTCGAGATCGTGGGCCATCACCCGCACCGGGTATCCGTCGGCCGCGCCCTCGTCGTCGATGTCGAACCGGGTGCTGTACGCCTCGTCCTCGAGCACGCGCAGCCCCATCCCGGCCCCGCACAGGATCTTCGCGACCCGGTGCGCGGTATCGGTGATCTCCGGCCGTCCCGGATGCGCGACCAGCAGAACCTCCCTGGCCGGGCTAGCCGCGTTCACTGTGGACCCTCCTGCACCGCACGCTCGATCAGCGCCGCCACACGCGCCGCCTCGTCTGCATCGTATGCGCCCCCACCGACGTCCGCGCCGTCACCGGTCGCAGCGGGCTCGGTCTCCGGACGCGCCGGCGCGCCGGTCTCCTTGCGCAACCAGAGGAAATACTCGACATTCCCGGACGGACCGGGCAGCGGACTGGCCGTAACGCCGCGCGTACGCAGCCCGAGTTTCGCTGCCGCGGCGGCGACTTCGCGCACCGCCTCGGCGCGCAGGGCCGGATCCCGCACCACACCACCGGATCCCACACGATCCTTACCCACCTCGAACTGCGGCTTCACCATGGGCAGCAGATCCGCGCCCGGCGCACAGCAGGCGGCCAGCGCGGGCAGCACCAGGCCGAGGGAGATGAACGACAGGTCGGCGACCACCAATTCGACTGTGCCGCCGATGAGTTCGGGCGTCAGCTGCCGCACATTGGTGCGGTCGTGCACGCGGACGCGGTCATCGTTCTGCAGCCGCCAGATCAGCTGGCCGTACCCGACATCGGCGGCCACCACCTCCTTGGCTCCGCGCGACAGCAACACATCGGTGAATCCGCCCGTGGACGCGCCCGCGTCCAAGCACCGCTTGCCCTCGACCGATACGCCCTGCGGCTCGAACGCCTCGAGCGCGCCCAGCAGTTTGTGCGCGCCGCGCGAGGCCCACTGCACCTCGTCGGGTTCCTCCCGCACCAGCAGCGGCGTGCCCGCCTCGACTCCCGTCGCAGCCTTGGTGGCGACCGACCCATTGATCAGGACGCGGCCCGCGTTGATCAGCTCGACCGCGTGTTCCCGCGACCGCGCCAATCCGCGGCGAACCAGTTCCGCGTCCACCCGCGCGCGCCTGGCCACCTCAGATCTTGTCCACCGTGGCCAGTGCCTGCACCAGCACCTCGTGCGCCTGCTCCAGAATCTTGGCCCGTCGCACGATATCGGTGCCCTCCGAGTGCACACTCGGCGCGCCCGGGAAGCCCGGATTCGGTGCGCCCGCCGACAATTCGGCCAGCAGCGCGGCCACCTCCGCCTTGACCCGCTCCGGGTCGGCGAACTCCTGATTCGCGCCCGGCAGATGCTGCCCGGGCAACGGCGCCCCCGGACGGGGCCCCGGCGTCCCGATAGGGGATCCCGGCGCGGGAAACTGCGGGCGAGGCGTGGGCATAGTCATCGTGGCGACAACGCTACCGGAACTCGCATTCGAACACACGTACCCCACCGCTTACCGATCCCCCCGCCGACCGGCCCCGCCCGCGTCGCCCCACGTCGCCCTCCCGCGTGTCCCGGGAAAACCGCTCATGCGCAGCCGACAGAACGAGGCAAATGGACAGCGACGTCGAGAAGCTGATCGGGCCCCGACATACGTGGCCGAACCGGCTCCGGCCGAATCGATCAAGACCGTGGCCGGTTGGGGCATGTTACGGAACCTCGGGGCGACAACCGATTCCGGCCGGCCCGTCCTGCGGGGCACGCTGAAAGAGGGCAGCGCCGAGAGCTACGACACCGTCGTGAAGTTCGAGGAGTCCGTGCCGATCGAGTTCACCTCGGACCTGTCGGCAGCCGAGGTCACCACTTCTCCGACGACGCGACCTGATCCAGGCCCGCGGCAAGTCCTGGATTACACGCGGGGCGTCGAGGAGATCCGGATGGCGCGGCCCGGGGCGGCGTCCAGACGGGCCGCGATCTCCTTCGCGATGTCTCCGACGCCCGGCACGACCGGATCGAGTTCGGCGACAGGGTGATTCAGCGCGTCGAGGGATTCGGCGATATAGGTCGGCATGCGATCCGAGGGGTGGGTACCCAGATCCTCGAGCGTGCTCACGCCGGTCAGCACCATCAGCGACTCCAGACCGGTGGCGTGCGCTCCGTCGATATCGGTGTCGAGGCGGTCGCCGACCACCAGGGCGTCGCGGGTACCGGCCCGCTCGAGCGCATCTTTCATCAGCGGCGCATACGGCTTGCCCGCCACGATCGGCTCCAGGCCCGACGCCTGCCGCAGCGCCGCGACCATCGAGCCGTTGCCGGGAGCCAGGCCGCGCTCGGTGGGGAGCGTGGCGTCGGTATTGGCGGCCACCCACAGCGCGCCCGCCCGCAGCGCGTAGGCGGCCTCGGCAAGATCCGCCCAGGCGGTCTGCATCGAATGGCCCTGCACCACAGCGCTCGGCACCAGGCCGTCGAAGCGGCGGACCGCCTGCAGGCCGACATTCTCCACCTCGGCCATCAGGTCGTCGGTGCCGACCACCAGCACCGTGGACCCCGGCGGGATCCGCTGCGCCAGCACACGCGCGGCCGCCTGCGCGCTGGTCACCACCTCGTCCTCGTGGGCGTCGAAACCGAGCTCCCGCAGATGGAAGGCCACCGCGTCGGCCGAGCGGCTCGCATTGTTGGTGACATACATCAGGCGCTGTTCCGGATCGCCCGCCGAAAGTGCTTCCGACGCACCCGGAATCGGCTCGTGGCCGCGGAACAGCGTTCCGTCCAGATCCAACAGCAATGCCTCGAACCGATCCCGCAGTCGCATTACGCCGTCCCTCTCGTCACTCTTCACAGAAACAAAAACGACCGTGCGGCTGCGCTGTTGCGCGGCCGCACGGTCGAAATCACTTGCCGGTCCTCAGTTCTCGGAGTCGTCCGCGGGCTTGCCGGAACCCTCCGCGGCTTTCCCGGCCGGCTCCGACTCGGCAGCGGTGTCCTCGGCGTCGGAATCCTCCTCCGCGGCAGCGGAATCCGCGTCGTCCTCGGCCTCGTCGTCATCGTCGTCGAACGCCGCGGTCCAGTCCGCGCCCCCGTCACCGTCGCCGGAGAGTTCGGCGGCGCGGTCCTCGGCGTCGGTCTCGCCGTCCAGGTCGGCGGAGGCGGCGTTCATGAACCAGGTCAGTGCTTCGTCTTCGCGACCGGCGGCCAGCAGGGCCTCGGCATAGGCGTAGAACAGGCGCGCGGCCGCGGAACCGGTGCGCGCCGGGTCCAGCTCAGCTGTCTGCAGGGTGACGACGGCCTGGTCGAACTGCCCCAGATCCATCCGGGCGCCGGCCACCACGATGCGCAGCTCGGTGGCCTCGTCGCCCTGCAGGGCCCGGGCCTCATCGCTGCGGCCCAGCTCGATGGCACGCTCGGGACGGCCCAGACCACGCTCGCAGTCGGCCATGACGGCCAGCAGACCCGAACCGCCGGACATGCGGCGCGCGGTCCGCAGCTCCGACAGCGCCTCGGCCCATTCACCCGCGTGATAGGCCGCGACACCGGCGGTCTCGCGCACCACCGCGATGCGGCCGGCCCGCTGCCGGGCAGCGCGCGCGTGCTCCAGTGCCAGCTCCGGATCCTCGTCCAGCAACTGCGCCACCATGACCAGGTGCCGGGCTACCGACTCGGCATTGCCCTTGTCCAGGCTCAGCAGATCGCGCCGCACCGCCGGCTCGAGATCGGAGGCCTGCACATCGTCCGGCAGGTTCGGCTCATCGGGACGGCCCGAACGCCGCTCCCCCGGCCGGCCGCCGCTGACCCGCGCGCCCTCGCCACCGCGGCGCCGCTCGCCCTCGAACGACCTCTCGCTCGCACCGTTCCCGGCCCGCTCGACATCCTGTCCCGCCCCCGAGTACTCCGGACGCTCATCCGCGAACCCGCTGCGCGCGAAGCCCTTCCGCTCCCCGCGGTCCCGGTCGAATCCCCGCCCTCCACCACGGGTCTCGCCACGGTTGAACCCGCCCTCACGACGATCACCGCGATCGAAGCCGCCCTCACGACGCTCACCGCTGCGCTGGAAACCGCCCTCACGACGCTCACCGCGGTTGAACCCGCCCTCACGACGGTCACCACGGTTGAACCCGCCCTCACGACGATCACCGCCACGGTCGAAGCCACCCTCGCGACGCTCACCGCGGTTGAACCCGCCCTCACGACGATCACCGCTGCGCTGGAAACCGCCCTCACGACGGTCACCACGGTCGAAGCCACCTTCGCGACGGTCACCACGGTTGAACCCACCTTCGCGACGGTCACCACGGTTGAAGCCACCGTCACGGTCGCCACGGTTGAAGCCACCTTCGCGGCGCTCGCCGCGATTGAAGCCACCGTCACGGTCGCCGCCTCGGTTGAGTCCGCCCTCACGACGCTCACCGCGGTTGAACCCGCCCTCGCGACGGTCACCACGGTTGAACCCGCCTTCACGACGATCACCGCCGCGATCGAAGCCACCCTCGCGACGCTCACCGCGGTTGAACCCGCCTTCACGACGGTCACCACGGTCGAAGCCGCCCTCACGACGATCACCGCTGCGCTGGAAACCGCCCTCGCGACGCTCGCCGCGGTTGAATCCGCCCTCACGGCTGTAGCCCCCGCGGCCACCTTCGCGCTCGGACCCGCCGCGGCCGCCGCCCGCGCCCCGATAGCCGCCGCGATCGCGATCGCCCTCGGAGCGGTAGCCGCCACGCTCATTGTCACGACCGCGGTTGAATCCGCCACCGCTGCGGTTGAATCCGCCCTCACGGCCGCCATCGCGCTCGCGGCGCGGTCCGCCCGCCGACCGTCCCTGGTCGCGGCGTTCGCCTTCGTCGCGCCGGCCGTAGCCGCCCTGTCCGGTCCCACCACTATTACGGCGGAAGGGTTTGCGGCCGTCGTTCTGCTCCGCCACGGTGATCCCTCTCTGTTCTTGTAGCCTGCGGTACCCGGCCACGGCGCTGGAGCGCGTGAGGAGGGCCGGTGGGCGATCCCACCTACCCATGAATTCAATCACGCCGCTCTCGAGCGTCAACGCAGCACCGGGTGGTCAAACGCCGAAAGGGGACCCGGTGAGGGTCCCCTTTCGCGAAGGATGTTCCGGCGGTGTCCTACTCTCCCACACCCTGTCGAGTGCAGTACCATCGGCGCAGGTGGCCTTAGCTTCCGGGTTCGGAATG
>NZ_JBFAXK010000033.1:0-86842 GCF_040680715.1 Nocardia sp. NPDC051981 | reverse complement strand
CGACCAGTTTGCCTGTGGCCCCTCGCGCAGTTCGCCGTGTGCCTCAGGCACCAACACCCCGCCTCGACGATCTCTATCGCGCTCGCTCATCGGCAATAGCGGACGTTCTGCGCCGCACCAAGTTCCGACCGCCGGCACCCACGCTGGCCGGTTCGGTCAGCGCGGTACGAGGCATGAGAGCGCACTCGTGTCGACTGAAGCCAGTGGAAGACGCTAGAACCGCTTGCTGTAGAACGACTTACGCTGATGGAAAGTCGTTCGGCGGAACGGGCATTCACAACAGCGAGTACAGGCCGTATCGTCCGATTCATGTCGTGGTCGAAAACCGGTGGCCTTCTGCCGAGGCAGCCGCAGTTGCGGCGGTGTCCGTCGTGACCGGCTGCCACACGCTCAGAACAGATATCGTGGCTGGTTATTGAGGTGGTCCATATGGCACATCGTGTCGCCGACATTACCCAGTGGTCGGTGCGGGACCTCGAAGCCATGACCACGCTCGTCGCGATACTGCGGCCACCAGCTTCGGTTCTACCACGCCTCGGTGCGGACCTGGCCTGCGCGCTACGGTTACGGTCGGTGGCCCTGGCCAGAGCAGGTCGGTACGACGAAGCCCTGATCGACGTCGAGGAGGCGCTGCGAATCTGCCGCCGCGCGCCGCTCGTTCGGCGCATCGTCACCGAGGTTCAATTCGCTGCGGCGCTGAGCTTGCGCGCGCACGTGCTGCAGTGCGTGGGCCGGGAACGGGAGGCGGTGGACGACGCACGGAATGCACTGGTCCTGTGTCGAGGGCGGCTGTCCCACGCTCCGCATCGGTACGGCCCCGTTCTGCTGACCGCTCTGTACGAATTGGCGCGCTCCCTCGACAAGACCGGTGAACCCGGGCAAGCGCTACCCCTCGGCGAGGAACTCGTCCACATCCTGCGCCGCCTTGCCCCACGCCGACCGCGCTACGACCCCTTTCTGGCCGGGGCCCTGCATCAACTCGGTGGCTATATCTCAAATGCCGGGGAACTCACCGACGCGTTACGTGCCGCCGACGAATCCCTCCAGCTGTACCGACGTCTCGACAACAAGCGACCGGGATCCTTTGCGCTCCAGGTGGATTCGGCGACGCATAATCGGACTCTGTTCCTGGACCGGCTAAAACATCAGGGATAGAGGGCACTGGGCCCGTATCTCCTCTGCTCGCGCTGTGAATATGCCAACGGGGGCCTGGCGGCCGCCCGGCAACGGCACGTGACGGCGGCAAGGCTTTCGGTCGGTTCGCGACCCGGGACCGGTTCGCGTCCTGGAACGGCACCGCACCCCTGGACGCCTCCTCCGGCGATCAACAGCGGCAACCGCAAGATCAACCGGGTCCTGCACATCATGGCGATCGTCGAGCTGCGCTACCGCACTCCCGGCCGCATCTACTACGACGCCCGCAGAGCGGGAGGGAAGGCCTCGATGGAAGCACTGCGGGCCCTCAAACGCCGCCTGTCGAACACCGTCTACGCCCGGATGCTCGCCGCAACGTCGGGAATTAGCAGGCCCGGGAGGGCAATCGGGGACGACTACTTACTCCAGCGCGACCGGCTCCAACCCGCACACCGGTCCTTCGGAAAAGCCACATCCCGGACCCACCCACAAGGCTAGCGCTGCGCCTACACCGACGTCTTGACATAGAGGGGTGCCAGTAGCGGACGTTCCTGCGCCGCAGTCGGTCTCGTCGGCGTCTGCCCCGCGCTGGCCGGTTCGGTCAGGGCGGTATGCGGCAGGAGAGGATGTTCGGGGCGCTGGGGATCGGGGTTTCTCCGGATGTCCGCGGTGGTGGCGCCTGCATAGGGTGTTGGGGTTGTTCCGGCATCGATGAGGTATTGGGTGCGCGGTGCCGGTTGGGTGATGAGAAGGGGCGCGATGACATCGCAGGCAGGGACCGCTGCACGTACTTATGTGGTTACCGGTTCGGCATCGGGAATCGGCGCGGCGACTGCCGCATTGCTACGTGAACGTGGTGCCAGGGTTATCGGATGCGATCTCGACAACGCTGAGGTCCGGGCCGATCTGTCCACGCCTCGAGGTCGTCGCTCGCTCGTGGACCAGGTGAGTGAGCTGGGGCCGATCGATGCGGTGCTGGCGATCGCGGGCGGCGGTAGGACCGGCATGCTGGAAACGAATTATTTCGGCACTGTCGCGACGTTGGAGGGCCTTCGTCCGTTGCTGGCACGAAGTCCCGCGCCCCGAGCGGTGGCTGTGTCGTCGACATCGTCGCTGGCACCCGCGGACGAGCGCATCATGCAGGCATGCCTCGACGGCGACGAGGCTGCCGCGGTCGCGTATCTGGCCAATGATCCGGCGTCCGGTGGCGCGACCGCTGGTTACGGGACTGCCAAGCGTGCGTTGAACCGCTGGGTGCGCAATGTCGCTCCGACCGCCGAGTGGGCCGGAGCCGGCATAGCGCTCAACGCCGTTGCCTCGGGTGTCGTCGACACTCCAGCGGCAGCCTGGATCTTCGCTGATGACAACATGCGCAAGGCAGTCGAAACGGCTGCGCCACAACCCTTCGGCGGGTTCCCGGGCCGTCCGGAATGGGTTGCAGAACTCATCTGCTGGCTCGCCGGTGAGGCCAACCGTTTCGTAACCGGTCAGGTCATCTTCGCCGACGGTGGTTCGGAAGCAGCGGCGCTCGGCGACCACCACTGGCGGTAGTCCAGACACGTCGACCTGGTCCGCGTGGCAACAGCTGGACATCCTCGACTCGGCAGTTGCGGACGTTCCGCCTGCCACGGATCGGCACGGCCAGTTGACCTTCCGATGCCCCGCGCTGATCGGTACGGTCAGCGCGGTATGCGGTTGGTTAGAGGTGTCAGGATCTTGATCCGCCGCCGGCCAGACGCGCTACCTGTAGTTCGCGCAATGTCAGGTCGTAGGTGGTGGCTGGGGTATGTGGTCGGGTATGTTCACCGGTGCCGCTGAGTTCGCTCGCTGCGCGGGCGTCGAAGGGGTCGCGCCGATTTCGGTGAAAGTGCCGTGGGCGCTGCGCAGTTGGTCGCGCGTATCGCGTGGGCGACGGCGACAGCGCAGCCATTCTCCGGGTACCGGGCAGGTCGCCGATCATGTCGCGGACATCATCGGAAAGCTGGCGTGGTGCAAGCCCGCGGTGGTCGAGCATTCCTTCGGCAGGCTGCTGACCCAGATCGTCGCGATCGACGCGGCCCCCTTCCGCGGCATGCTGCCGCCGCCGATCTCAACCCGTGTTCGGAAGCCGAGGTGGACACCGAGAATCCCGAGCGCGGCCACGCCCTCACCATCAACAGCGGCCGGCAAGAGGCAGCCGAGTAAGGGCTGACGATCTCGCCGATGCGCACCTGGTCGAGCGTGCGCGATCTGACGACTTTGATTTGAGAGAGATCCAAGAGTCTCTCGTGTGTCCTTATCGCAGTGAACGTGACTCACAAGTGTCCAGTGATACTCGACACGAATCCATGGCCGAAAATGCGGTTTTTGTGGCGCGCAAAGCGGGGCGCAACGCTCCCGAAGTCACGCACAGTGATCCGGCACCGATCATTCCGAAGCGTTGTCGCCCAGCCAGTTCCAGTTGCCTCAACGAGGACCTTGGACAGGGCATCGACTACACGATCACAAGGAGTCCCACATGCCTGTCATCACCACGCCGGACGGCGTCGACATCTACTACAAGGACTGGGGCAGCGGACAGCCCATCGTCTTCAGTCACGGCTGGCCCTTGTCGTCGGACGACTGGGACGCACAGCTGATGTTCTTCGTGTCCCACGGTTTCCGGGTGATTGCTCACGACCGGCGTGGCCACGGCCGTTCGGCCCAGGTCGCCGACGGGCACGATATGGACCACTACGCCGATGACCTGGCCGCCGTCGTCACCCATCTCGACCTGTCGAACGCGGTTCATATCGGTCATTCCACCGGCGGCGGGGAGGTCGTGCGCTACCTCACGCGCCACGGACAGGATCGGGCAGCCAAAGCCGTGCTGATCAGTGCGGTACCGCCGATCATGGTCAAGACCCCCGACAATCCGGGCGGATTGGACAAGTCGGTCTTCGACGACATCCAGGAGCAGGTCGCCACCCGCCGCGCGGACTTCTTCCGCACGTTCGCCGAAGGACCGTTCTACGGCTACAACCGGCCCGGCGCACAGCCCTCCGAAGGCGTGATCGCCAACTGGTGGCGCCAAGGCATGGCAGGCGGCGCCAAAGCACACTACGACGGTGTCGTCGCGTTCTCCCAGACCGACTTCACCGAGGAGCTCACGAAGATCACCATCCCCACCCTCGTCATGCACGGGGAAGACGACCAGGTGGTCCCGATCGCGAACACCGGCATCCGCTCGGCCGAACTGCTACCCAACAGCACCCTGAAAACCTATCCGGGCTTCCCGCACGGGATGCCGACCACCGAGGCCCCGACCATCAACGCCGATCTGCTCGCATTCATTCGATCCTGAGCAGCGACCACGCCTCGAGTCCCGGTGCCGGGAACAGACCTTTCCGAACTCATCGACGAGGACCAATGCCGAAAACACGCCCCGAGCCCGTCCGCGACCCGAAGACCGATCACCTGCTCACACCCCAGAACTGCGCGATCGTCCTCATCGACTTCCAACCAGGCCAGTACGCCACGGTCGGATCAGCCACAGCCGAGGAGATCGACCTCGGCGCGGTGACCCTCGCCAAGCTCGCACACTCCTACGCGATCCCGACGGTCGTGACGACCGTCGCGGTGGACATGGGCGTCAACGAGCCGACCAACCCTGTACTCCTGGACGAACTCCCCGGTGTCACGGAGATCGACCGTACCGGGGTCAATGCCTGGGAGGACGCCGACTTCCGGGCGGCGGTCGAGGCCACCGGCCGGCGAAAGGTCATCATGGCCGGGCTGTGGACCGAAGTCTGCCTCGCGTTTCCGACACTCGACATGCTGCGCGAGGGCTATGAGATCTACCCCGTCGTCGACGCTGTCGGCGGCGTATCCGCAGTCACCCACGACATGGCGATCACTCGCATGGTGCAGGCCGGTGCCCAGCCGATCACCTCGCTGGCACTCGGCTGCGAGCTGATGCGCAACTGGGCACGCTCCGATTCGGACCTGTATCGAGTGATCATCAACGACTACTTCCGACGCAAACGGGCCACCGGAGCCGCCAAAGCGAATCTGCTGCACCACTCGGTCGGATAGTTCACCGGCCACTGGTTCGGTCAGCGCGACCAGCGGCAACCACCCAGATCGGCGACCCCGATCGGGCGGCGGAAATCCTGGTCCGGATCGTTCACTCCGACACTGTGCCCACCCACCTGCTGATGGGATCGGCAACGGCCGGTTGATCTTCTCGAGGTGCGCTGCCGGCCGGTTTGGTCAGCGCAACCCGCGGCAGATGGCCTGTCCTCGGTTGGTAGGGCAGGCCACCTGTGCGGCATGCAGTTAGACCGCGTCGGCCGCGGTGCGGATGAGGTTCACGACGACCTCCGGTCGGGAGACGTAGATGGCGTGGCTGCCGGGAGTGTCGGCGACGGTGGCGCCGATCCGTTCAGCATCCACAGCTGTGTGGCGGGCGGGATCATCTTGTCCTCGGTGACGTGCAGGTACCAACTGGGCTTGTTTCGCCAGGCGGGTCCGCTGATCGCTCCGCCTTGCGATGTCGAATGTTCGTGCCGACCTCCAGTACACCGACGATCACGAGTGGGTGCGCACCGAAGCAGACGGCACGCTGGCGATCGGCATCACCGACCCCGCCCAGAAAACCCTCGGGGACATCGTGTTCCTGGAGCTGCCCCCGGTGGGCAAGCAGGTCACCGCCGGTGAGGCCATCGGCGTCGTGGAGTCGGTCAAGGTCTCCTACGAGATCTACAGCCCGGCCACCGGCGAGGTCATCGCGGCAAACGCCGACGCCGCCGGCACTCCCGGGGAAGTGAACGCCGACGCGTACGGCACATGGCTGTACAGGATCAGGCAGGCGGCGGGCGCCTCTACCGACGGCCTGCTCACCGCCGCCGAATACGCGAGGATGGTCGGCTGACCATCGTTTTCCGAACACTCAGCGACATGGGTGGACGGTATGAGGGAAGCCGGTAACGACCCCATCATCAGTCGGCCACGATCGCGCACCGACCGGTTGAGAAGGCCGACCCGTTGGTATGCGCTGAGGTGTCGGCGCAGCACACAACCCCTGACCCCGCTGAGCCGATACGAGGGTCTCGCCCAACGTGCGCTACCGCGACGCTGCGGCGAGGCCCTCGTCCATCCGATGTGGCCAGCGTGGGATGCGCCACCTCCAGGCTCCGAGGAGTGTGGTCGTAGTCGCGGGCCTTGCCGCGAGCCGAGGACCATTGCGGGCATTCCGGGCTGGCCCAGAACAGATCCGCTGCAGGCCACTTCTCCACCGGCGCTTCACAGATATCGCCCAGGTGGTGATCGGTGTCGGGGAAGTTCGACGCGTGCGTCTCGATCGCGCACGCCCAATGGTTCGCCGCCCGCGCCCGGGCACCGCGTGCGCACCCTGACTCGACCCGCCCGCACCGCAGAACCAATCCAGAATCCTGTTGCCTACCAGCACTATCCGAGATCTCGACGACACGAACAGAACCGTGACGGTCCTTGATGCATACGCGTCAAAGGCGTTGATGCCTAAGCGTCAATCGTCGTCGCTCTCGGCGGCGACAAACGGTTCTCGGCAGACCCGCACAGGATCGGCTCCGCGTCGATGGTCTTCTGCGCCGCCCGCCCCCGCCGCGCCGGCGAACATGTGTGCACCAGCGCACGCCCGTTACGAGGCGCCTTGCCCGCCTTGCCCCCCGTCCTGGCCCTCGCCGTCGCCGTCGACCGGTTCGTGTTCGTCGCGGCGGTAGGCGACGATCGCGGCGTCGAGCGTCCGGATCTGCCGCTTGTAGGTGTCGACGGTGGCGTCGGGCACGGTCGTGACCGTCCAGCCCCGAACGGGAGTGCGTTGCACAGTGAGCCCGAACTCGCGGGCAATGTCACGAAACTTCCCGTTGTGGTAGGCGCCGGCCCGGCTGGTGTCGTCGATCCCGCGCGTGCGCGCCGCACCGTGCAGCAGCGTCCCCAGCACATCGCGCGCGCCCATCACCAGCCCTTCCCCGCCGACGAACAACTCGGGCATCACCCGCTGGCCGACCTTCCACCGGTCGGGGCCGAATTGCCCCAGTTTCTGCACGCCGCGCCGGCCCATCGATCTCGACGCCATGGTCACCACCACATCAGGGATATCGCCATGACGCGCTCGCAGATCCGCCCATACCGACTCGATCGCTACGACCAGAGGACTCTGGCATTCATGCCACACCTCCGAGAATTGATTGCTATGCCTCAATTCTCGCGAAATACGTTGCCCCACAATATCTTTGACCAGAGAAAAACCAGGTTTCGATTGATGCGCAGGCATCAGGGGATTGATCGCTATGCGTCAAATGTGTTGTCGCACAGTCATCCGAGCCGGGCCCCGGCCGGAATCTCCTCGTTGCGGTCCATCTGCCCGCATCGACGTGACGTCTGCGCTCACGCCCCGCTTGTGGTTTCGTCGCCCGACACGCCCCGCTCCCCACGCACGGCGCCATGCCAACCCGCCCCTTGTAGTCCTCTCTTTGTGGTCTCTCTTCTTCGTGGTCTCCCTCTTCTAGTTCTTCCTTCCACTCCCAACTGTTTGGTGGTGGTTTGCCTCCACCAAACCCACAGGTCACAGCGATTTCATATCGCACTTTTATCGCACAACTTGTGTGCATTCATTGTGCATCCAGGCATTCATTCCGCATTCGTTCCGCATCGAAAATGGGTGCCCCACACAGCAATAGACCCGCCCAGCATGATCACTCCCGGATTACGAGTCCACCCGCAATACCGCGGCTCTTGTTCTGTCACAGGCCCGTCAGGACCGCTCGGGTTCGGAATCTCGCGGGTGGGCAATATCCACGCTGTGGTTGCTCTGTGACAGCAGAGCAGCGAGGTCGGCCGGCGTGGCGTCGGGAAACAGCTGTCTGACAGCGATCATGCTCAGGATGCGGCCGCGTTCGGGTCCTGGCGGTAGTTTCGATGCGGCTTCTCGTGCCGACTTCATCCGTTTGGCGTTCTCAACGGCCTTGTCCAGCAGCGCGAGGTTGTCCCGCGCAGCCTTGTCAACGTCTCCGGCGCGCTTGTAGAACAATCCGGAGATCGCTGTGGGAAGTGCACCGCAGATCGTGGTGAAGATGGCAATGTCACGGCTGCCGAAGACAGCGAGGCCCGCAGCTGCCAGGAGCAGGGATACACCGAGTACACCGGACAGAAGGTAGGTCCAGAAGTAGATCGCACTCTGTCGCTTGGCATTTGTGATGTGCGCGAAGTACTCACGTGCCTGCAGCGCCTCGACACTCGGGGCGCGGTTCTTGGACCCAGGGACGTCGGCTCCGCGGGCGATGAACTGGTCGAGGTCTCTCCCAGAGGCAGGCTCAAACCTACCCGGAGACGGTCGAGTCGGACGCTGCCGTTGCGCCGAGCCGTCAGCCGACGGGCCGTAAGGCGCCGGCCGAGGCGGGATCGGTGGGCGCGGTATGGATTTCGATCTGTCGTCCGGGCGCCGGGTGGGTCGCCGCATGGGCTGTGCATTCCGCGATGGCATCTCGACGGCATCAAGGAGTTCGTCCCCCGGTAGGTCCAGTTCTCCGCCCAGCAGATCCAGTTCTTCAGCGGCTTGCAGCGAGTCGCGAGCGGTGCGTTCGATCGCTGAGAACTTCAACATCCATGAGCGGATCGTCGTGTAGATGAAGGCGGCAAGCGTTGATACTGTCCCCGCCGCGGCAGCTGTCGGGATGATCGTCTCGAACCCCATGCTGCATCCTTGCATTCACGCCCAGAGGGCCGTCAACAAATAAGCCCCCGGCCACGAAAGGCCGGGACTCGATGTTGAGATGCCGTGCGCCTCGCACGATCATGTCCTTCAGTTCACGGCTAGTCTTGCCGAACTCATTCTTGAAGTCGCCGGTCGCTCCGGCCGACACGGTCGAGATGTAAAGAGTCGATGTTCTGTAAGTCGTAGTCGGTCAACGCCTTCACGTATTCGCAGGCGGTGTCCCGGGCGGAGCGCTCGGTCGCCAGCTGGTCCCGATGATCGGAGTATCGCTGGAAAGCGAAGGCGGCCAGCGACACCGGGACGATGACCCCAGCGCTATCGCAGCGATCCGCACCGGGCGCTGCCGGCGCCGCCCTGACTCGGCCGCCGAGGTCGGTGCTGTGTCATCGCCTCGGGGTGCGGGCGCGCCGATTTGGCGATGGTCAGGAAGTTGGTGACCGGACCCGAGGTCATCGCGGTTCCGCTGACCGGAATCGCCACCTGGCTCGGCGAGAGACAGCGGTCACGATGGCACGAGCGGCCCGGCCCGGCGGGTAAGTTTTGGCGGAGACCGCGACTGCAGCCAGACATCACACAGGGAGGGACGCTGTGCCACGCATCGCCGAGGATCGGCTTCCGGCCCAGCCGAGTTCACCCGAGCAGGAGTCGCGTCGTGAGCGAATCCTGCGGGCCGCGGCCTTTCACGGGGCCGAGAAGGGCTTGGAGCGGGTTCAGATGCTCGATGTCGCCAAGGATGCCGGCGTCGCGATCGCCACGCTGTACCGCTATTTTCCGTCGAAGATACATTTGTTCAACGCGTTGTTGTCCGACCGCGTGCAGCACCTCGCCGAGACGACCCCGATGCCTCGCCCCGGCGTCGACCCGGTGCAAGCGGTCAGTGATCTACTCGTCAAGGCCGGCCGCGATCTGCTGTCGCGGCCATTGCTCGCCCACGCCATGCTGCAGTCGAATCTGGCCGCCGTCGCCCAGGCCGGTGGCGTGGTGACCAACCGCTTTCGGGACTTGATCACCCGGCTGCTGGGAATCGAGGACCCCAGCGACGCCCAAGC
This sequence comes from Nocardia sp. NPDC051981, assembly GCF_040680715.1. Lineage (NCBI taxonomy): Bacteria > Bacillati > Actinomycetota > Actinomycetes > Mycobacteriales > Nocardiaceae > Nocardia > Nocardia sp. NPDC051981. The sequence continues at coordinate 76,945 of NZ_JBFAXK010000033.1, read as the reverse complement.
CCGCCTGGTGCGCATCACCGAAGCGGCCTGGTACGGGGTGCTCAACGCGGCACTGAACCACCACATCACCGCAGAGCAGGCCGAGGAGGACACCCGGGTCGCCTGCCGCAAGCTGCTCAGCGATATCGAGGAATTGGCGTAGGTTCGCGGCGCGGGCGGCCCTGGGCGCGGCCGTCACCGCGCAGCCGATGTCTCGCTCACCGAAAAGCTCCCACCTGCGCCACCGAGCCGCTCCGTAGCATCCCGCTCCATGAAATATGCGATCATCGCCCCTGTCGCCGCCGGGACCAGCGCCGACCCGGCATGGATAGCCGATTACGCCAGGCACGTGGAAGCCTGTGGCTTCGAGTCTCTGGTCGTCGTCGAGCACGCCGTGGTGATGAGCCACTACTCCAGCGTCTATCCCTATGCGTCGTCGGGAAAGATGGACCTCCCTGACAACTGCGATATCCCCGATCCGCTCGAACTGCTGGCTTTCCTGGCCGGGCAGACCACTCGGCTCGGCCTGGCGACCGGCGTGCTCGTCCTCCCCAATCACCACCCAGTCGTGCTGGCCAAGCGGCTGGCCACCCTCGACCGGTTGTCCAACGGACGGCTGCGGGTCGGTATCGGCATGGGCTGGATGAAGGAAGAGATCGAGGCATGCGGAGCCCCCTTCGATGCGCGCGGACGGCGCGCCGACGAACAGCTGGAGGTTCTCGCCAAGCTGTGGGCCGACACCTCGGCAGCCGGTATCGACCACAAGGGTGAGTTCTTCGAGTTCCGCTCTGCGATGAGCTACCCGAAGCCGCTCCGAGCCGGTGGCGTGCCGATCCACGTGGGCGGCCACACCAAGGCGGCGGCGCGCCGCGCGGGACGATACGGCGCCGGGCTGCAGCCGCTGGGAGTGACCGGTGACCAGTTGGCCGGGCTGGTCGAGCTGATGCGCGCGGAAGCCACCCGATCCGGCCGCGACCCCGAGGAGCTGGAACTATCGCTGGGACACCTGGTCTCCCGCATCGACCTCGACCGGTCCGGCCGCCTCGCCGAGCAGGGCGCCGATCGGCTTCTGCTGGCCCCGACCCCGACCCCGGACCTCCAGCAGGCGATGGACGAGCTGTCGGCCTGCGCGCAACGGCTGAGCCTGTCGTGACCGCGCTGACCACCCACGACCGAATCGCCCTGCAGGACCTGGTCCATCGCTACGCAGCAGCGGTCGATGACCGCGATTTCGCCAGGGCCGCAGCACTTTTCACCGGCGACGGCGTGCTGGAGGTGCCGAATCCGCCGGCCACGCTCGACCCGGTCACCTCCCATACCGGACCGGACGCGGTGGCCGCTGCGCTAGCTGCCGTGGACGCCTTGCCGCTGACATTCCACGCGATCGTCGGCGCGGTCTTCGATCCCGGTCCTACCCCGGCAACGGCCCTCGGGCGGGTCGCGTGCACCGCCCATCACCTGTCTCGACGCCACGACCGTGACGTCGACTTGGTCTGGCACATCGTCTACCGCGACCAGTACCGCAGCACCGCCGCCGGCTGGTTGCTCGCACGGCGCAGCCTGCACGTGGCGTTCATCGAGTCGCGGCCGGTGGCGGCGATGCGAACAGCCGGCCCACCAGCGTAGGCCACGCCGAACACAGACACCCGGTGATCAGCTGCCGCCCCACGGCGTCCGCACCCCGATCCCCCGGTCACTCCCACGGTCCGGAGGCCGTCCATCGCGCCGAGGGGCCGTCCGTCTCGAGGAGCTCCACTCAATGTCATCGTCTCGTCCCCTAGCATTCGTGACCGGCGCCAGCCGGGGCATCGGCCGCGCAACCGCGCTGGTGCTGGCGGGCTCCGGATTCGACGTCGCGTTCACCGCTCGAACCATGGTGGAAGGCGAAGGTACCGTGCCGGCCCGCACCACGCGGGAAGGCGAAATCAGCTACGCGGTGCCGGGCAGTCTCGCCACCACCCGCGCCGAGATCGAAGCATTGGGGGCGCGGGCGTTGCCGCTGCGGATGGACCTGGCGGATCCGGCCTCGGTGACCGCGGCCGCCGAGGAGTTACTGCGGAGCTGGGGAGCCCCGAATCTGGTGGTCAACAACGCTATCCGGCACAAGCCGCACGCGCGGTTCCTCGAACTGGATCTCGGCGACCTGCGAGAATCGTTGGAAGCCAATCTTATCGAGCAGATACGCCTGACCCAGGCGCTACTGCCGGCGATGATCGACGCCGGTGGCGGCACGATCGTCAACCTGTGTTCGGGCTCGGCCGTCGTCGATCCCCCGGCCCCGCCCGGCCAAGGCGGCTGGGGACTGGGCTATTCGGCGGCCAAGGCAGGTTTCGGGCGCCTGGCCGGCGCCATCAACGCCGAACACCGCGGCGACGGAATCCGCGCGTTCAACATCGAGCCGGGATTCGTGATCACCGAATCGGGGGCCGCCCGGGGAGGCACGGCGGATATCAAAGCCAGCGGCTTCTCCGGGTCCCCTTCGGATGCTTCGGGCCGCGTAATCGCCTGGCTGGCTTCGGCACCGCGCGCCGAAACCGACCCACTCCTGGGAACGTTGATCAACGCGCCTCGCCTCGTCAAATCTCTGAGCACCGATAAACCACGCTAGACCGAGTCGGCAATTCCTCCCGTCCGCAGCGGAAATGCCGGCCCAATTCGCTTGTCCCGGTGAGCAGAAGGGCCGGTTGCACGTTTTCACCTCGACCGCAGAATAACGACCCATGGATCTGCGAGAGACGACCCAGCAACGGGAACTACGCAGAGAGTTGCGTGAGTATTTCGCCCAACTCCTGCCCCCGGCACAACGTCGAGAGGTGGCCGAAGCCGGCGCCGGCGGGCCGCGATTCCGCGAAGTGACCCGCATGCTCGGCCGCGACGGATGGCTCGGAGTCGGATGGCCGAAAGAATACGGCGGCCGCGGTCTGACCGCCGAAGAGCAATTCATCTTCTACGACGAAATACAGCGGGCGGGAGTGCCTTTCCCTCTGGTCACCATCAACACCGTGGGCCCGGCGCTGATGCAATACGGCACCGAGGAGCAGAAGGCCAGGTTCCTTCCGGGCATGCTCACCGGCGAGATCGTGTTCGCGATCGGTTACACCGAACCCGAGGCCGGAACCGACCTCGCGTCGCTGCGAACGCGGGCCGTCGCCGACGGTGACGGGTTCCTCGTCGACGGCAACAAGATCTTCACCACCGGCGGCAACACCGCCGACTACGTGTGGCTCGCGTGCCGCACCGACCACGCCGCCCCCAAACACCAGGGCATCTCGATCCTGATCGTCCCCTGCGACGACCCCGGCTACTCCTGGACCCCGATCACCACGGTCGGTGGCATGACCGTGACCGCCACTTACTACTCCGGCATTCATGTTCCGGCCGCCGACGTCGTCGGTGCGGTCAACGGCGGCTGGCAACTGATCACCACCCAGCTCAACCACGAGCGGGTAGCGCTGGCCGCCCTCGGCGGCCGGATGATCCAGCTGTGGGAGGAGACCCTCGCCTGGGCCAAGGACACCGGCGCCGCCGAACAGCCTTGGGTGCGGCGCGAATTCGCTCGCACCCACGCACGGCTGGAAGCGATGCGGCTGATGAACCACAGACTCGCCGCCGAGGTCGGTGACGGTACATTGAGCCCCGAGAAAGCCGCGGCCGCAAAAGTTTACGGCACCGAAACCCATATCGACCTGCAGCGGTCGATGAGCTTCGTGCTCGGCGCCGGCGGACGGCTCCGCCCCGAGGCGGCCAGGGCCGCGTTGCACGGTCAGGTCGAGCAGCTTTCTCGACAGGGAATCGTCAACACGTTCGGCGGCGGAGTCAACGACGTATTGCGTGACATGGTCGCTACCGGCGCTCTGGGTCTGCCCCGAGGTGCACGATGAGCGCGGCATCGCACGACAAGCAAGGAACGCAAGTCCGCGAGCTCCGGCCGAGGCCGGCGATCAACCAGGACAACAAGTTCTGGTTCGAGGCCGCCCGGCAGCATCGGCTGGTCGTGCAACGGTGTGCGGGCTGCCGAACCCTGCGGCACCCACCCGGTCCCCAATGCCCCCACTGTCAGTCCTTCGACTGGGATGCCGTGCAGGCAACCGGCCGGGCCAGCCTCTACTCCTGGGTCGTGGCACATCATCCCCGCCATCCCAGTTTCGATTACCCGCTGATCGTGGGGCTGGTCGAGCTCGAAGAAGGAACCCGGTTGATCACCAATCTCACCGACGTCGACGTCGCCGGCCTCGAAATCGGTATGCCACTGACCCTCGGCTGGTTCGATGCCGACTCCGAGCTGAGCCTGCCGGTCTTCTCCCCGACCACGATCAAGGAACGCTGATGGATTTCCGACTCACCGGTGAACTGCTCGAGGTCCAAGCGCTGGCCGCCCAATTGTTCTCCACGCTCGGCGATTCCGGCAAAGTCTGGACAGAACTCGGTCGCACCGGACTGCTCGGGCTGGCTCTGCCCGAGCAGTACGGCGGTGCCGGACTCGGCATGGACGCCGCCTGCGTCCTGCTGGAGGAACAGGGCCGCACCGTCGCGGCCGCCCCGCTGTGGCCGCACATCGTGGCCGGGCTGATACTCGCCCGCCACGCCTCTGTCGACGACGTGCTCGCCGGCGTCGCCGACGGCACCGTCCGACTCACGGTCGCGCTCGAGGAATACGGCAGCGCCGACGCCGGTGCACCGGCGTGCCGGGCGACCCCGTCTCCGTACCGGAACGCCTCGGGGCCCTGGCAACTGACGGGGGTCAAGGCCGTCGTCCCGGCACCCGAGGGCACCGGCTTCGTGCTCGTCAGCGCCAACGCCGAAGATGGTCCGGGCCTGTACCTGGTCACCAACAACGAGCTGACCTGGGAACCGGCACCGACAACCAGCCTCGAACCCGCACAGGATCTCGTGCTGGAAGCGACACCGGCCCTGCGGATCGGCGGTTCGCAGACCTTGGCCGAGGTGGTGCGCTGGTCACGGTTGGCCGTAGCCGCACTACAGATCGGGGTGGCCGACGGCGCGCTGCGCCTGGCCGCCGATTATGTCCGCGACCGCCGCCAGTTCGGCCGATCCATCGGCTCGTTCCAATCCGTGCAGCACCAGCTGGCCGACTGCTGGACCGAGATCGACGCCATGCACCTGACCCTGTGGCAGGCCCTCACCTTCGACACCGACGAACAACACCCCGACCGCGCCGCGCTGGTCGCGGCGTGGTGGTGCGGGCAGGCCGGTCTCGATGTCGTGCACCGCGTCCAGCACGTCCACGGCGGCATCGGAGTCGACATCGATTACCCCGTCCACCGCCACTTCCTGTGGGGCAAACAACTCGCCGCCACCTTCGGCGGACCCGAAGCCGCCCTGCAGGAGCTCGGCGAACTGATCGTCAGCGAGGGCCTGGACCGATGACGCTGCAACACATCTCCCAAACTCTGCCCGCGCTGACAATGCCGTTCCTGCTCGTGCTGATCGCGGCCATCGCGACCGCCCGCCGTCACGACCGGGAACGCGCTGCGCGAGCGCTGCATCCGAGCCGATTCGGAGCCACCCACGCGGGGCCGGACACCGGGAGCCGGCGATGAGCGCGTCGATCGCCGGTGTCGCGGCCATCGCCGGCATCGGAGCCACCGAGTTCTCCAAGGCATCCGGACGTAGCGAGCTGGCCTGGCCTGCGAGGCCGTGACAGCCGCCATCGCCGATGCGGGACTGAGCCCGCGCGATGTCGACGGCATGGTCACCTTCACCGCCGAGTCCTCCTCCGAGAACCATGTCGCGCGCAATGTCGGCATCGGTGAGCTGTCGTTCTTCTCCCGGGTCGGTCACGGTGGCGGCGCGGCCTGCGGCACGGTCGCCCACGCGGTCGCCGCGATCGCCGCCGGGCTCGCCGAGGTCGTCGTGTGCTGGCGGGCGTTCAACGAACGGTCCGGCGAGCGTTACGGTTTGGGCCAGGCCGACCGGCCGATGGACACCAGCGCCGACCGGGCGGCCTATTCCTGGATGACGCCGTACGGTCTGTCCACCCCGGCGCAGTGGGTGGCGATGTTCGCGCGCCGCTATATGCACGAATACGGCGCGACGAGTGAGGATTTCGGTCGCATCGCGGTCATCGATCGAGCGCACGCGGCGACCAACCCGCGAGCCTGGTTCCACGGTCGCCCGATCACGCTCGCGGACCACCAGGCGTCGCGCTGGATCGCCGAGCCGCTGCGCCTGCTGGACTGCTGCCAGGAAACCGACGGCGGGCAGGCAGTGGTCGTCGTGTCGGCAGAACGGGCGCGTGACCTGCCGCATCCGCCGGCGTACGTGCTCGGCGCGGCCCAAGGCGCGGGCGAGGACCAGCTCATGATGACCTCCTACTACCGGCCGTCGATCTCCGGCATTCCGGAAATGGGACTGGTCGGGCGGCAACTGTGGCGGCAGAGCGGGCTCCGGCCGCAGGACATGGGCGCGGTCATTCTCTACGACCACTTCACCCCGCTGGTGCTGCCGCAACTCGAGGAACTGGGCTTCTGCGCCCGCGGCGAAGCGCGAAATCTGCTCGCCGACGGCCACTTCGGCCCCGGCGGCCGGCAACCGATGAACACGCACGGCGGCCAGCTGGGCGAGGCCTACCTGCACGGCATGAACGGCATCGCCGAAGCGGTGCGGCTGGTCCGGGGCACGTCGGTGAACCAGCCCGCCGACGTCTCGAACGTCTTGGTCACCGCCGGCACCGGCGTGCCGACCAGCGGCCTCGTCCTCGGCAACACCACGCGGTGACGCCCGCACAACCTCTCCGCAATCACGAACACGAGAAATGAGAACACGCATGCAAACCCTGAAGGACAAAGTCGCGATCGTCACCGGCGCAGCCGGTGGCGTGGGTCGCGGCATCGCATTAGCTCTCGCACACGCCGGCGCCCGGGTGGCCATCGCCGATGTCGAACCGGCCGACGGTCTCATCGCCGAGCTCGGCGATGAGACCGTGCTCGCGGAGATCTGCGACATCCGCGACAGCGCCCAGGTCAACGCCTTTGTCGACAAGGTCGTCGCCCGGTTCGGGACCGTGGACATTCTCGTGAACAATGCCATGGCAGGGGGTTTGGTACCGCTGTCCGAAACCAGCGACAGGGACATCGAACTGGCGATGAACACCGGCCCGATGGCCACCCTGTATTTCATGCGCGCCTGCTACCCGCACCTCGTCGGGGGCGGCAGAATCATCAACCTCCGATCCGGCTCCGAAGTGACCGCCGTTCCCAACTTCGTCACCTACATCGCGGCCAAGTCCGCCATCGCGGGAATCACCCGCGCCGCCGCGCGGGAGTGGGGCCGGTCCGGCATCACGGTGAACGCCATTTGCCCGTTCGTCCTGTCCGACTCCGCCGCGGCCGAATTCGAAAAGCACCCGGGACAACTGGACAACATCCTCACCAACCTGTCCATCCCCCGCGTCGGCGACGCCGAGAACGACATCGGCCGTGCCGTGGTCTACCTGGCCGGACCGGACGCGAGCTACGTGACCGGGACGACACTCAGCGTGGACGGCGGCGCCGCCTTCATGGCATAGCCCGGCCGCCAACGGATCCGGACGCGAATACGAACGACGATGCGAGCCCCGGCACGGACAATCACCCGGCGCCGAGCCGCATCGTCGCGTTTTCGACGCGGCGTCGAGCTACCCGGCGACGCCGCAATCCCCCACCCGCCCAACCACTATCGCCTCGCGCTCCGAGGTGAGCACCGAGACCGCCGCGACGACGACGTTGACCAGTGCGAGCTGTTGCACTTTGTTGTGGGGCTCCGAAAGGATTGCCGCTCTGCGGTTCGCGACTCAGGAGCTGTGGAAGATCGCGGCGGTGACCTGCCGGGCGGCGCCGAGCACCAGTGGGGCGACTTGCTCGAGCTGCGCGTCAGGCTTGCCGGTCAGCGAGATCGCACCGAGCGGGGTGTCGCGCGGGGTGCGGATTGCCGCAGCGGTACAGGCGATGTCGTCGAAGCACTCGCCCCGCGCGAACGCCACGCCGCCTCGGCCACGGACAGCGCTGAGTTGCTTGTGCAGCTGGTTGATATCGATGATGGTGCTCGCGGTCGAGCGGATCATCGCGCCCTCGACGCGTTTGTCGACATCTTCGGGTGTGAGCCAGGCCAGCATTGCTTTTCCCAGCGCCGTCGCGTGTGCGGGCGCTGTCGCGCCGACCCGCGACGGCACGCTGCGGGCGACGTGGCCGCCCATCTTGTCGAGGAAGCGCACCTGCCCCCTGTCGAGGGTTGCCAGGTGCACGGTCATACCCGTGCGCAGCATCAGTGCGTGCAGCAACGGCGCGGCTGCTGATCGCAGTGCGTCGGCGTCGTCGTTGCGGCCCACCTGCAGTGCCCGCGGCCCCAGGCTGTAACCCAAGCTGGTGCGATCGAGCCACCGCACTCTGACCATCTGGTCGATGATCCGGTGCACCGTCGAGCGGGGCAGCCGGGTGCTCCGGGCGACGTCGTCCAGTGTCAGATAGCTGGTGCGGTAGGGAAACGTGTCGAGGATCAGACTCATCCGCTCGATCATCGAGGGTGGGAGCTGCGCGCTCGGCGGTTGTGAACCTTCGAGGAGTGAGGCACTCACGGGACCTCCGAGTAATTAACTGAAATTGATTCTAGTGACAGCTCCAAGTTAGCAGCGTACCGACCTCACGTGAAGGCAAAACTGAAATTCATTCTGTCCAATGGCCAGTGACGCCCGTCCTGCCAGTGGCTCGCCTATTCGCTCGCGAGCCGCGTCGCGGCGACGAATTGTTCGACCAGGGTGGCGATCTGGGCCGCAGCCGGTTCGGTCAGGTGGAGTCCGTCGGTGGTGGTGACGGCAGGTGTTGTCCCTTCATGTAGTCGTCGGGCCAGGAGCGCGAAAAGCGCGCGGCCGCAACGTTGGTGCCGATGAGCACCGTGACGATCGATGGACGACAGGCGATGACGTCATCGAGGCGGGTGAGCAGATTCCAGGCGCGCGGTCACGGTTTCACCCGGCTGCGCGCGCACCACCGCGTGCCCCATCAGCCAGCACACGGGACGATCGAACGCCGACGCCGCGGTGCGTGAAACATACGCCTGCACAACGTGTTTGCCGCCGCGCTGACCGACATTGGTGACCTCGACGGCCACAACGGCCTGCTCGTCGCTCCCGGCCGCGAGGGCCGGGTCGGCGATCTCCCAGCCGCTGTAGCCGAGCCCGTGCCCGAACGGGACAGCCGGTGCGGGCCCGCCGGCGGCGGCCCGGCGCAGCCACTCGCGGTAGCCGACGTGGATGCCCTCGGCGTAGTCGAGGCGCCCATCCACCGGTTCCACCTGCCAGACCGGCACGTCGGCCTCGGCGGCAGCCCAGGTGGTGGGCATCCGGCCACCGGGTTCAGTGGCGCCGCTGAGGACATCGGCCAGCACGGCGCCGAACTGCTGCGGGAACCAGGTGAGCAGCGTCGCCGGTGCCTCGCTCGGCCACGGCAGCACAACCGGGCCACCGGAATTGACGATCACGACGGTGCGTGGGTCGGCCGCGAGCACCCGCCGCACCAGCTCCTCCTGACCGTCGGGCAGGGCCAGCGTGGGGCGGTCGATGCCCTCGGATTCGATGGTCTCGGTGGTGCCGACGACCACGATCGCGACATCGGCGGCCGCGGCCAGTTCCTCGGCCCGCGCCAATTCCTCGGCGGGAGTGCCGAAGACCTCCTCGGTCTCGAGCATGAGCCGGGCGACGGGGAATCCACCGGGCAGTTCGGGCCGGAACTCGAGGGTGAGCTGGACCGGCCGCCCGGCCTCGCGAGTTCGACGCCGAAGGCCCGCGACGGCGGATTCAGAATCGCCTGCGGCACATCGTCGCTGTCCGCCACCGGACGTGGACTGCGCGTGCGCGAGTACACGGCGATGCTGTCGTTCATGGGTGCGTCTCGGGCGTTGCGCACCATGTGATTCGGTTAGATGGTCGTTTCGCTCTGCTCGCGAAACTCCTGGCGGAGGGACTTCCTGTCGAGCTTGCCGACTGCCGTCTTGGGAACGGATGAGCGGAACACGAGGTTGCGGGGCTTCTTGTAGGAGGCGAGCCCCTCGGCGACGAAGGCAATCAGTTCGCTGCGGAGCTGTTCGGATTCGTGATGGCCGGGCGCGAGGACGACAACTGCTGTCACGGCCTCGACCCAGACCGGGTCGGGTGCTCCCACGACGATTGTTTCGGCGACAGCCGGGTGCGCGAGCAGTCGTTCCTCGACTTCCCGGGGATAGACGTTGTATCCACCGGAGACGATCATGTCGGAGAGCCGGTCTTTGAGGTAGAGGAACCCGTGCTCGTCGAAGACACCGACATCACGGGTGTGAACCCAACCGCCGGCGGTGAAGGTGGCCTCGTTGAGTTCGGGCGCGTTGAAGTAGCCGGCCACGGCGGATGGTGAGCGCACCACGATTTCGCCGGGGGTTCCTACCTCGACGTCGTTTCCGTGTTCGTCGACCAGCCTGATTTCGACATCCAGGGCGGGTTGCCCACACGAGAGCAGGCGCTCGCCGTGGTGATCCTCGTGGCGTAGGACAGTCAGGCACAGAGGGGCCTCGGTCTGCCCGTAATACTGCAGGAACTGCACGTGGGGCAGGGCCGCCATCGCTTCCTTGATCGTGACGAGCGGCATGGGCGACGCCCCGTAGATCAGGTATCGCAGCGACGAGACGAGCTGGGGGTCGAAACTGGTGCGCTGCAACAGCATCTGGACCATCGTCGGTACCAGGATGGTCGAGGTGACCCGGTGGGTGGCGATCTGCTCGACGAAGGTGTCGGGATCGAATCCGGGAAGAACCAAGGTGGTGGCACCACGCAACCAGAACGGGAGGACGAACACCCCGCTGGCGTGGATCAGCGACGCCGAATGCGCCATCACGTCGTCGGGTGCAACCGGCAGGAGATTCAGGAGCACATTGCGCGCGATACCCGCATACGTTCGCTGGGTGTGCTGCGCTGCCTTGAGGACTCCCGTGGTGCCCGAGGTGAACAGGGTCAAGATCACGTCGTCGGGCTCGACGGTGACGTCGGGGACGGTGGGTGGCATGGTAGCCGCGATATCGAAGAGGGTGCGGGTGTCGTCGAACGACGACTCGAGGCCCACACAGTGCAGCTGCGGGAACCGCTCGGCCAGTTGCTGCGCGCGGTCGGCCAGGTCCGGGCCGTAGAACAGGGCGGTACAGCCGGTTTCGGCGATCATCCGGCTGTGCTCCTCGACGGAGAGCCGGGAATTGAGCGGTACGCGGTTGACGCCGGCCTTGACGCATGCGAAGTCGGTCGGGACGGAGTAGATGCTGTTGTTGACCAGAAGTGCGACACGTGAACGGTATTCGCATCCGTGCTGAAGCATGGCATGTGCCAGCTGACTGCTGAGTTCGTCGACCTCGCGGAAGGTCATCCGTCGGTCTCCGCAGATCACTGCTGTCCGCTCGCTGTGCGGGCGGGCGCCCCGCACGATCAGGTCTCGGGTCAATGGGCTCATGGTGACGATCCTTCTGTGCCTCTGGGAATCTCGTGCTGTGTGTCGCGGAATCCCGTGTGTCTCAAACCGTTCGGATTTACGCAAAGCTGCCGTGACGCCCGGCCCCGGATGCGAATCGCGCAGCACCAGCGACGCCCTCGCGCTCGACGATCGGTGCGCCATCGGTTCCTTCAGCCCTCAGCGCGGCATCGAGGGTCAAATCGAAAGACCGGTATGCCGATGTCCGGTCGACCAACATGCACTCCTGCGGGAACTGCAACAACTGGTTCGCGATCTCTCGTGCCGCTTCCAGCGAGGTGCCCGTCTCGACCACCCGATTGACAAGCCCGAAGGAAAGCGCCTCATCGGCGCCCACGGGGCGGCCTGTGAGGATCATGTCCAGTGCGCGCCCCTGACCGATGATGCGTGGAAGTCGCACGGTGCCGCCATCGATGAGGGGCACCCCCCAGCGGCGACAGAAAACCCCGAACGTCGAATCCTGCTCACAGACTCGGAGATCCGCGAGAAGAGCAAGTTCGAGTCCGCCTGCCACGGCATACCCGCTCACCGCGGCAATGAGAGGTTTGCCGAGTGCCATGCGACTCGGACCCATCGGCCCGGTACCGCCGCCGTGGGGATCGAGTTCGTGGCGACGCGCGGGGTCTCCCACTGCTGTGAGATCCGCGCCGGCGCAGAATGTTCCGCCGGCCCCCCACAGGATGGCCACGCGCTGGGAGTCGTCGGCTTCGAACTGCTCGAACGCATCACGAAGCTGCGCCGCCATCGGCCCGTCGACAGCATTACGCCGATCGGGGCGATTGAGCACGACAGTGGTGACACCACCGTCACGTTCGACGACGATGTCCGTCGCGGTCTGCGCGGGGCAGGCGGGGGAAGAATTGGATGACACAGCCGGCCTCCTGACGGTCGGTTGATGGTTGCGAGGAGCGTAGCCGCTTGTAACAACTTTGAACAGAGTAGGATCAAATTGTGTTTCAAGTCGATGGGCGGCCCACCGCCGCCCGGGTCATCCTCGACCTCCTGACGGCAAGTCCGGAGGCCGAGTTCGGGCTCGACATGCTCACGCTCGCCGGCGAGATCATGGGTCTGACCGCGGCGAACATGAGAGTGTCTGCCGCCCGAATGTGCACGGAAGGAAGAATCACCCGCACCACCCGCGGCACATACCGGCTGCAGACCGAAGCGCTGCCCGCCTACACCGAGGTCAGCAGCTGGCGAAGCCGCATCGAGCGCATGGTGCCGTGGGACGGCACGTGGAACGCCGTCGAACACTCCCGCGTCAGACGCAGCGACCGAGCGGCGCTACGCGCGCACAACAACGCACTGTTGCTGGCCGGTGTGGCCGACTGGACTCCTGCGGTAGCGCTACGGCCGAACAATCTCGATCACGGCACCGATGGACTTCGGGCGACCTTGTCGAGACTCGGCGCCGCACCCGAATGCCACGTGTACCGAATCGACGAGTTGAGCACCGAAGACGGTGAAGCCGTACGTCGCCTGTGGGACAGCACATCTCGGACACGACACCTGCAGGAAGCATCTCGAGCACTCGCGGACGCAACCCGCACCAGCAATGCTCGGACAGTCACAGAAGACGCCCGGACATCGCTACTGCTCGGCAGTGCGGTAATCAGCACCATCGTGCGCGATCCGCTGCTGCCGGAGGAGCTCGCCCCACTGACGCCACTCATCGAACTGATCGAGCAGATGAAAGAGTTTCAGGATCACGCGCTGACGTTATGGCTCGAGCTACTCGAAGATGGACAGAGAACCTGACCCATCATCAACATCTCGAACACTCCGACCAGGGCCAAACTCCCACCCGGATAGCCCGGGAGATCCGACGTACTTTGCCTATAGTCAGCACTGTCCCAGCCCTTGCAGACGACGGTGAACAAGTCGGGTCAACCCTGGGCGGCCTCGATCATGGCCCGGCCCGCGATGAACCACCACACGATAGACAGTGCAGCGGTTCCCAGGGTCGCGGCCACGATTCGCCAGAGCGCACCTGGTTCTATGACGGGCCGGTCGTCTGGAATCCCGCGGAGTTGGTTCCACCGCCACCGCAGGTGTGCCCGTACGGAATTCACCGCCGTCTCCGTCACGTCATAGTTCAAGATCAGCAAGGCGGTCATGAGAACATCATCTCCCCGGCGAGAGCAAGGACAACCGGCAGGCAGGCCGGGTCGAGTGCGCTGGAGAACGCGTTCTGCAACTCCGGCAGCGTCACACAGTGCCCGGGGCCGACGACGGGGAACGGCCATCCCTGATCGTGATCATGTGGCACACGCCGTCGGAAATCCATGCCAGGCAGCGGATTCCGTTGTATTCCATTCGTAGGCGTACCGGGTGTCGTCGGCGGCGGGAGCGGGCCCGGTCGTGGCGAGCATCGGCGCCGGGTGGCGCACCTTACGCCGAACGGTACCCGCTGGAATCCCGTACCCCTCGTGGAATTCGTCCCGGATCAGGACGACCCGCTCGACGCTGGGGCAGGGCGGCTGTTGTTGTCTACCGTGGCGCTCAGGTAGTCGATGCCCGTCACAGAGTTCCAGTCCTTGATTCCGCCCTTACTGGGAAACTCATCCGGACACGAGGCACTCACCCATTGGGTGGAGTGGCTGTCGACGAAGACCGAGATCTCGTGTGAGCCAACAGTGCCCGTGCATCGCACCCGGGCTCGCACCCGGTAGGTGTCGTCGGTGTCGTTGCGGCAGCTGCGACCGCTGCACGACACCCCGTCGGCCAGGTCCGTGGCGTTTGCCGCCGGGGCGAGCGCGCCAGCCGCCGCGGTGATCAGAGCGGCAGCGCTCAGACCTACCAGCAACCGTTGAGCCATGTGTGAATCAACTCCTATCGACTGTGTCCCGACCCGGGATTCAGCCTGTCGCACAGAAGGTTTGGCGCGCATCAGGGCAAACCCGGAATTCGCCCGCTCTGACACCCTGATTCGCGGCGAGGGCCGCGGCGAAGATTCCGAACGCCTCGTCGACGAAGAGGACTGACCGCACCACCCACTCGGTGGCAAACCAGCGCCGATGGTGCGGCAGCCTCATGCGGACGCGACCCAGTCGCTCACCGCGCCATCAGCCCAATTCTCACCGTGGAGCAGCCCTACCGGGACCCCAGATCATCGGTAGGTCTGTCGGTGATTCGGTGTCAATGTGCCCGGTTCGCGCGAAATAGCCCCAGACTCTGCGTAGTTGAGCGCCGAGTCGTCCGATATCGGTCCATGTGGTGGTGCCGAGCATCGGTGCTGATCGCCATGCTTGTCGTGTGCCCAGGAGCAGGGGTAGTTCGACGCCGTGTGTCGCGCCGAACGCGGATCCCTCGGGGCGCCAGTCGAAGCGGTACATGTGCACGCGAGCGCCCGCGTCGTCGAGTTCGGCCGCGAAAGTGCGGAGTGTTTCCCCGCGCACCGGTTTCCGGTCATGTGAGGTGGCGGCCGAACCCCTCGAGCACGGCCGTCACTGCGATGTCGAAGTGATCGGTTCCCACCGCCGCGTCGTCGGCAACGGCCAAGAGGTTGTAGTCGGGCGAGTCCGGTGCGGGTTTGCGACTACGGCCGGCGCTGTCGCCCGCTTTCGCCAGCATGTGACCGAGGACGTATTCCTGCAGGCACCGCGTCAGTTGTAGCGCTGTACCCGGCGGGAATCCCGCCGTCTGCAAGGTTGCGATCATCCGGTTTCCGATGTCGATGGCTTCACCGTGTCGGGCCGGGCGACCAGCGAGGACCGGTATCGCCTTCGGGTGCCGGTCCAGCATCGATCGCAGCCGCAGGGCATACGAGCGCATCAGCTCGCGCCAGTCGGCGTGCCAGGGCAGTTCCTCGAGGTGTAGTTCGGCGAACATCGCCGAGGCCACCGCATCGAGCAAGTCCTGCTGGTCGGTGAAATGCCGATACGCCGCCATCGGATCCGCACCCAGTGCTGTGGCCAGTTTCCGCATGGAGAAGGCGTCGACTCCGGTCTCATCGATCACCGACAACGCTACGACCGCAATGTAGTCCCGGTTCAGGACGGTCCGGGTCGGCGCATCCCGCCGCGGTGCGGCAGCCTTCCTGTTCACGAGTCGAGCTCCCCGAACACCTCCACCAGCCGGGCGGTGAACTCGGTCGCATGGGTTTGGTATCCGGTGTGCCCACCCGGAAACACGCTGCAGATCGCGCCGACCTCTCGCGAAAGTTTCTCGGTGGCTGCGTAATACGGGCGGCCAACGCTGTCGCGGCCCACCGCCAACCGCCAGGGCACGGCGGCGGCGCGCACGGCGTCGAGGTCGGGCCGGTAATCGAAGCAGAAGCAGGGCAGTTCGCGACGCAACAGCAGATCGATGTTGCCGAGCATGCGCGTCATCACCGACGGGGCCCGGCCGGTGACCCGGCGCACGACCGATCCCGCAGCCAGTCCCGCCCGAGCACCCGCCGCCAGCACAACCTGGCCGATGCTGGAGCGAAACAACCGGGGAAGTTGTGGTGCGGTCATCACCCCGAACGCGGCGAAGGCACGCATCGGATGCCTCACCGCCAACTCACCGATGCGCTCGATCTCCTGTCGCGCCGGATCGTCGGGTTCCAGCAGTTGCACCAGCGGTGGCTCGTGCACCACCGCGGCATGCACCCGATCCGGATATCGGGTCAACAGTTCCAGCACGATGATCGCGCCGCCACTGCTGCCGAATACCTCAGCTCGCTCCACGCCATAGGCGTCGAGTATTGCCACCACATCCGACGCCTGCGTGGTCACGTCGATAGCGCCACCAGCCCCGGTGAACGGGCTGCGCGAGTTCCCGCGCCGATCGAACGTCATCACGGTGCGATCCCGTCCGAGCATGGCAACGGCATCGGCGAAAATTCCAGCGTCTCCACCGCCCCCGGCGATCAATACCAGCGCCGGCCCCTCCCCCACGCATTCGGTGTGCAGGCGCGCACCAGGCACGTCGACGATCCGAACCCTGCCGCCGTCCATCGCAATCCTCTCCGCCACAGTCAGCCCACTGATATCTACATTGTAGACTAAGTCTACATCGTAGATACGCGAGCCGAGATGGCGCCGGACTGTCGTTTCGGGGTACGCCAGAGCGCCACACTCCGACCTGCGACGAAAAGTGTTGATCCAGTGTCGATTTCAGCCTATTTCCTGACATATGACGGTGACGCCTACGACTCGTATGTACCGCCGACCCATCCGCGGACCAGAGCAGGCTCGGACGGTCCGGCAGGCCAGAACTGGAGGCGGACGCGGTTGAGGACCTCGAAGCTGGGCGCGTCGCGCGAGTACAGCGGGATGCTGGCCTCGTCGAGGTCGGCGGCGGCCACGGTGTCGACCCGAGGACTCTCTTCGTCGGGCCACCAGGCCATCGACACGCGAAGCCGCAACCAGCCAGCGGGTACGTCGAATGCCGGGCCGTCCTGTGGGGACAGCGCCGGCGATCCGAGGACCATGCGACCGGAACCGGCGTGCAGGCTGCACTCCAGCACGACCTCGGCATCGGCGCCGAGGGCCGGAGGTCCATCGGTGACCTCGACGGCGACTACCAGGCCCCCGTTGACACCCGTCTCGACCGCGACCGCGTCCCTGCCCAGCGCCAGGTACCCGCCTGCCGGGGAATCGCCCGGGCCCCAGAGGCCGCACACATCCTCGGCCGTGTCCTGGTCGAAGACGTGGATCTGGCAATAGTCCGAGAACAGCAGCACGTCCTTCGACACCGAACACTCCTTCTGCACACCAAACGAATCCGCACAGCGCAAGGGGAACGAGCCCGCCGCACAACCTCATCGAGCCATTACCACCGTCGCTCGCGCCAGGCGGCGGGATCGGTCTCAGCTTGCCAGCAGCCCGTGACGGTGTCGGCGCGCAGGTAGCTGTCGGCGATTTCGCGGCTGATGCGGAATTCCTTGGCCAGCAACGACTTCAACTCATCACTGCTGCGCGCTCGCGCAGCTGGCAGGCCTGGGTGTCGGTCAGCGCGGGTTTGCGGCCGGTGCAGGTGCTGACGAAGAACGATCAGGACGAACTCGCTGAGATCCCCGCGGACGGCTGCCTGTTCGCTGCTCGGGATGTCTCGACCAGCTGGGCACCCCCGATCCGGTGCGTCGTGTTCAGTGCTGACCTGCGGCAGCGAGGAAGACGACGGTGCCCGGTCCTGCCCGGCCGAGCCGATCGGAGTCGGCTGCCCCAGAAATCTGGGGCCGAGGAAGATCTGGAATTTCCTCATTTCACACTCTGTGAACGTTAGTGTTCGTGGACCCCATCGGCTGGATTCATGAGCAGGAGCTTCAGATGAGTGCAAGTAGGACCTTCTCTCGTCGAATCGGCTGGGGCGCATCGGGATTGGTCACGACGGCCGCGCAGACCGTCATACTCGGCCCGGCCTCCGCCGGCGCCCTGGTGCCAACTCCGGCGACCCAGGGGTGCGGAGGCGGCGGCAGCGGCAGCGCTGGAACCGGCAGCCTCCGATTCTGACCGCCCAGTCCTCGAACAGGAGTGATACATGAGTACAAGCAGTGCGACTGTCCGCCGAATCGGCCGGGGTGCAGTGGGTTTGATGGCGGCGGCCGCTATGGTCGGGCTCACGACGGCCACCGCGTCAGCGGATTCGGCCATGACCATCAACGCCCCCGCCGGTGGTTTCGTGGTGGGTACCGACGTGGATATCGACGGGACGGTTTCCCCCACGCTGTTTTCTCTCCCGTGGGAGCGAGTGACCTTCCGTGACAACGGGACCTGCTTCTTCTCGGGCTTCCAGGGGTTTACCGTCGGCATTCACGTCAAGTGGACTCCCGCGACCGCGGGTGCGCACACGATCACCCTGACCCAGGGGAAGTTGCTCGCGTCGCAGACCGTCACGGTTGCTGCCGCACCCGCCGGTACCCCCGTGCCGACTCCGGCCACCTACGGCTGTGATGGCGCCGGAAGTATCGGCACCGGGAGTTTCGGCTCCTGAACCCGCCTTCTCGAGGGACAACGGCCACGTTTGACATATAGGTGATTTCCTACCGATCGCGGCGGTTCATGCCGCACCGCGCGAAATCCGGAACCGTCGATCGAGTGTTCGAGCCGCCGGCCGATTCGGCAGCAGTGATGTAACTGAACGGGATCCGGCGCTGACGGGGTCCTGGTAGAACTCGCCGAAAATCCAAAGAAATTCGAAATATGAACTGATCAGGGCTGTATTCGCAACCCTCCGCAGCGCTCGGCATCGGATGCGAGAGAGTCGCATCCGATGCGAGTCGGCAGCAGACGGGTCGTCTGGATACCTTCGTTCGCGAGACACCCTCAGCGCCAAGGTGTTCCGCAGGCTGTCAATGTTCGAACTCTTCTGCATTGTTGTCGTGGGTGTTCGGCTATGTGTGCAGTGGACTTCGAACATCGGCGTGTCGCGAACTCGTCTGCGCTACCGTGCTTTTCGTTCGAACTCGTGTGCACTGAGTCAACGTGCTGATCTCGGTCGGCCAGTTCCAGCGCGACCTGCAAAACGAACTCACCCGCGAGACCTGGCCGCCGCCTGCGCGCAAGGCGTCAAATCCGGGCGCCGCCCGCAGGTCGCCACGCTCGGGGCGGTAGACGAGGTCCACCGGCAATAGGCTGCAGCCTGCACGTCACCGCACTGCCACATGTACATCGAGCACTACTGGCTGCCGCCGAAATAGTCGGAGAGAGCGCTTCGGCCGCTGATCGCAAGGCATTTCGGATCTACCGGGACCGACCGACCGACCGACGCGACCATGTGATCAATCCGCAGCGTACCCGGTGAATTCCTGGGCGGTCGTTGTGACCATGCGACCGCCCATCGCGTGCACCGCGGAGTGCAATCGAGAATCACCGCTGGGCGGCAATGGCATTGACCACACCGATGAACCGTCTGCGCCATCGATCGCCTGCACGGTGACGCCGTCGGTCAAGATGAGATGGCTTGCGTCGGTGATGCCTTCGTACCTCGTGAACTGTGAGGTGTTCGCGAATGGCGACGGCTGCTGCCAGATCCGATGTCCGTCGGTGAGATCGAGACCGGAAAGCGTTGAGCCATCGAGCGATCGGACAATCACCGTATCGCGCACCACTCCCACTATCGCGCCCTTGCGTCCCGTGGGATCGTCGAGGCCGATCAGCGCATTGGTCCACAGAACTCGGCCATTCGTCCGGTCGTAGGCGCTCTCCCCGGTAAGGATCGGCAGTGGTGTCGCGGTTGCGGCCGGATACCACTCGAGGATGAAGCTGGCATTGGCGACCTCGGTGATCCGGTGGCCATCGCGTCCGAGCAGCGCGACTGTTCCCGCACTGCCGCTGCGATCGATCACCTGCGTGGCGATCAAGCCGCCGTCGAAGACATAGCCGACGGGAGCGGTGAAAAGCAGCTCACCGGAACGCAAATCGTATACGCGGACCTTGCCGTCGCGCCCTTCCCGGAAGTAATCCGGGGCGTCGATCCGGGGAATAACGGGTTCGCCGGGAATCGGTGTCGGATACGTCTTGCGCCAGGTCGCTGCGATATCGGCAACGGTCCCCCGCGTAATGACAGCGGTCTGCCAGTCCGCGGTGCGCCCGGCAACGGAGACAACGCCGTCGCGGACCGCGATGTCCATGACCTCGAAATCCGTTGTGTGGTCGGCGAGTACCCTGCCGGTCGCACTGTCGACGATCAGCACTCGATGTGTGCCGTGACAGGTGAGCAGCCCTTCGATTACGATTTCACCACAGCTGTCGATTTCACCGACATCGGTTGTCCAGCGCGGCTTTCCGGTGCCCGGGTCGATACCGTGCATTCGCACCGGACCGACCGGCAATCCAGCCTCGCCGGTTGCGCTACCCGGCACCGCGGTGGCCGCCACGATCATCGTCCCGGCGTCCATCGGCTCGCCGTATCCGTAGTAGCGGCCCAAACTGTGCGGGGCTGACAGCAGGACCGCACCGGGCTCATCGGACAGATCCGAGGCGCGCACCGTCCACCGCGGGGCGGGAGCGGAGCCGAGCTGGGGCGAAATACGAAACCTGCCGCCCAACACCGGAGTCGCTTGCTGCGACTGCCGAGGTGACCGGTCCGTCCACACGATCGCCGCCACGCCCACCACCACGACCAGCACCACGATCCAGATCCCGCGCCTGTTCCGACCGGTGAACCACTGTGCGGCCGAGTTCATGCGGCTGTCTCCTCCAAGCATCGCTCTGATCCAGACTCCAGTCTGGACGCGCCCCCACGCAAGGTATCAGCCACTTCCGAGGTGGGAATGGGACCGGAGCGGTTTCGCTGCCCGGTAGTTCACCGGAACCAGAAAACCCCAGTCGAGCAATCAGGCCGTTTACCTCGGTATTCGCCGGGTACCACCGATCGGCTGTATCCGAGTTCGAAGGAGTGCGTGGATGGACGCTCTGCCCGGCACATCGACAAGTCGCGCCAGGCAGCTGTCCGTCTTCGATCGATTCGTCACGATGGCCAGTGAATTTGCCTCTCGCGCAGGCTTACTCGTCCTGAGTCGAAAGCTGGGAGCAGAGCCTGATAGACGACGGTGGCGGCGGTAGGCGCCGAGCTTCGGAACGACTGCAACAGTGCCGGCGGCCACCTCCACGCGATGAGCCTCAGCCTCTCCGCGCCTCGAGATCGCCCGTCCTGCGTAGGCGGGCCGACAAGACCGACCCGGTGCTCTGCTCAGGTCAGAGGAGCTTCAGCAGGTGCAGGTCGTCGACGTACTTGTGGACAAGGGCGGGGGAAAGGTGGGGGATGTCGGCGTCGGGGTCGAGATTGGCCTGCTGCACGGCGGCGCGGAAGAGGTCGGCGGGGAGGACGGACCCTCGGGTGGGTGCGGCGGGGGTACGGTAGGCGTCCAGAAGCGGGAGGACGGATTGCTGGCGTTGCTGCTGGGGTAGGGCCAGCAGGGCGCTCTCGAAGCGGGACAGCCATTCGCCGTAGTCGTCGAAGCGCTGGACGGGGTGGCCCTCGTCGATGAGCCAGTCGACGAACTGGTCCAGGGAGATGCCGTCGTCGTAGGGGTTCAGGACGTCGAAGCTCTGATAGCCGCTGGTGGCGCGGCCGCCGAGGGTGACGATCGCGTCGGCGGTGAAGTCGGCGGGCAGGCCGTCGTAGTGCGCGCGCTGCCGATGGCCGCCGGAGTCGGTGCGGTAGAACGACTTCGGCGCCATGCCGGTCACCAGGATGCTGAGGAGCAGCCGGGTGAACATGTCGGTCACGTTGAGCTGCCCGGCGTAATAGCTGTGCGCGAGGATCATGTCGGAGCGGAACACCGCCACCGGCAGCCCGAACCGCTCCTGCGCGTCCCGTAGTAACACCTCGCCGGCCCACTTGCTGTTGCCGTAGCCGTTGGCGTAGCTGTTGTCGAGTATCCGCTCCGGGCTCATCTCGCGGATGTCGCCGTCCTCGGCGAACCTCCCGGGCGGCACCTGGCCGGCAACCGCCACCGAGGACAGGTACGTAACCGGCTTGCGCTTGCCGGTGAGGGCCAGCCGGATCACCTCCGCGGTGCCGACGACGTTGGGGCCGAACAGCTGATCGTAGGGCAGCACGTGGTTCACCAGCGCGGCGGGATGCACGACCATGTCGGCGGTGTCGGCCAGCCGCTGCCAATCCTTTTCCGTCAGACCGAGATTCGGGTATCCGATATCTCCGGGTAGCACCTGCAGCCGACGTTGGGACAGCTCCTGATAGTGCCGCAACAGCGCCGGATCGCCCGAGTCGAACACCGCGTCCAGCCGTGCCTGCGCCGCGTCCGCGTCCTTGCCGCGGATGATGCAGATCAGGGCCCCATCGACGGCGTCCAGCCGCTCCAGCCAGCGCAGGCACAGGAACCGGCCCAGGTATCCGTTGGCACCGGTGAGCAGCACGGTCCGCGGCGTCGTGGCCGCCGCCGGCAGCGCGGGCGCGGCCTCGAGAGTGCCGGCGTCGATGAATTTCTCCAGTGTGAGGTCGGCGGCGCGGATCCGATCGCCGGTGCCGTGCACCGAGACCGCGGTCGCGCTGCGCCCCGCGGTAACCTGCTCCTCCTCGATGTATCCGGCCAGCTGTTGCAGATCGACCGCGGGACTGACGATCACGCCGACGGGGACCTGTATCCCGAAGATCTCCTGCAGCAGGTTGGACAGTGACAGTGCCGACAGCGAGTCGCCGCCGAGATCGCCGAAATGCGAGTCGGGCCGGATATCGGCGTCGGCGCAGCCGAGTAGCGCCCGCACCGCGCGGTGCACGATCTCCGGCACCGGCCGGTCACCGATCCCGCTTCGCAACGCGGTCAATTCGTCGGTCTGCTGCCGTTCCAGCTCCCGGTAGAGTTCCTCCAGCCGGTCCCCGTAGCGCTGCTTCAGCTTGGGCCGCAACAGTTTTCCGACACCGGACAATAGCCCTTCGGCGCGGGTGAACGGGTGCGTCTCGATGATGATGTCGCGCGGTATCTCGTAGGAGGCCAGCCCGGCATTCTGCGCGATCTTCTGCAGCGACTGCAGGACGGCGGCCTTCAGATCGTCCGGATGCGCATGCAGCGCCTCGTCGGTGGGCACCACCACCGCGAGCACGTAGGCGCGCTCGCTGGAGCCGTACACGTAGATCTGCCGCACCAGCGCGCTGATCGCGTATACGGCCTCCAGCTGGGACACGGCGACGAATTCGCCCTGCGAGAGCTTCAGCACGTTGTTCCGCCGGTCCACGTACACCAGTTCGTCGGGGCTGATCTCGGCCATGATGTCGCCGGTGCGGTAGAAGCCATCGGCGTCGAACATTTCCGCGCTGAGCTCGGGCCGCTTGTAGTACCCGGGGAACATCGTCATCGTCTTCACCAGCAACTCGCCGCGCGGATGCGGCCGGTCGTCGTGGTGGTAGCCGAGTTCGGGCACGTCGGCGAGCTTGTAGTCCAGCACCTGGGGTCGGTGAATGTGGTTGTCCCGCATGATGCCTCCGGCCTCGGTGGAACCGTATCCGTCGTGCAGCGGCAGTTCGAACACGGACTCGATGAAGGCCCGCGTCTCGGCGGACAGCGGCGCGGTCCCGCAGCTCATCGCCAGCACGCGGCCACCGAACTGCCGCTCCCGCAGGTCGATTCGCACCTCACGCTCGGCGGTGGTGCGGTCGGCGCCGTCCGCGACGCGCTGTTCCACCTCGCTGACGAACTCCTGGAATACCAGATCGCATACCCGCGGGACGAAGGACACCTCGGTGGGCCGCACCAGTGCGAAATCGTCGAACAGGGTGGACATGTGGCTGCCGGCGGTGAAATACGCGGTGCCACCACGCATCAGCGTGCTGACCACCTGCATCCGTCCCGCCAGGTGGCTCTGTGGCATGTAGTTGAGCTCGATCGCGGGCAGCGAAGTGCCATCGGCTCCGTAGCGGGTACGCCACATCGCGGCCAGCATCTCCTCGGTATACATCGCGCCCTTCGGGGTGCCGGTGCTGCCCGAGGTATAGATGAGCATGGACAGCGGATTCTCGTCGGCGGCGGGCACGAACAACGGGGCGGGAGACAAGCTGCTGCCTCGGTCGAGCACGGCGTTCAGCTCGGCCACCAGGATGGGACTGCCGGCCTGCGCCAGGCGGTGGCGGGCGCCCTCCATGGCGGCACGGTCGCTGTCGTCCTCCGGGTGGTAGTCGAAGACCAGCAGTTGCTGTGGAGTGGCGGTTCCGGCGAGCACCGCGTCCACGGCCCCGTCGAGCATCTCCAGGCTGCTGGCGAGCACCCGCGGGGTGGTCTCGGCGAGGATCGCCGCCCACTGCGCGGGCGTCGCGCTCACCTGTAGTGGCACCGATACCGCGCCCTGCCGGGTGCAGGCGAAGTCCACCGTGATGTAGCCGGGGCTGGTGAATCCGAGGATCGCGACGAAGTCACCGGCACGCACCGGATGCTGCGGGTCTCGGTGCCATGCGGCGGCCAGCGCGCCCACCCGCGACCACAATTCCCGGTAGGTCATGGTGTCGAAGCGCGGCAACAGCCGACGGACCCGGCGCCCGGCGGCGTCGGTGCCGAGTTCGGTACCGCGCATGCCCAAGGCCGGCCTGTCGGCATACCCGGCCGCGACGGTGTCGACCATCTGGGCCAGTCGCAGGCCGGGCCGCGCGGCGGCGGCGATGACCTCCTCCGACGGCATGGCATCGCGCACCTGCTGGTCGGCGAAGACCTGGTCGATGCGGTGCTGCTGTTCGGTTTCCCACGTATGCGTCGCCATGGCCGGTCTCCCTGGGTCGTTCGACGGGCTACAACTGGAGAAAACCTTTGGCAAATTCGAAGTCTAGTTCCGTGCCTCCGGCGCGCGCCACGATCACGGGGGACTGGGCGAATGCGCGGCGACATCGCGGGCTTGTGGTAACCGACGCAATCGCGGGCACGTGGCGACGCCGCACTCGGTCGGCGCCACGTGCCCGCCACCTGGGCATCGCAAGCATCAAGAACGGTTCGCCGACGTACTCCGGGGGTCAGTTACGCAAGGCTCCGTGCTTACGAGGGCACCCCGGACCGGACGAAGACCCAACGATCCCCCACTGAATCCGCCGCCCGCCAACGTCTTTCGAAATTGCGTTCAGCTGCGAACAGTTGACTGTTCACGACCAAATATCCAGGTGTACAAATCTTTTCGATGGCCTTGACAGCAGTCCGTAGCGTCGAGAAACGGCACTTTTCTACTGTCTCGGGAACCCACCGCTTTCGGTCATAAAGCCTGTTTGCGGCGGCGGGTTTTTAACTTGCAGTTCGTTCAATGGTGGTCAATCCGGTCGGGTGGGTGTTTCGCGAATGCGATCCGCAGCAGCTACTCCGTGTGCTTCGCCCGAGGAGGTCGACATGTCCGAAGACTCACCGGCAATTCCGTCCTGGGTGCCCCGAGACTCATACCCCTTCGAGCACCGCTATCTCGACCTGGCCGGCGCTCGCGTCCATTACGTCGACGAAGGCATCGGTCCACCCCTGCTACTTCTGCACGGCAACCCCACCTGGTCGTTTCTCTACCGTGAGTTGATCACCCATCTCAGCGGCCAATTTCGCTGCATCGCTTTGGATTACCCCGGGTTCGGCCTCTCACGCCCGGGCCCTGAATACGGTTTCACGCCCGCTGAGCACGCGACAGTCGTCGAGCGATTCGTCACCGAGCTCGACCTATCGGGCGTGATGCTCATGGTGCAGGATTGGGGCGGCCCGATCGGGTTCGCGGTCGCGACGCGGCATCCGGATCGGTTCGCCGCGTTCGTGATCGGCAATACCTGGGCCTGGCCGAAATCGGATCTGGGAACACAGGTGTTCTCCCGGACGCTGGGCGGTCCGATCGGCAGCTACCTGATCCTGCGTCGAAACCTCTTCGTCGAGCGGCTCATACCGCTCGGTGTCCGGCGCCGGAGGCTATCGGAGTCGGTGATGGACGCCTACCGTGGGCCGTTCCCGACGTCCGAGTCGAGGCGTCCGATGCACGTGTTCCCTCGCGAAATCCTCGGCAGCCGACCGTTTCTCGCCGAGATCGAGCGAGGGCTGCCCGCCCTGGGTGACAAGCCCGCGTTGCTGGTGTGGCCGACGAAGGATGTGGCGTTCCGCGAACCGGAGCGTCGGCGCTGGGAGCGGGTCTTTCCGCAGCATCGCACCGTCATCCTGGAGGGCGCGGGCCATTACATCCAGGAAGACGCGCCCGAGCAGATCATCGCCGCGATCCGGGAATGGGCGCCGCAACGCGACGGCGAAGGTTGAACCAGCGGCAGAACCGGGTAGTTGGCGTCGTTGCGGGTGGTGCCTTCTATGGGTCCCGGACTCGTATGAAAAACAACGACAGTAGCTTGACCAGCACCGATGCGTACGCGCAGGCTGAGTGCATGCAGGCCCGCGACGTCGTGGTCGGGCAAACCTATGCGGTGCTGATTCCACACCGGATTTCGCCGGGGCGCCGTCTCGACCGTGATCAACCCGGCACGCCGGCGTCGGCGTGGTGGTGGATGACCGGTACTCGTTTCCGGCTCACCGTCACCGAAGTGGACTCGACCAGCACTCCGGCCATGGTGGAAGGGCGACCGATCACCGAAGGCCCCAGCATCGCGGTCGCGCTCACCGACGAGCAGGTCACCGCACTCACCGCGCTGGGTCTGCCCGGTGGTGAATATCGCGTGCGCGGACGGTTGGTGGACGACCAGGACCGACCCGTGGGCTTACCCGAGCCCCTGCGCGTCCCGGCTCGCTGGCTGCAGCCCGCCGAGGGGGGCGACCACCGCACGCATGGCAACCTCGATCCCTATGCGGGGTGACCGTGTGTGTCTTCCGCGCCTCAGCCGTCACAAGGCAGTCGATCTCCAGCCCATCGACCAGTCATGCCCGCAGACCCGAAACCAGCGAAAACACCGCACCGAGGCAGCGACCCCGGGCCTACGGGAAACTCGACCCGAGCCACATCCGGCATCGAGTGGAAGGAGGACATGAGATGCCCGATCCGCTGACTGCGCTGACCCGGGCCGGGGTGTCGATCTGGCTCGACGACCTCAGCCGCGAACGCCTCGCCGACGGCAGCCTCGCCGATCTGGTTCGTGACCGGCACGTGGTCGGTACGACCACCAGCCCGACCATCTTCGCCAAGGCCATTACCGGCAGCGACTGCTATGCCGACCAGATCCGCGCGCTCGCGCTGCGGCGGGTGTTGCGAAGTCAGGGTCGACCCGGAGATCGCCACTCTATCCGGGTTCGCCGACAGAGCGTGGATGTGTTGGCAACCAGGTGAGGATGCCTTCGAGCATTTTCGCTGAAGCACACCCTCGTCCTGGACGTGATGAGGCCGCCGGCGATTGCCTTGGCAGTGGTGCCCGTGCTCACCCTCCTCCCCGTGATCTTGATCGTGATGGCCTGCTCCTCGCCGTTCGCGGTCGCCCCGGTCCTGCACGACGCATACATCAGCTTGTTGCGCTCCTACAGCACCTCGGCGTTCATCGCACTCGGCAGCGCGGCCGACCCCACGATCACTGCCAAGTTCCTGCCGACGACCACGGGGCAAGCGGCTGTTCTCTACACCAAGCCGACGACCGCTCACTTCACCGGCCGCATGCTTCCGGTGACCAACCGCCACTGGGTTGCTGTGGGTGACGGCGCAGGTCCACGCCGTGCCAGGTGATCAAGCGATCCAGGTGCACGGACGGGGCGCGGTGACGGGTGGGGACCAACTGCGGACCACACGGCTTGCGTCGCAACGAACTTCGCCTGTTCGCGGGTGATCTCGGATTGCACGCGGATGACGTGCGACGTACACAGATGCCATGGCAGCATCCCTGGCGGTCGAGTGGTCGCGGGTTCAGATCCTGTCAGCCCGGCAAAGAGCCGGTCTTCGGACCGGCTCTTCTTGTATCTACGCGACTGCTGCTAGCTACCATGGCTACGGCGACGGAGAACGAGGAGCCCCGATGAGCCTGCACCACCAGCTTGTGGAAGTAGCTGCCGGCATGGACGTACCCGAAGGATTTCGCGCAGACGCGAAAGGCGATGTGATCGTGGTGTCCCCTCAACGACCCGAACACTGGAACATCATCCAGGAGATCGCCTTTCGGGTCCGGCTCGCGGACGCGGAGCTCTCCACCACATCGGACGTGAAGATCGCAGGAACCGGCGAGAACGACAAGGCCCCCGACGTGGCGATCTTCCGCAAGGGTGAGGCCCTCCATGCCCGGAACGCGCTGGCCTTTTTCGAGGTGGTTTCGCCGAGCAGCATCGAGGCCGATTACATCGACAAGGCCCGCCTCTACGCCGAGGCCGGAGTTCCCGAATACCTGATCGTCGATCCGGCACGCGAAACCTGGACACTGCACTCCAGCCCATCCGACGGTGAATATCAGCTCACGTCGACGAAGCCGATCAGCACACCAGTTCGAGTCGCCGATATCGAGTTCGAGCTCTGAGAGCTGCTCCCTTACTTCATCAATCAGCTCGTAGAGCCGGTCTTCGGACCGGCTCTACTTGTATCTGTACCGGGTACCGATCGCCTTCTCTCAACCCTCACGTTCGCGGGTCCAGGCGGGCCGGATCTGCGATGGCGGTGCGTTCTCCCGATTCGGTTGCAGCCGAACCTTTCTCGCGTCATAGAGCATGGCTGGTCGAAAGGTGACGTCACCGGCCGTCCGGGCCGATGTCGGGTGGGGCGTCGGGGGTTACGACGAGTCTGTCGGACATGGCGGTGGCGATGAACTTGGGGATGGCGGGGGCGAAGATCTTGAGGTAGAAGTTCATCCATTCGTGGCGGGAGCTGAGGAATGGGAAGTCGGTGGGGGCCATGTAGCGGATGGCGAGCATGGGGAGGGGGGCGTCCAGGGCGGGGAAGGCCGAGTTGTGGAGGCCGGGGACGGTGCAGCCCGGGTAGAACTGGCCGAGCATCAGGCCCTGTTCGACGAATTTGGTTTTCTGGTCGTGCTGGACGGTGTCGATGTCGGCGTATTCGGTGAGGTCGGGGAAGACCGCGATGACGGCTTTGAGTTTGGAATCGGGTTCCTTCTGGGGTGGCAAGGTGGGAAACAGGTCGTAGAGGTCGGCGACTATTGCGGAGATGCGCGAGCGGTCGATATCACGACCGGGGATGAATGCGGCCCACAGGGATCGCAGTGCGATGGCGTGGGTGGTGTAGGGGCAGACATTGCCGGGCCGGCCCAGGTCGGGGTGGGATTGGCACAGGTATTCGACCATCCATCGGCGCAGTTCGGCAAAGTCAGGGTGCATGCCGTTACCTGCTGCCACATCGGGGGCGAACAGGTTGACTGGCTCGACGCCGGAACGTGTTCCGACGATTCGGTCGGTGTTCATGATCGGCTTGTCCTTGCTGGGGTTTGTGACTCCGTAGGGGCGGCATGGATGGACCGGAAGTGCTCGGTGAGGACGAAACCGATGGCGCGGAGCGCATCCTGATCGGTCATCCGTTCGTGCTGGACGGGAATCCGGTGCTCGCTGATACGACCGGTGATGTGGTCGTTCCAGGCATGCGCAGGAGAGGACCCGTCGACGTGGTGGTCGTCGGCGCTGAAGTAGATCAGATCACCGTCGAACAGTCCCGGCCGATGGTTCCAGGTGAGGTCGATGAGCCGGGTGTAGTCGCGTTGCAAGCTCACGAGATGCTCGGGTGTCACCTCGGTGAAGAGTCCGCCTTGCCGGTGCAGTAACTCGGTTGCGGCCTCGATGGTCAGCTCGGTGTGGCCGTCCGGAACGGCGAAACCGCCGAACTCGGCGAGCATCGCCGCGATGGAGGGTGTGGGACCCCGGAAGCTGTCGGCCGTGACGATGCGGGTGTCCATCATCGCCAGGGTGGCAACGGAGTCGCCGTCGCGCCGGAGCTGGACCGCGATCGCGTGCGCGATGGTGCCGCCGAGCGAGTAGCCGAGCAGGTGGTAGGGGCCGTGCGGTTGGACGGACCGGATCTCCTGCACATAGCGGGCGGCGAGTTCGTCGAGGGTGTCGAACCGCACGGTGGGGTCGGAGAGCGCGGGAGATTGCAGCCCTCGGACGGGACGGTCGGGATCGAGGTACTGCACGAGTCCGCTGAAACCCCAAGCCAATCCGACCGCCGGGTGAATACAGAACAGCGGCGGATCGGTTCCGGCAGCGCGCAGCGGCAGCATCACGGCGAGCGCCCCTGCGAGATCATGTCCGTCGACGTCCTGCCCTGCGAGGCCGTCGCGGCGGCTCTCGATGCGGCGGGCCAGCGATTGCGGCGTCGGATCGGTGAACAGCCACTGCAGCGGTACGGTGACGCCGGTGGACTCCGCGAGCCGCGCCACCAGTTGGGTGGCGGCCAGCGAGTTGCCGCCGAGAGCGAAGAAGCCATCGTCGAGTCCGACCCGTTCGATGTCGAGGGTTTGGCCGAAGGCTTCACACACGGCGGCCTCGAGCGGGGTGGACGGCGGCCGGAACGGAGCCCGACCGCGCAGGTCGGGTGCAGGCAGGGCGTGGTGATCGAGTTTGCCGGTGGTCGTGAGCGGTATCCGGTCGAGCGTCACGATGGCGGTCGGGATCATGTGGGTGGGCAATCGGGTTGCGAGGTGCCTGGTCAGCGCCGCGGCATCCGGTGTGGCGTGCGGGGCGGGCACCACATAGCCCGTGAGCTGGTCGACACCGTCGTGCCGGGTGTGGACCGCGACGGCGGCACGCGAGACGTCGGGATGGCTGCACAACGCGGTTTCGATGTCGCCTGGTTCGATGCGGTGGCCGTTGACCTTGATCTGCAGATCGCTACGGCCCAGGTATTGCAGTCTCCGGTCGTTGGTCCAGGTGGCCAGATCACCGGTGCGATACATGCGGGTCCCGGCCGGCCCGTACGGGTCGGGGATGAATCGTGCTGCCGTGAGCGCGGATTGCCCGTGGTAGCCGCGGGCGATGCCCGGTCCGGACAGATACAGTTCGCCGACCACTCCGGGCGGGACCGGGCGCAGTCTGCGGTCGAGCACGACGGCGGAGAACCCGCGGGCCGGGCCGCCGATCGGCGGCGGACCGTCGGCGGTTGTGGTCAGGAGGACGTCGGTGCAGCTCTGGATGGTGGTCTCGGTCGTCCCGTAAGCGTTGATCAGGGTGCGGTCCGGGGCCCATCGGGTTGCCAGATCCGGTGAGCATGTCTCGCCGCCGAGGATCAGGGTGTGGAGGGTATCGAGTCCGTCCGGGCGCAGCGATGCGAGCACAGTCGGAGTGACGGCCGCATGGGTGACCTGTGCGGCCTCGATCAGCTCGGCCAGGTCGGCGCCGGCGACCACACGCTCCGGCGCGAGCACCAGGGTGGCCCCGGCGGCGACGGCGCTGAGCCATTCGAGAATCGACACGTCGAAGGTCGGCGAGGCCGCGGCCAGCATTCGAGAGGACGAGGTGAGGCCGAGCCGCTCCCGCGCTTCGGCGGCCAGATTCGCAATCCCGGTGTGGGTGACCACGACGCCCTTGGGGGTCCCGGTCGAGCCCGAGGTGTAGATCAGGTAGGCGGGATGCTCCGGCCGGAGCGTGGTCGTGCGCTCGGAATCATCGATCGCATTGGCGGACAACGACATTGACTTCGCGGCGAATCCAGGACTGTCGAGGCTGAGCCATGTGGTGGTGTCCGGCAGCCGGTCTCGATAGGTGGCGGCGGTCAGCCCGGCGATGGCACCGGCATCGGCGAGAATGCCGCTGATCCGGTCTTCGGGCTGGGTGGGGTCGATCTGCACGAACGCGGCGCCGGTCTTGGCGACCGCCCAGACGGCGATCATGGCGTCGATGGAGCGCGGTAACGCCACGGCCACAAACGATTCCGGTCCTGCTCCGGCGTCGATCAGTATCCGCGCCCACCGGTTCGAGACTTCGTCGAGTTCGCGGTAGGACAACCGTTCACCGTCACAGACCAACGCGTCCGCGCCGGAGCTCGCTGCGGCCGCGAACACCTGCGGCAACGTCGATGTCGTCACGCTGGGCCCACCGCGAACGGGTGCGAACGTGGCCAGCTCATCCGACGACAGCAGCTGGACGCGCAGCAGTGAGAGATCGATGTCCTCGGTGATGGCGTCGAGCACGCGCAGCACCCGGCCGGCGAGGGCGTCGATCTCCTCTGGCGAGAACAGTCCGGGCTGGTATTCGAAGGTCAGCTCCAGCCGCGTACCGAGATGGACGATCAGGCCGAGCGGGTAGTGCGCGGCGTCTCGTCCCTGCACGTCGAGGACATGCATCCCGGCGATGTCGGTGTCCTCGGACAACCCGGCGGTGTCGACCGGGTAGGACTCGAAGACGGTCACGGTGTCGAACATCGCGCCGAACCCGGTCACCCGCTGGATCCGGGCCAGTCCGAGGTGGTCGTGGTCGAGCAGCGCAGCTTGTTCGGCCTGGATTCGCCGCAGCAGCTGAGCGAGACTTTCGCCGTAGTCGAGCCGGACCCGGACGGGCACGGTGTTGACGAACAGGCCGATCATCGATTCGATGCCGGGGAGCTGCGGGGGGCGTCCGGAGATGGTGGTGCCGAAGACGACGTCCTCGCGCGCGGTCGCGTTCGCGAGCACGATCGCCCAGGCGGCTTGGACGACGGTGTTGAGGGTGCTCTCCTGCTGGTGAGCCACCGTGACCAGGGCCGCGGTGCGGTGCTCGCTCAGCCCCACCCGGACTTCGCGCGCGGCGGCGGTGTGCTGGCGGCCGCGGTCCGCATGCGCCAGCAGAGTCGGCTCGGAGACGCCCTCGAGTGTCCGTGTCCACGCCGCTTCGGCCGCATCCTGATCCTGTGCCCGCAGCCACGTCAGGTAGTCGCGGTAAGGACGCACCGGAGGCAGTGCACTGGGGTCGCTGTCGCCGGCGTAGAGGACCAACAGCTCCCGGATCAGCAGTGGGGTGGACCAGCCGTCGATCAGAATGTGATGCATGCTCAGCAGCAGTGTGTACCGCTGGGGGGCGGTGCTGATCAGTGTCAGTCGCAGCAGCGGCGCCGCGGTCATGTCGAAGTGCCGGTCGGCGGCCATGAACTGATCGAGCGCCGCTGCGGTGTCGGCGCCTTCCGCGAGGTCGATCCGGGTGAACGGCACGTCGACATGGCGGTGCACCACCTGGACCGGCTCACCGGCACCGTCTTGAACGAACGCGGTCCGCAGGTTCGGATGCCGTCCGATGAAAGTCTGTGCGGCGCGGCGTAACCGGTCCGCGTCGACGTGTCCGCCGAGTTCCATCCGGAGTTGCACGATGTAGTCGTCGCGAGCGCCGTCGGCGAGCTGGGCGTGGAACAACAGCCCCGCCTGCAGCGGCGTGAGCGGCCAGATATCGTCCAGCTCCGGATACCGGGCCTCGATCCGGTCGATCGCGGCCTGGTCGAGGTCGACGAGTCCGACGTCGGACGGCGTCAGCCCGCCCGCGCCGGGCCGGGAGGCGTGGGCCGCGAGAGCCGTCACCGCGTCGCGCCACAGTTCCGCGAGGTCGCTGACCTCGGCGCCGGTGATCAGGCCGGACGGGTAGTCCCACGTCGCGGTCAGGGCGGGTCCGTCCGGCGTGTCCTCGGTGGCCGCATTGATGCCCAGCACGGCCGCCGCGGATGCGTCGGGGTGCTGGGTGCCGCCCGCGGCATCGTCGCCGGCGGGCAGCCACCCGGTGTCGCGCAGCGCGTCGGGAATCGTGTCGAATCGGCCTAGATAGTTGAAACTCACCTGGGGGTCGGGCAGCGCGCCCAGGATGCGGGCGGTATCGGTGTTGAGGTAGCGCAGCAGCCCGTAGCCGATCCCGTGGCCGGGGACCCGCCGGAGTTGTTCCTTGACCGATTTGACGACCGCACCCGCGGCGGCGCCGGCGGCGAACGCGTCATCGATGTCGATATCGGACAGGTCGAGCCGCACCGGGGAGGTGGTGGTGAACCATCCGACAGTGCGGGTGAGGTCGGCACCGGGGAGAACCGTGTCGTCGCGTCCGTGGCCTTCCAGGGTGAGCAGCGTGTCGGTGACGTCGTCGCCGTGGCGGCGCCGCCACCGGGTCAGCGCCAGTGCGAGCCCCGCGATGAGGGCATCGTCCACATTGCCGCGGAACGCCCTGGGCAGGGTGGTGAGTACAGCGCGGGTCACCACGGTAGGCAGCGTCACCCGGACGGTGGCAACGGTGGCCTGCAAATCCACGACCGGGTCGAGCGGGCGCGTCCCGATCGGCGGATCAGCGGCGGCGAGTGTGGAACGCCACCAGTCGAGTTCATCGAGGTTCGCGGCAGCGGTCTCGAGAGCGTGCGCCCAGCGTCGCATCGACGTACCGACGGGCATGAGCTGCGGCTGCTGACCCGCGCTCACCTGGGCTCCGGCGACCGCAAGGTCGGGAACGAGGATCCGCCACGACACGCCGTCCACCACCAGGTGGTGTGCGACGACCAGCAGCCGGCCCGGCCCGGCGCCGCAGTCGAACCAGACCAGTTGGAGCATGACTCCCGCGGCGGGGTCGAGGCGTTCGGCGGCCGCGCGTGCCTCGGCGTCGGCAATCGCGGCGAACGCGCTGCTGTCCGGTGCCGCATCCACCGGCACCCGCCGGATCAATGCGGCGGCCGATACCCCGGTCGGCTGCACCTGCACTGCCCAGCCCGATGGGTGTGCGGGATCGGGTTGTAGCCGGGCCCGCAGCATGTCGTGATGATCGATCACCGCTTGCACGGTCGCCGCGATGGCAGATTGGTCGCTGCCGGCCGGCAGCGTGAGCATCACCCATTGGCAGAAGCGGTCGAACTCGCCACGCTCGAACATCCAGCACATGATCGGCGTCAACGGCATCGGCCCCACGCCCCCGCCGGGCAGTTCTGCCGGGAGGGAGGCTGCCGCGGCGCTGTCACGGACCGCGATCTGGGCCAGCCCGGCGACCGTTCTGCGCTCGAACACCTCACGCACGGACAGCACCAGACCCGCCGCCTTGGCCCGGGTCACCAGCTGGATCGACATGATGCTGTCTCCGCCCAGGGCGAAGAACGAGTCATCGAGCCCGATCGTGTCGACCCCCAATACCTCGGCGAACAGTCCCGCGAGCGTCGTCTCCATCTCCGTGACCGGCGCCCTGAATTCGGTTCGGCCCGTGGTGAAGTCGGGTTCGGGCAGCGCGAGGCGGTCGATCTTGCCGGTCTCCGTCGTCGGCAGCGTGTCGAGCACCATCACGGTCGCCGGCACCATGTGCGGGGCCAATCGCTGCGCGGCGAACGCGAGGATCGCGGCCGGATCCAGGTCGGCGCCGGGCTCGGGCACCACGTACCCGATCAACCGATCGCTGGCGCCGCGGTGCACGGTCGCCACCGCGGCACCCACTCCCGGGCAGGCCAGCAAGCCCGCTTCGACCTCGCCGAGTTCGATACGGAAGCCACGGATCTTGACCTGGAAGTCCACCCGGCCGACATAGTCGAGGGTCAGACCTCCTTCCGGTGACCGCAGCCACCGCACCAGATCCCCGGTCCGATACATGCGCTGCCCGTGGCCCGCGAACGGATCGGCGACGAACCGCGACGCTGTCAGACCCGTCCGGTTGCGGTAGCCGCGAGCCAGTCCCGGACCGGTGAGGTACAACTCGCCGACGACGCCGAGCGGCACCGGACGCAACCACGCGTCGAGCACGACCTCACCGACACCGCGGATCGGTCCGCCGATCGTCGCGGCCTCACCCGGCACCATCGGCGCACCGGCATCGGTCTGGATCGTGGCCTCCGCCGGACCGTAGGTGTTGAACAGTTTCCGGCCCGGCGCCCACCGTGACACCAGTTGCGGTGGGGGTTCCTCGCCTCCGATCACGACGGTCCCGAGGTTCCGCAGCCCGGCCGGGTCGACCGTGCTCAGGGCCGTGGGTGTCAGCGCGGCGTGGGTCACCGAATTCTGCGAAATGATCTGCGCCAGTTCGAGTCCGCCGAGGACGGTCGGCGGCGCGATCACCAGCCGCCCGCCGGACGCGAACGCCCAGAGCAGTTCCAGGACCGCCGCGTCGAAACTGGGAGACGCGGCATGCAGTACCCGCGCGCCCGGCCCGAGGTCGAACCGCGTGCACTGCTCGGCCACCAGGTTCGCCAGCCCCCGGTGCGAGACCACCACGCCCTTCGGCACACCCGTCGAGCCGGACGTGTAGATCATGTATGCGGCGTGATCGACCCGGACCGGCCGAATTCGCTCGGCATCGGTCACCGGCTCGGCCGGCAACCTCGCCGCCTCCGCTTCGAGCGCCGGCTCGTCGAGGACGAGCCACCGCACCGATCCGGGCAGTCGATTCCTCCACTCCGACAGCGTGATTCCTGTCGCGACGCCCGAATCGCCGAGCATGTGCTGGATTCGTTCCCCCGGATTGCGCGGATCCACCGGGACGAATGCCGCCCCCGACTTCGCCACCGCCCACACTGCGAGCACCGACTCGTAGGAGCGCGGCAACGCAACCGCGACACTCGTCTCCGGCCCGGCACCTCGGCCGATCAGCAAGCGCGCCAGCCGATTCGACTCGGCATCGAGCTCGCCATAGGTCCACTGCCGGTCCCCGCACACCACCGCCACCGCCCCCGGATCCCGGGCCACCGTCGCCGCGAAGAGCTCCGGCAACATCCGCTCCGGCATCGCGGGATCACCTGATACCGGCGCCAATTCGCGGTATTCCCGCGGCGAGAGCAGATTCAGCCGGGCCACCGGCAGATCCGGGTCGGCGGCAATGTCGCCCAGCACGCCCACGAACCGCCGCAGGGTCGCCGCGATGGTGTCGTAGTCGAAGAGCTCGGGCAGGTACTTGATCTCGAGGTGCAGTCGCGAGTCGACGCGCCCGACCACGCCCAGCGGATAGTGCGCCGCGTCGGCGCCGGTCACGTCGACCAGCCGCATGCCGGCGATGTCGGTGTCCGCGGTCAACCCGTGGCGATCGACCGGGAAGGACTCGAACACGGTCACCGTGTCGAATACCGCCCCCGGCCCGGCCGCACGTTCGATGTCGGCCAGACCGATGAACTGGTGATCGAGCAGCGCGGCCTGCTCCGCCTGGATGCGGTCGAGCAGTTGCCCGAGCGTCTCGGTGGCGTCGAGACGGACGCGCACCGGGACCGTGTTGATGAACAGCCCGATCATCGATTCGATACCCGCGATCTGCGGGGTCCGTCCGGAGACCACGGCACCGAACGTCACGTCCTGCCGGGATGTCAACGTGCCCAGCACGATTGCCCATGCCGCCTGGATCATGGTGTTGAGCGTGATTCCGCGGGATCGTGCGCGGCCGGTCAACTCCGCGGTCTGCGCCTCGGTGAGTTCGCCGAGCACCGCACGCGATTCGGTGTAGTGGCGGCGAGGATCGGCCGCAGCCACCAGGGTCGGCTCGTCGGCGCCGTCGAACGCCCGGGCCCAGGCGTCGAGCGACGGGGCCGGGTCCTGCCGGGCGACCCAGGTCAGGAAGTCCCGGTAGGGGCGCACCTGCGGCAGCATCGTGGCGTCGCAGTCGGTGGCGTAGAGCACCAGCAGCTCCTGCAGGAGCAGCGGCGTCGACCAGCCGTCGAGCAGCAGGTGATGATTGGTCAGCACCAGCCGGTACTGTTCCGGCCCGGTGGTGATCAGCATCCAGCGGAGCAGCGGGGCACGCGCCGGGTCGAACCGGGTGGTGCGGTCGGTGGCCATGAGCCGCGTCCACTCGCGTTCGCGTGCACCGTCATCCAGCCCGGACAGGTCCAGCTCCGTCCATGGCGCCTCGGCGTCGTCGTCGACCACCTGTACCGGTCCGGCGTCGGTGACGAAGGCGGCGCGCAGATTCGCATGCCGGTCGAGCAGCACGTGCGCGGCTCGGCGCAGCCGTGGTGGATCGACCCGGCCGCGCAGTTCGAGGACCAGCTGCGTGATGTAGGCATCCACCGACTGCTCGGACACCAGCGCGTGGAACAGCAGCCCCTGTTGCAGTGGAGCCAAGGGCCAGACGTCGCTCAGGGCCGGATACCGGTCCTCGAGCCGCTCGATCTCGGATTGTCCGAGGCCGGCCAGCGCCAGATCCGACGGCGTCCGTCCCCCGCTCCCGGCACGGCGGACGTGCGCCGCCAGCGCGGTCAGTACCGAGCGCCACGACTCCGCCATCTCGCGCACCGCATCGGCGGTGAGAACCCCGGAGGGATACGACCAGATCGCTTGCAGCCGTGGCCCGTTCGCGTCGTCCATGACGAGGGTATTGATGTCGAGCACCGCCGGCACCGGCATATCCGGAGGCTGTACACCGGCGAGCTCAGCCGCACCCGAGGCATCGCCGACGTCCACCGGCACCCATCCGGCCGCCGGAATCGCTTCGGCGCCACGATAGTTGAACGCGATCTGTGGCGGTGCAGTGGCGAGGATCGGTCGGGTGTCCTCGTTGAGATACCGCAGCATGCCGTAGCCGATCCCGTGGTCCGGGACGCCTAGCAGCTGTTCCTTGACGGATTTGACCGCAGCCCCCAGCGCCGGCCCGCCAGCGTAGGCGTCGTCGAGATCGATGCCCGAAAGATCCAGGCGCATCGGAAAACTCGTGGCCAACCAGCCGACCGTCCGTGTCGGATCCGCGCCCGGGACAATGCCTTCCGCACGGCCGTTTCCTTCGAGGCGGATCGTCACCTCCGCGGGAGTCGCTGTCTCGTGCTCGCGCCGCCACCTCGCGATCGTCACCGCCAAGGCGGCCAGCAGCCCGTCGTCCACACTGCCGTGGAAAGCCGCCGGCACCGTGGTCAGCAGCGCCTCGGTCGTCTCGGGGTCGACGTCGACCTGGACCGTGCGGGCGGTCGCGACCACGTCGATCGCGGGGTCGAGGGGCCGTGACCCGAGCATCGGATCGTTCCCGGCGGTCATCGCCCGCCACAATTCGACTTCGGCGGCGCGCTCCGGGCACTGGGCCGCCTCGACCAGCCCGTGCGCCCAGCTGCGCATCGATGTACCGGTCGGGGCCGAATCGGGTAGCTCGCCGGAGGCGGTCCGCGTCCACGCGGCCGTGAGATCCGGGACCAGCACGCGCCAGGAGACGCGATCGATCGCCGAACGATGCACCACCACCAGCACCGTGCCCGGACCCGCCGTGTTCACCGGGTCGAACCAGACGACCCGCGTCACGATCCCGGCTCCGGGATCGAGCCGGTCCGCGGCGGCATCCAGCTCGGCCGCCGCCAACGCACGGAATTCGCCGCGCCCCGCTTCCAGCGGCACCCGCACGAGAACGTCGTCGGCGCGAATCGTTCCGGCCGGCAGCACCTCCCACGTCCACCGCCCGTCGGTGCCCGGGGTCAGTTGCGCACGCAGCATGCCGTGCCGATCGAGTACCGCCTGCACGGCGTCGGTCAGCTGGCGCCGGTCAATCCCCGCCGGCAGGCCCAGCATCATCGCCTGCGAGTAGCGGTCGCAGGTCGGCCCCGCCCGCTCGAGCAACTCTCGCATGATCGGCGTCAGCGGTAGCGGGCCCACGCCTGCGCCGGGCGGTTCGGCCGGAAGGAATGTCTCCGCAACGCCCTCGTGGATGGCGACCTGGGCGAGACCGGCGACCGTTTTGCGCTCGAACACGTCGCGTGGGGAGAACACGACGCCTGTGGCTCTGGCCCGATTCACCAGCTGGATCGACATGATGCTGTCCCCGCCGAGGGCGAAGAAGGAGTCGTCGATACCGATGGTGTCGAGGTGGAGCACACCGGCGAATGCCTCGGCGATGAGTTGCTCGATCGACGTTCGGGGCGCCCGATACGGTTTGTCGTCGGCGAATACCGGTTCGGGCAACGCCTTACGATCGATCTTGCCCGCCGGTGTCAACGGAATCCGGTCCAGCACCACGATCGAAGACGGAACCATATACGACGGAACACGATCGGCGAGATACTCCGCCAAGAGCGCGGTATCGATCGAATACCCCGGCGCGGCAACAACATACGAGACCAGCGACTGAGCTCCCGAATCGGCGCGATAGCCGATGGTGACGGCATGACCAACGCTCTCGTGCGCCGCCAGTGCCGAATCGATCTCACCCAACTCGATACGAAGACCCCGGATCTTCACCTGGAAATCGGACCGGCCCAGATACTCGATCGCACCATCGGGCGACCACCGGACCACATCACCGGTCCGATACATCCGCTCACCCGGCAACCACGGACACGCGACGAAACGCTCCGCCGTCAACCCCGCGCGGCGCAGATACCCACGCGCCAATAGACCACCGGCGATATACAATTCACCCGTCACACCGACCGGCACCGGCTGCAATCGCTGATCCAGTATCCATGTCGAGGCGCCCGGCACCGGTCCCCCGATCGTGACCGACTCCCCCGCTACCAGGGGGGAAGTCACTGTCGCGGTGATGGTGGTCTCGGTGGGCCCGTAGTCGATCGTCAGCCGATGATTCCCACTCCACCGCTCGACCAGTTCGGTGCGACAGCTCTCGCCACCGAGGATCAGATGCCTCAAATCCGGTAATGGCCAGCGGGTGTGGTCGATCGTGGACAAGACAGAGGGGGTGAGCAGGACGTGGCTGACGTGTTCGCGGTCGAGGAGTTCGGCGAGTTCGTCGCCGCCCACGGCGTCGCCGGGTGCGATGATCAGCGCCGCGCCCGAACCCAACGGCAACAGCAGCTCGAGAACCGCGACATCGAAGCTCGGGGAGGCCAGATGCAGGATGCGGCTATGGGTTTCGATACTCAGAGCGGCGCGACGTTCAGTGGTGGAGTTGTTCAGTCCCCGATGGGTGACAGCGACACCCTTGGGCAGCCCGGTCGATCCGGAGGTATAGATGACATACGCGATATCGTCGACCCGAACCGGACGCACCCGATCATCGTCGGTGACCGGCCGATCATCGCCCTCATCGAGGTAATCCGCTGTCAGCCAATCGATGTCATCCGGTAGCCGGGCACGCGCGGAGGCCACCGTCAGGCCGACCGCCGCCCTCGAATCGGTCACCAGATGGGCGACGCGTTCGGCCGGATTGCTCGGATCGATCGGCAGGAAAGCGGCTCCCGTTTTGGCCACCGCCCACACCGCCAGCACCGAATCCGCGGAACGCGGGATGCCGATCGCGACAATATCTTCGGGACCTATCCCCTGGCGAATGAGCTGCCGGGCCCACCGATTCGAACGCTCGTCCACCTCCCGGTAAGTCAGCTGCCGTCCTCCGGCCACGATCGCTGTCGCCTCAGGATCCAATCCAACTGCGGCGGAGAACAGGTCGGGCATGGTGACCGGCACGGCCGGAGGTGCACCGTGACGGGCCAGCAAGTCGGTTCGCTCGGCGGGGTCGAGCACGTCGATCGCCCCGACCGGAACCGTCGGGTCGGCGGCCACCGACTCCAGAATCCGGATCCACCGACGGGTCAGAGAATCGATCGTCGCGGCATCGAACAAATCCGTGGCGAAGGTGAGCGCGACGGTCATGTCGCCGCTGTCGTGGTCCTGCGAGAGTATGAATTGCAGGTCGAAGCGGGAGACGTTGTTGGGCAGGTCGACCACCGACAGTTCGAGATCGGGCAGCGTCAGCTTCACCGGTTCCAGATTCTGGAATGCCAGCATCACCTGGAACAGCGGATGGCGAGCCTGGGATCGGTGCGTGACCAACTGATCCACCACTTGCTCGAACGGGACATCGGCATGGTCGAAGGCATCCAGGTCGACCCGTCGCACCTGGCCGAGCAGATCGGCGAACGACTCCCCCGGATCGATCTGGGTCCGCAGCACCAACGTATTGACGAACATCCCGACCATATCGTCGAGCTCCGCCACACCACGCCCCGCCACCGGCGTACCGACCGGAATATCGACGGACCCGCTCATCCGGGCGAGCAACACCGCCAAGGCACCATGAATCACCATGAAGAGCGAAGAATTGTGCTGCCGCGCAGCATCTTCCAACGCTCGGACCAACCGCGCGCCCAACGAGAAATTCGCCGTCGCACCCCGATTCGACATCACCGCCGGCCGCGGCCTGTCGAACGGCAGATAGAGCTCGTCGGGAACTCCGTCCAATGCTTCTGTCCAGTATCGAATCTGGCGCGCGCACAGCGATTCCGGTTCATCCGGCGAGCCGAGGGTAGCTCGCTGCCACAGGGCATAATCCGCGTACTGGACCGGCAGCGGTGTCCACGACGGGGCCTCACCGCGGATCCGAGCGGCATACGCGGTCGTCACGTCACGAGCCAGGGGCGCCATCGAGAAGCCGTCCGCGGCAATGTGATGCACCACCACGGCCAGCACATGTTCCGATTCCTCCGCATCGGCCACGCGGAACAGCCGGGCGCGCACCGGCGCCCGGGTGCTCACGTCGAAGCCCTCGGTCACGAATTCGGTTATCGCCGGGACCAATTGGCCGAACGAGACCGTCGTCAGAGCAGGTTCCCTGTCCACGTGGTCGACGGATTCGATGACCTGGATCAGCATTCCGTCGTGATCCGGGTACCGCGTTCGCAAGGATTCGTGTCTGGCCAGCACGTCGATCAGGGCCAGCCGCAGGGCCTCGACGTTCAATTCGCCACGCAGCCGAAGGGCGATCGGCATGTTGTACGCCCCGGAGGCCGTGTCGTATTGGTTGAAGAACCACATTCGTTGTTGCGCAGGCGCCAACGGCACGAGATCGGGGCGCGGACCGGCGATCAGTGGCGGGCGGGGTCGCCGCCCCGTCAGCGCTTCCTGCTCCATCCGGGTGGCCAGTTCCGCGGTCGTGGCCGCATCGAACAACAGCCGCACCGGAATTTCGATATTCAGCGCGGCCCCGAGGCGCGCTGCGACCCGGGTCGCGACCAAGCTGTCCGCGCCCAGCGCGAAGAAGGAGTCGTCGATACCGATGGTGTCCAGGTGGAGCACATCGGCGAATGTCTCGGCGATGAGATGCTCGATCGGTGTTCGCGGTGCCCGGTACGGTTTGTCGTCGGCGAATACCGGTTCGGGCAGCGCCTTGCGATCGAGCTTGCCGGTGGATGTCAGCGGGATCCGGTCCAGCGCCACGATCGAGGACGGAACCATATACGTCGGCACACGATCGGCGACATACTCCGCCAAAAGCGCGGTATCGATCGAATAGCCGGGCGTGGCAACAACATACGAGACCAGCGACTGAGCTCCCGAATCGGCGCGATAGCCGATCGTGGCGGCATAGCCGACACTCGGGTGACCCGTCAGCACGGAATCGATCTCACCGAGCTCGATCCGAAGACCGCGAATCTTGACCTGGAAGTCGGACCGGCCCAGATGCTCGATCGCACCATCGGGCGACCACCGGACCACATCACCGGTCCGATACATCCGCTCACCCGGCAACCACGGACACGCCACGAAACGCTCCGCCGTCAAACCCGCTCGGCGGTAATACCCACGCGCCAGTAGGCCACCGGCGATATACAACTCACCCGCCACACCGACCGGCACCGGCTGCAATCGCTGGTCGAGGATCCATGTCGAAACGCCGCGGATCGGACGGCCGATCGTGACCAGTTCCCCTGCCGCGAGCGAAGTTAGCGTGACCGCGATCGTGGTCTCGGTGGGCCCGTATTCGTTGAGCAGTTCACGATCACCACTCCACCGTTCGACCAGGTCGGTGCCGATTCCTTCGCCACCGACGATCAGATGCCCCAAATCCGGTAACAACCAACGGGTGTGGTCGATGGTCGACAGTGCCGAGGGTGTAATACACACGTGGCTGACGTGTTCGCGGTCGAGGAGTTCGGCGAGTTCGTCGCCGCCGAAGCTGTCGCCGGGTGCGACAACCATCGTCGCGCCCGCGCACAGCGACAACAGCAGTTCCAGGACCGAGACATCGAAGCTCGGTGAAGCCAGATGCAGTGTGCGGGATCGGTTTCCGATGCCGATGGCATCCCGGTGCGTGGTGGCGCAGTTGTTGAGTCCTCGATGTGTGACAGCGACGCCCTTGGGCAGCCCGGTCGATCCGGAGGTATAGATGACATACGCGATATCGTCGACCCGCAGCGGACGCACCCGATCATCGTCGGTGACCGGCCGATCATCGCCCTCATCGAGGAAATCCGCTGTCAGCCAATCGATGTCATCCGGCAACCGTGCACGCGCGGAGGCCACCGTCAGGCCGACAGCCGCCCTCGAATCGGTCACCAGATGGGCGACGCGCTCGACCGGATAGCCCGGATCGATCGGCAGGAAGGCAGCCCCCGACTTGGCCACCGCCCACACCGCCAACACCGAATCCGCGGAACGCGGCATACCGATCGCGACAACGTCTTCCGGACCGATACCCCGCTCGATCAGCTGCCGAGCCCACCGATTCGAACGCTCGTCCACCTCCCGGTAACTCAGCTCCCGGCCGCCGGACACGATCGCCGCCGCATCGGGATCCACCGCAACCGCGGCGATCAGCAGCTCGGGCAGGGTGACCGGCGCCACCGCAGGTGCGCCGTGACGCGCCAGCAGATCGGCGCGCTCGGCGGGATCGAGCACGTCGATCGCTCCGACCGGAACCGTCGGGTCGGCTACCACGGACTCCAGAATCCGGATCCACCGACGTGCGAGAGAATCGACCGTCGCGGCATCGAACACATCCGTGGCGAAGGTGATCGCGGCGGTCAGGTCGCCGCCGCCGTGGTCCGACAGGGCGAATTGGAGGTCGAAGCAGGATATTTCACTGGAGGGGCCGACCGCCGGCAGCTCTAGGTCGAGTAGTTCCGGTTCGACAGGTTCCGGGTTACGGAATGCCAGCATCACTTGGCACAAGGGGTGCCGCGATAGAGATAGCCGGTCCACCACTTGCTCGAACGGGACATCGGCATGATCGAACGCATCCAGATCGACCCGCCGGACCCGCCCGAGCAGGTCAGCGAAGGACTCCCCCGGATCGATCTCGGTCCGCAACACCAGGGTATTGGCGAACATCCCGATCACATCGTCGACCGCTGTGCCGATCGGAATATCGGTGCCACCACTCATCCGTGCGAGCAATACCGCCAACGCACCATGCACAACCGTGAACAACGACGAATCATGCCGCCGCGCACAATCCTCCAACCCCCGAACCAACCCCGCATCCAACGAAAAATCAGCAGTCGCACCACGATTCGACATCACCACCGGCCGCGGCCTGTCGAACG
Organism: Nocardia sp. NPDC051981; assembly: GCF_040680715.1. Lineage (NCBI taxonomy): Bacteria > Bacillati > Actinomycetota > Actinomycetes > Mycobacteriales > Nocardiaceae > Nocardia > Nocardia sp. NPDC051981. The sequence goes on along the minus strand of NZ_JBFAXK010000033.1, from coordinate 32,094 downwards.
GCAGACGAAGCTCCTCGGGAAGATCCGCGAGAGCATCCCGCCAGAATGCCTGGTTCTCGCGGCGGCGGCGGATCCCGGCGCTTTCGGCCAAGCTGCCGGGGTGGACCTGTCCGAGCTCGGTGTCCGCTGTGGCGGCGGCGAATTCGTCGATGAACTCCGCGAATGCGGCGCTGTGCGCCGACAGCTCGGAGTCGGTGTACAGGTTGGGATTGGCCAGGAACTGGAGGAGCGTCCGCGGCGGATCCCCGGTCCGATACACGTCGACCAGCACATCCTCGACCGGGCCGGAGCTGAGGATATGGAATTCGCCGGTCACCGACCCGAGTTGGAGCTTCTGGTCGAAGAGCATGACATTCACGACGGGGCCCGCGAAGCGGCGCTCGGCGCCACGCGTCCCGGTGGCGACGCGAATGTCGGGGAGGCCGCACCGCTGGTGCCGCAACACACCCACCAGATCGGACTGCACCCGCAGCGCCAGTGTCGCGACGGTGTCCCGTGGATCGAGGACGATCGGAAGCGGTGCCACGTTGACGAAGACCCCCGCGGATCGCCGCAGCACGGCGGTCGTGCGACCTGACACCGGAATGTTGACCAGGACCTCGTCGCGGCCGGTCTTGCGACCCAGATAACAGCCGAATGCGGCGATCACCACCGCGGCCGGGCTCGCCCCCACCGCTTTCGCCGAGTGTTCGATCCGCTCCGCCGTCGCCGCCGACAATTCGGTGATTGCCACAACACTGTCCGCGCACGCGGGCGCCTGCCCTGCGGCCAGGCTGGACTCCTCGCCGACATCGGCGAGCCTGTTCACCCAATATGCCTGGTCGTCGGTGAACCGCTTCGACTCCCGGTAGCTACGCTCGGCCTCGTAGAGGGCACGGATATCTGCCGGACGATTGGGCTCCGCGGTGCGGCCCTGCGCCGCCGCCGTGTACAACTCGGCAATCCGGTTCACGATCATCATCGCGCCGTAGCCGTCCAGTGCGACGTGGTGACTCCGGCAGTACAGCAGATAATGCCGATCCCCCACCTGCACAATCGCCGTCGCGACCAACAGATCCCGGGTCATATCCAGCGGCGCTGTGTACTCCTGGCGCATCCATTCCAAGCCGGCTGCGACGGGATCCGATGCACCACGGACGTCGATCACCGGTCCCGTCATATTCAGCGACGGGTCGTACCGCTGATACGGCTCACCGTCGGTCTCGACCAGTCGCAGATACCCCGACTGGAACTCATGGCCGGCTCGAATCGCTGCCTCACGCAGCAGGTCACCGTCGAGGTCGCCACGCAACTCGACATACTGCGCCTCGGATATCGGCACATCCGGAGTCAATTTCTGTGCCAGCCACAACCCCTGCTGCCCGGCAGACAGCGGTATCAGCTCTGTGGTTGACGCGCCCGGCTCGGCATTTCCGCTCGATCCTCGGCCAGGGTCGGGCTGCGGTCGCGGTGCAGTCATTACATCCCTCTAACCCTGGACCGCGCTTATTCGCGCCTTAATTTCCTGCAACCCCGACCGCGGCCAGTATAAGCCGATCGGTACGTTCGTGTACACCGCCGCACGCTGGGATAGTTTCCATATCCACTAGCAAAGTTCGCAGTGCACTGGCTATTCCCCGAGGACTTCACCGGGAACACCGTGACGGTCGAACAGCAACGATTCAGTGACTTCTCTCGTTCGATTCGACGAACAAATGCCTCTCCATTCCTGCATTTGCTCCGGTCGGCCTTCGAAATTATCCGGCGCGATGCAATGGCTATACATTTGCCATAAGAATGTCGCCGAAAAGTAATGGGGACGACACGCTGGCGCGGCCCGCCGCGGTCCGGTCTTCAGCGATGGACCCTGCGTTCCATGAAGCGCTGGACCTGGTCGCGGTGGACGGCGGACCAGGCTTGGACCCGGACCGCCCACCACGGGGCGACGTCGCGGGGTTTGGCGGTGACGGCGTGCGTGACGAGGTCGGAGGCTTCGTCGACGGTCAGGCCGGGCATCCGGCCGAAGTCGGTGGGGGCGCTCATTCTGGTGTGCACCAGTGGCATGTAGACCGAGGTGGTGGTGACGCCGTCACCGGCGATTTCGGCGGCGACGCTGCGCAGCCAGACGTCGAAGGCCGCCTTCGAGGCACCGTAGGCCGACCAGCGCGGACTCGGCGGCATGAGCACACCCCAGGTGGAGACGTTCACGATGTGCCCCCGCCCACGTGCACGCATATCGGGCAGCAGAGTCAGCAGCAGCCGCACCGGGCCGAGATAGTTGATGTCGATGGTGCGGGTGAAATCGTGGAAGCGGTCGTAGGACTCGGCGATGGGACGTCGAATCGACTTGCCCGCGTTGCTGATCACCACATCGATGTGTCCGTACTCGGCCAGCAGCGTCCGGCCGAGCCGGTCGACGGCATCCGTGTCGGTCAGGTCGGCCGGGTAGGCGTGGGCCACGCCGCCGGCGGCTGTGATGTCGGCGGCCAGCCGTTCCAATTCGGACCGGGAACGCGCCACCAGCAGCACCACCGCCCCCGCCACGGCCAGCTTCCGCGCACTGGCCTTGCCGATACCGTGCGAGGCCCCGGTCACCAGCACCACCTTGCCGGCGACGGCCTCCCGTAAGGACTCCGCGGTGGGCCGGAATGTCGGGTACAGCAGCCGGATCGCCACTCGCTCGGCGAGCGACCGCCGACGGTGTGCGACCGGAGTCTCGTCCACAGTTCTCGACTGTATCGCTGGACTATTCCACTACCCGCCGGAACGAATGATCTGTTCGATATTGCGCTCGGCCAGCGCGCTGATCGTCAACGCGGGGTTCACCGTTCCGGTGCTACCGGGCACCGCCGCCCCGTCCATCACATAGAGGTTCCGGTAGCCACGCACCCGGCCGTACGCGTCCGTCGCGCGTCCGATCACTGCGCCGCCCAGCGGATGGGCGGTGAACGACGCATCCGCATCCAGGCCCGAAAGAGTAAAAGCCCGACCGTTACCGATCATGGTGTCGTTGACTTCGCGCGCTCGCGCCAGATAACCGGCGGCGCCGCCGGTCGGCCACAGCAGGTCCACGCGCCCGTCGGCCGGATCGCAGACGAACCGGCCGCGGGTGTCGTCGAGCACGATGCCCAGCGATCCGAGCAGGCCGATGTCGAAAGGCGTCGTGCCGGGAATGAACCAGCTCTCCAGCGTCACGGGTGCGCCCGCCTCGTCCAGAATCCGGCTCGCTGACGGCGCACCCTGCGTGCCCACATCGAGCACGGTGAGCGGCCGGGCCAGGGCGACGTCGCCGTTGCTGCCCCAGCCCTCGCCGATGTACTCGTTCAGGTTCGGCAGCGCGCCGGTCGCCCGCGCGCGCACCAACAGCTCGGAGGTGCCGAGGGAGCCCGCGGCCAGGAACAGCATGTCGCAGGTCAGCGTCCGGGTGCGGAGCACCTCGCCGGTCGGGGCGAGTTTGGTCACGGCGACGGCATAGCGGCCCGGCGCTCCCGGTTCCTCGGCGATGGTGTCCACGCGATGGCCCGGATAGATCCGGGCGCGGCCGGTGTCCTCGGCACCGAGCAGATAGTTCTGGTTCAGATCGAACTTCGCGCCATTGGAATTGCCGAGGTCCGAACAGCCCACCGTCGCCGACGCCTTCGATCGCCCGGCCAGCTCGTCGCGGATGACGTCCCACCTCCAGATGCCGTCGATGGGCTGCGGCGTGTATCCGGCCGCGCGGACCTGTTCGTCCCAGGCGCGGGAGTGCACGAACGCGGAAGAGTTGTAGATGTCGTCCGGTATCTGGCTGAGCCGCAACATCTTTCGGACCCTGGGGTAGTAGACGTCATGCATCTCGCGATAGTCGACCACGCCGCGGAATACGTGTTCGAAGAACCGTTGCTCCGGCTCGATCATCACCCCGGTGAACACGACCGAGCCACCGCCGACACACGCGGCGCGCCACACGTCGATGCCCGGGTAGTTGCAGACATCGAGGACCCCGCCGAACGGATCGAAAGCCAGCGGGATCCTGTTCACTCCGGTGAAGGTGGTGCGATGCCAGAAGCCGCGGCCATCCGGAACCGTGTCGACGGTGAAGATGTTGCGCCACGGATCATTCGGCCAGCGCGATCCGCGCTCGAGTACTGCGACGTCCATCCCGGACTGCGCCAGGCGCAGCGCGGTGACCGACGCCCCGAACCCTGATCCGACGACGATCGCCCGTACATGATCGGCGGGATCCGGCAGGGGTTCGAAGATCTCCGGCACCAGCGTGCGATATTCCGGCGTCTTCGGGCTCTGGTCGAAATCGTCGGCCCGTGCGACGGATATGGCCGCGCCTACGCTCGCAAAGCCCAGGGTCGCCGCAGCCGCGCCGACGCCCTGTATGAACCTGCGCCTGTCCATGGCGGGCCCCTCGCCTGATCCGAACGTCACTCCATCACCCTCGAGCAGCTGCGACAGCCCATAGCGAATCACTATCATAGGGAGCGGGTCAGAGGTGAGAGGTGACGATGTTGACTCGCACATGGACTCGGTGGCTGCTCATGCACGGCTTCCTGCGGACCTACCTCCGGTGGTCGGCGCGTCGTGGTGAGCCGCTGGGGAATCTCGCCCTCCACCCGGACAGCTTGCTCGGCTCATCGCCGTATATCGAGGACATCCGGCGGCAGGGCCGGATTCCCCGGATGTCGGGGGTGCACATCACCGCGGATTACGAAATCTGCCGACTCGTCCTCCGAGACCGGCGCTTCGGCGTGGTCTCGCCCAATCATCCAGCCCTGCCGAAGCCGATCCGCTGGATGCTGGCCAAGACGGATCCGGGACTACCCAACCTCGGAGAACCGCCCTCGATGCTGGTGACCGATCCGCCGGATCACACCCGGTACCGGCGCATGGTCGGGCACGCATTCGGCCCGAAGGCGATCGCGGCCCTGGAGGAGCGAGTTGCCGAAGTGGCCGATGACCTGATCGACCGCCTGGATTCGAATCCTCGACCCGATCTGATCAGCGATTTTTCCGCGCAGATGCCGGTCACGATCATCGCCGAGATTCTCGGGCTGCCGCAGGACATGCATTCGACCCTGCTGAAATGGGGAGACTCGGGTGCGCCGCTGCTCGAACGAGGCCTGGACTGGACCACCTATCGCGACGCCGTCAAAGACCTGGCCGAGATCAAACAGTACTTCGACCAGCACCTCGATCGGCTCACCGCCGAGCCGCGCGATGACGTGCTCAGCATGCTGGTGGCGAATGACGAACTCACCCGCCGTGAGCAGATGGCCAATGCGGCCCTGCTCCTGGATGCCGGATTCTTGACGACGGTGAACATGCTCGGCAACGGAATCGCCCTGCTGACAAGCCATCCGGACCAGCTGGAACTGCTGGCCGCAAGGCCGGAGCTGTGGCCGAACACGGTCGAGGAAATCCTGCGCTACGACGGTCCCGTGCGGATGACCGGCCGGGTCGCGAACTGTGACGTCGATATCGATAATCAGCACATCAGATCGGGTTCCCTGGTCCTGCTGTCATTGGCCGGAGCCAACCACGATCCCACGGTCTTCCCCGCCCCCGCGCAATTCGATGTGACCAGGGACAACGCCGCGGAGCATCTCGCGTTCAGCAGCGGGATACACGGCTGTCTGGGAGCCCGGCTCGCCCGGCTGGAAGGCGCCATCGCGCTGCGAGCCCTTTTCGAGCGGTACCCGGATCTGCGCCTGGACGGTCCACCGATCCCGCATCCCCTGCGAAACCTGCACGCCTACCGCTCCATGCCCGCCAAGGTATCTGCCGACTAACAGAGCCCCCTCCAGCGGGAATGTGGCCCGGGGGGGTGAAGGTGGTCTCCACCTTGCCCGGAAGATTCTTTCCAAGTAGTGCGACAAATGCCAGCAAATCTGTCGCACCTGGTACACGAATCAAATCCCGGGAGTTCACGAATGCAGTCCACCTTCGTCGCGCACATTCGCGAGCAGGCCGCTACCTATGGCGACACTCGGCTCTACACGTACCTGCGCGAGCAGGGCCGCGAATTGATCGAGCAGTCGGCGAGCTATCGCGAACTCGACCGCGATGCCCGGGCGATGGCGGTCTGGACACGCGAGAGAAGTTCTCGGCGTTGGCCTTTTTGCCTGCGTCGCTGAGGATTTCGGTGACCCGATCGGGCCTTCCAGGCTGGATGAACGAACCCTGGATCGCCTGGCAGCTCGGAGGGGTCTCGGTGGGGTTGGTGCCGGCCGATCTGTCCTGCACGCATGCCCTGAAGCCGGAGAGGATCTGGGCCTGCGCTGTTCGGGCCGGCCGCGGTGAATTCGGTGCGGACCTGGGGTGCGACCACGTCGACGCCGCGGCCGGAACCACTGTCGAGTTGGGCGAAGAAGACCACGCCGGCGAATACGACCCCGAGTGCGATGCCGAGTTGCTGAGCGGTGTTCAGCAGACCGGACGCCGAACCGGCATCGTCCTTGGGGACCTCGGCCAGCACGAAATCGATGGTCGGCGAGCCGACCAGGCCGAAGCCGAGGCCCGAAATGGCCAGCGGCGCAACCATTTCCCACGAGGCGATCGCGGGACCATAGTGCCACGCAGGCCCACACGCCGGTGAAGCCCGCGGCATTGAGCAGTGCTCCCGCCATCAGCACTCGCCGCCCGTACCGGGGTACGAGCACACATCCACGGAGATGCCTGCCGCCGCAGCAGCGCCGAAGGTCAGACCGGCCCGCAGCGGCGACCAGCCGAGGCCGACTTGCATGTAGAGCGTCCAGACGAGGAAGAAGCCGCACCGAGCGCGATCCAGAAGATCAGCCAGAGCGCACTGCCCCCCGCGACGAGGACCACGGCAAGCGCGATCCACCGTCTGCGGTCCGGCGGCGTGCTGGGTGCGGAGTGGTCGCGGTCGGGCGAATCCGCATCGTCACGGTTGTGTTGTATGGCGGCACACCTGCCGTCCGGTCGGGCTTGCGGCATCGCCACGTGGGTTGTTTCCGTACGGTGGCGAGACTCATCAGGGACGGGTCGAAATGCCCCACCGGCCCCTCGCCCGCGGGCACGGCACGCCCGAGGGATGCCAGGTAGTCGACCAAGCCGGTAGCGGCACCGCTCCAGCCGTGAGGCCGGAACCATTGCACCGCTTGGGTTTTGCCTTCGTTGTAGATGAGGCCGGCCCACTGCGCGCCGCGACCCTGGTCGTAGCTGTCCGGATCGGTGGACGGAGTGGTCATAGCCGCATACACGCCGGAATCGATCGTGGCCATCTCCTCGATACCCAGCCAACTACCGGGGGCCGAGAGCGAGTTCAGGGTTTCGAACAACTGATTCTGGGCGTCGGGAGTGAGGTAGATGACCAGACCCTCGACAAGCCACGCCGTCGGAATCGACGCGTCGAAACCGTTCTCACGCAACGCACTTGCCCAATCATCGCGAAGATCGACCGCGACTGCGTGCCGCTCGGCGGTGGCCCGCGCGCCGGCATCGGCGAGCACGTCGCGTTTGAAATCGAGCACCTGCGAACGGTCGAGTTCGTAGACGACCGTGCCATCCGGCCACGCCAGCCGATACGCACGCGAGTCGAGCCCGGCCGCGACGATGACGACCTGACGCACACCGGCGTCCGCGGCCGAGCGCAAATAGTCATCGAAATACCGGGTCTGTGCCGCCTGGAAATCCTGAAACAACGGCCCGAAACCGGGAGCACGCAGAGGATGATTCTTCGTCTGCTCTACATCCGCGGCGAACAACGCGGCCCACTCATCGCCGGCAGCGCGACAGAACACCTCCGCGAACTGATCGACAGCCAACGCCTGCGGATGCCGAGCCGCCAAGCCACGGGCCGCCGCGACGAACAGCGCGGTAGCGCCGACACTCGTCTTGATGTCCCAGGAATCGTTGTCATTACGCATAATCATCACCTTTCTCCGGCCAATACCGGGCTGATCTTTCGGTCGTCAAGCGCAATGCGGATCGCGCACGGAGAAGAGACAGACAAAACCTGACTGCTGGATATGCACCTCGGCGAAACGCGCGTTCAACTCGTGCGAGATGGACTCGATGCTGTCGCCCCTATTGCCGAACACCTTTTCTCGATTCAGGTAACGCATCAATGCACGCGACCAGGGGGTATGCTCGGCACTTTCGCCCAGAATAGTACTTCCGAATACCCGGGCACCTGGCGCGAGATGAGGTATCACGTGGTCGAAGACCACCGATTTTTGCCGGACCGAACCGGGCAAGCAGTGCAAGAGAAAGTTCATCCCGACAGAATCGAACTGTGCGGCAGGATAGAGTCCCAGTGGTTCGAAAACGTTGCTCTGACAGATGGCGGGGCGATAGCGCTCGATGCGTCTCGCGGCGGTGTCGAGCACCACATCATTCAGATCCAGCAATGTAATCGACGGATTCGGCGGGAGTTTACATTTGTCCAGAAACCATCCCGTTCCCGGGCCGATGTCGAGATGGCGACCGGCAATATTGGCGTCATAGTGCGCCAACATTCTTGTGCGTGGGCATCGCCAGATCCAGCGACTGACCGTCCCTAATACCATCCGATCGTACACGGCCAACTCTGACCGATTATAGTGCTCGGCGCCGGCGCGAATGCGTGCAGCAGTCGGTGCCGAGATGTCTTTTTCAGATGTGCTCGATGCGACTTTCGAAATGCGCATGATGATCATTTCTCCGACCGTGTCGGGTTGATGTTTCGGTAATGATGTTTCGGTGGCGATGGGGCAGCCCGGCCAGATCTACCAGGCCGTCTCGCGGGCTGCGGCGGTCGTGACCGCCACGATGGTGAACTTCAATGACCTTGCGGCGGTGAAACATTCACGCATCGGACCGACGAGCGTGCGGTGTTCCGGCGTGGCTTCCCAGTCGTAGAAGTCCTGGAGGTCTTGCCACTCGCTCGTGATCAGCCATTGCTCGGGCTCGGTCGCCGATTGGCAGACCTGGTCGGCGATCCGATTCTCGCCTGCCACAACGGTTTTCCAGTGTTCGCTCGCCGAGTTTCCGCTTCGAGGCGACGACACCGATCCCCGTGATCACTGCGCGGCGGTTCATCGCGCTCTCCGCGCGGCCGCGGCGCCACCGGTAGACGCTTCCGTGTCCACGTGGCCGAGTTCGGGTCGCGGGGCCAGCGGTCCGAGATGAAAGACGATGCTCGCGGTCTCGGTCCCGGTATTGCGCACCCGATGCCGGACACCGATCGGCACGAACAGTACCTGTCCCGTCGCCAGCGATCACTGCTCATCGTCGAGGTCGACAGTCAGGTCTCCCTACGTCATAGTCAAAATTCCTCTCGATGAGTGATGCGACCATGGTGGCTTCGGGGCCTTTTCGGTGTGGCGGTCAGGCGAGCGGCGGCGCGACGACGAGATGTCCTTCGACCTTTTCTTTGATGAGCCGCGTCTGGATCACGCTGTTGGTGTTGATGCGATCGGTCATGCCGGCGTCGTCGATCGGCGCCCCCGGTCGCATGTGAAAGTCCTGGACCCAGGTCATCCGCGTGCCTGATCCGGACTCGGCATAACTCCAATGGATCCGTATGTACTCGAACGGCCCGGTCTCCACCCGATGCGCGTCCACGGTCCGATTCACCCGATCAACGGTCCGCTCACTGACCCAGCTCCACACCTGCCCCGCCTCGTCCGGACGCATCGTCAGCCGGAAACGAACCGTGTCACCGTCCTCCGCGAGAACATCGACCGTGGCATACTCCGAGAACAAATTCGGCCAGGACCGAACATCATTGGTCGAATCCCACACCACCTCGAGCGGCGCATCGATCAGGATCGAATTCTCTGTATGACCCGACATCGCGCAACCTCCTCGATGAAAGCGAACTCGTCGACGAACCGAACCACGTCACCACCGGTCATCCCCAGCAGCCCAGCAGGCAACCTGACATCGAAGTCACGCTCCACAACACTCTGAAGCCAACGAATCCACACCGATCTCCTCGAGAGTCAGCGCGTCCGCCCTCTCCAACTCCTCAGGACCGATGCCGACCCCGACATGCTCGTCCAAGATCGCGCGCAACGTCTCGATGGTGAATACATCCGACATTTACTTCTCTTCCTTCCCTCGTGTAGTGAAACCCGAAGCCGATCGGTTCGGGATCTCCAACCTCGGACCGGATTCCGGTGTCCAGCTGTAGAACATGCGAGCCCGCGCATCCTCCGGCGATTGCCAGTTCGGGAGGCATGGGAAACGAACTCACGCAACCGAGCACTCACCCGGGCGAACTCCGGATGCCGCGCAGCCCTGCCAATAGCGGCACCACCGGGCTCCTCGGTCTCCACCAAGTGCACATACAGATCGTCCAAAGCCCACAGCTCACGCCGGGTCACACCCGCAATCCCCGGCAGATCCGTCAACGAATCAGATTCCGTGAAGATCTCGCCAACGTTGGAAATAGCATCCGGACGCACGTGAGCCACGATCAGCGAACGATGTGGTTGAAATACCATCGGCCTTCTCCTACTTGAGATTCGGTGGGGAACAGGGAACCCGATATCTGTCTTTTTCGGGTACACCGAACCTACGAGTTGAGACCGGTCGGTATCCATCACCCTCGAGGCCCTCCGACTCGTCCCCAGGGTGAAGACAATCAACACCTGAGGTGACGTCCGGCGGTGGGACACTTTTTGATGACTCTCTCGGTGCCGTTGCGCGCCACGCCGTCGAAGCGGTGTTAACAATGAATGCCGACGACGCGATTCGCCGACACGAGAATGGACGGAGAAATGATCCAGCGGATTGCCATAGTCAATAGGGGCGAACCAGCAGTGCGTCTGATCCGGGCTGTCCGCGAGCTCAATGCCGAGTACGACCACGGGATCCGTACCATCGCCCTGCACACCCATGCCGAGCGGCGTGCGCTGTTCGTTCGCCAGGCTGACGAGACCGTCACCCTGCGGCGCAACGGCGCCACCAACCCCTACCTCGATCACGCCGAGCTCGAGCGCGCGTTGATCGAGGCCGCGGCCGACGCGGTCTGGGTGGGCTGGGGTTTCGTAGCCGAGGACCCGGCGTTCGCCGATCTCGTCAGCAAGCTCGGCATCACCTTCATCGGTCCGTCCTCGCACGCCATGCGCCTGCTCGGCGACAAGATCGAGGCCAAACTGCTGGCCGAGAAGGTCGGGGTCCCCATCGCGCCCTGGTCCGGTGGCCCGGTCGAGACCGGCGCCGACGCCCGCCGGCACGCGCACGCCATCGGCTATCCGCTGATCGTCAAGGCCCGCTCGGGCGGCGGCGGGCGCGGCATCCGCAAGGTGTACGCCGAGGACGAACTGGATCTCGCGCTCGAGCGCACCCAGCTGGAGGCCGAACGTTCCTTCGGCGACCCCGTCGTGTTCCTGGAACGTCTGGTCACCGGCGCCCGCCACATCGAGGTCCAGGTGATCGCGGACAGCCACGGCACGGTGTGGGCGCCCGGCGTGCGGGACTGTTCCATCCAGCGCAAGAACCAGAAGGTGATCGAGGAATCCTCGTCTCCGGTGGTGACCAAGGACGAGGCCGATCACCTGCGCAAGGTGTCCGCCGACCTGGTGAAGGCGGCCGGCTACTGCGGCGCCGCCACCGTCGAATACCTCTACCAGCCCGACGAGCGGCGCTTCACCTTCCTCGAGGTGAACACCCGCCTCCAGGTCGAGCACCCGATCACCGAGGCCACCACCGGCCTGGACCTGGTCAAGCTGCAGATCCACGTGGCGTCCGGTGGCGCGCTCGACGGCGACTGCCCGTCGGAGTTCGGCCACGCGATCGAGGCCCGGCTCAATGCCGAGGACGCCGACAACGGTTTTGCTCCGGCACCCGGAAGGCTGCAACTGCTCAGGTTCCCGCTGGGCTCGGGCCTGCGGGTGGACACCGGCATCGCCGAGGGCGATGTGATTCCGCCGGACTATGACTCGATGGTGGCCAAGGTGATCGCATGGGGCCGCGACCGCGACGAGGCGCTCGCCCGGCTGCGCACCGGGCTGCGCGAGACCACGGTCGTCGTCGAGGGTGGCACCACCACCAAGTCGTTCCTGCTGGACCTGCTGAGCCGCCCCGAGTTGATCTCCGGCGAGGCCGACACCGGCTGGCTGGATCGCACCGGCGCCGGCACCGCGGACGGCCCGACCGCCGTCGCCGATGTCGCGCTGCTGGCCGCCGCCATCGACACCTACGACACCGAGGAAGCGCACGAGCGTGCCGCCTTCCTCTCCTCCGCACGCGGCGGCCGCCCACGGGCCAGGCACGCCATCGGGCGGACGGTGGAACTGTCCTATCGCAACCAGCCCTACACGCTGGTGGTCGGCCAGGTGGGCCCGCGGCGCTACCAGGTGAGCGGCGATTCCGGTGATCTGGAGGTGGTCGTCGATCGGCTGAGCGCCTTCGAGAGCCGCTACGCGATCGCTCACCGCCGCCACCACGTCGTCTCGGTGGCCGGGCCGACCGGCTACCTGGTCGAGGTGGATGGCGTCGGCCATCAGATCAGTCAGGACGAGGCCGGCATCGTGCGGGCGCCCGCGCCCGCCGTCGTGGTCGCGGTTCCGGTCGCCGTCGGCGACGAGATCGAGGCCGGCGCCACCTTGGTGGTGCTGGAATCGATGAAGATGGAGACCGCGGTCCGCGCCCCCGGTCCGGGCCGGGTCCGCGAACTCAACGCCGTGGTGAACTCGCAGGTGGATGCCGGTGCGCCGCTACTGCGGGTGGACGCCATCGATACCGGTGACGCCGTGGGGGGCGTCGCCGAGAGCCGCCGCGTGGAGTTCGCGCCGCTCGAGCAGATCCGCGGCGACGCCCGCTCCGAGGCCTTCGCGCGCCTGGACGCTCTGAGCACCCTGCTCACGGGTTACGACGTCAGTGCCGCCCGGGCCCGCACGCTGCTCGAGGAGTACAACGAGCTGCGCAACGAGCTGTCCGGGGACGACCCGGAGCTGACCCGGGCCGAACTGGCGATCCTGACCACCTTCGCCGACGTCTGCGAGCTGTCCCGCAACCGCCCGACCATTGGCGAGAGCGAGGTGGCCGACCCCGTGCACAGCCCGCGCGAGCACTTCCACTCGTTCCTGCAGTCACTCGACGTGGATGTGCAGGGATTGCCGGAGTCCTTCCGCGCCAGGCTTTCTCGCGCGTTGGGACACTACGATGTGACCTCGCTCGACCGCACGCCCGAACTGGAGGAGGCGGTCTATCGCCTGTTCCTGGCCCTGCAACGGATGGACAACCAGGTACCGGTGATCGCCGGGGAACTCGAGCGCTGGCTGGCCAATGCCGACGAACGCACCGCGGAGGTGCCCGAGCTCAGGGAGGTGCTCGACCGTCTCATCCTGGCCACGCAGTTGCGTTACCCGCTGATCGGCGACGTGGCACGTACTCTGCGCTTCCGGGTATTCGACGAGCCGCTGATCCGCGCGGCCCGCGAGGATGTGTACGACAAGGTGCGCGGTAGCCTCGCCTACCTGGCCCGGCGGCCCGGCGCCTCCTTCTACGCGCGGCGCGTCGCGGCCATGGTCGACGCCCCGGAACCGCTGACCGGCCTACTGGGGCAATACATCTCGGATCCGAACCCACTGCTCGAGGTGATCACCCGGCAGTACTACCGGATCCACGACCTCGACGACGTGATGGCCTTCGACCGCTCGGGCCGGCACCTGGTGACCGGCACGTTCGAGCTGGCAGGGGAGCGGCTGCACCTGGTCTCCACGGTGGCCGAACATGCCGACCTGGCGGCCACGCTCGACGTCGTGGCCGACGTGGCGGGGCCGAACGTTCCGAATCTGGTTGTCGACGTGTACATTTCGTGGCCCGATGCACCGACCGACGGGGACGAGCTGTCGGCGGCGCTGCGCACCGAACTGGAAGCGCATCCGCAATCGGGCACCTGGCGGCGTATCTCGGTGGCGGTCCTGGACGGCGACACCGCCGACGTCCGGCACGTCACCTTCCGGCGCACGGAATCCGGACTCTCCGAAGACCTCATCATCCGCGACATGCATCCGCTCACCGGCCAGCGCTTGGACCTGTGGCGGTTGAAGAACTTCAACGGCACCCGTCTGCCCGCACCGTCCGGCATCTATCTGTATCACTCTGTCGCCAAGCACAATCCGGCCGACGAGCGGTTCATCGCACTCGCCGAGGTACGCGACTTCTCCGCCCAGCGGGACGAGAACGGCGAGATCGTGACCGTACCGGCGATCGAGCGCAAGATCGCGGCGTGCCTCGACGGCATCCGCCGCGCGCAGACGCAGCGTGAGCCGAAGCGGCTGGACCACAACCGGATTGCGCTGTTCGTCTGGCCGGTGATGGAGATCCCGGCCGACCGCATCGAGGTGATCGCGCACACCATCGCGCCACTGACCCTCGGCGCCGACCTGGAGGAGATCACCGTCATCGGCCGCCTCTCGACGGGCCCGGACGACACGATTCGCGATGTGGCGCTGCGCTTCTCGTATCATTCGAGCGACGAGATCAGTTTCGCGATCACCGAGCCGCCCACCGATCCGCTGCGCCCCCTCGACGAGTACGCCCAGCGGGTGCAGCGTGCCAGGGCTCGCGGCACCGTCTATCCGTACGAACTGATTCCGCTGCTGACCCGCGGTCGCGGCAGCTTCACCGAGCTCGACCTCGACTCGTCCGGAACGCTGGTGCCGGTGGACCGCCCGTACGGCCGCAATACGGCCGGCGTGATCGTGGGGCAGGTGACCACGATCACCGACCGTTATCCCGAGGGCATGACCCGTATCGCCCTGTTCGGCGACCCGACCAAGGCGCTGGGAACCGTCGCCGGGAACGAATGCGCACGCGTGGTCGCGGCGATCGATCTCGCGGAAAGCCTCGGTGTGCCGGTGGAATGGTTCGCGCTGTCCTCCGGTGCCACCATCTCGATGGACAGCGGCACCGAGAACATGGACTGGGTGTCGCGCGCGCTGCGCCGGATCATCACCTTCACCCAGGGCGGCGGCGAGATCAACATCATCGTCGCGGGCATCAATGTGGGCGCCCAGCCGTATTGGAACGCCGAGGCGACCATGCTGGCGCATACCAAGGGCATTCTGGTGATGACTCCGGACAGCGCGATGGTGCTCACCGGCAAGCAGTCGCTGGACTACTCCGGTGGTGTCTCGGCCGAGGACAACTTCGGCATCGGCGGCTACGACCGGGTGATGGGCCCGAACGGCGAGGCGCAGTACTGGGCGCCGAACCTGACCGCCGCCTGCGACATCCTGTTCGCGCACTACGAGCACGCGTATGTCGCTCCGGGCGAACGTTTCCCGCGTCGGGCGGTCACCACCGATCCGGTCGACCGCGATGTGCGCAGCTACCCGCACGTGCACCGCTCCAGCGACTTCAGCGTCGTCGGCGACATCTTCTCCGACGAGCGAAACCCGGAGCGTAAGAAGCCGTTCGATATCCGCACGGTGATGCGGTCGGTGGTCGACCAGGACCACACGGTGCTGGAGCGGTGGGCGGACATGGCCGGCGCTGACACCTCGGTGGTGTTCGACGCCCATCTGGCCGGATACCCGGTGACCGTGGTGGGCTTCGAATCTCGCACGATCCAGCGCAAGGGCTGGGTCCCGGCCGACGGCCCGGACACCTGGACCTCGGGAACCCTGTTCCCGCAGTCGTCGAAGAAGACGGCCCGCGCGATCAACGCCGCCAGCGGCAACCGGCCCGTGGTGATTCTGGCGAATCTCTCCGGTTTCGACGGCTCACCCGAATCACTGCGCAACATCCAACTGGAATACGGCGCCGAAATCGGCCGCGCGATAGTGAATTTCGACGGCCCGATCGTGTTCTGCGTGATCTCGCGCTACCACGGCGGAGCGTTCGTGGTCTTCTCCGCCGCACTCAACGACAATTTGGAGGTGCTCGCGGTCGAAGGCTCGTTCGCCTCCGTGATCGGCGGCGCACCCGCGGCGGCGGTCGTGTTCTCCCGCGAGGTGAACAACCGCACCGCGGCGGACCCGGAACTGCGCGAGCTCGAGGCCCGGATCGCCGCCGACGGCGCCGAAAGGGCCCGGCTGCGAGTCGAACTGGCCGCCCGGCAGGCCGCGGTGCGGTCGGACAAGCTGGGCGAGGTCGCCGCCGAGTTCGAGGCGATCCACACTATCGCCCGCGCCCGCGAGGTCGGTTCGGTGCATTCGATCATCCCCGCCGCCGCGCTCCGCCCGCAGATCGTCGCGGCCATCGAGCGCGGCATGGCAGGCGCAGTGGCCTCCTAGCGTCCCGCGCCGGGAGTTGTCATGCGTCCTCGATGCCCGATCGCTTCTCGACGACCCGCTCGAGGGCAGCACACACCGGTACGCGATGCCCTCAAGCCTTCAACCGGGGGAACAACGCCTCCGCGTTGCCGCGGTCGATGGCCGCGCGCAGGGAATCGTCCAGCGGGTAGTTCTCGTATTCGTGATTGATGAAGTCGACCGCGGCGGGCGGGGCGAAGGGGAAGTCGCTGCCGTAGGTGATGTGGTCGGGTTCGGCGACCGCCAGCAGGCTCGGCAGTGCCGCGGGAGAGGCGGACAGGGCGACGTCGTAGTAGAACCGCTTCAGCACGGTCGGGTCGACGGCGGTATCGTCGTTCGGAATTGGCTGCTGCGCAGATGTTTTCGCGAGGAACATCGCCAAGAGGATCCGAGAGGCGATGTAGGGGACGAATCCGCCGGCGTGGGCGAGAATGAATTTGATGCCGGGGTACCGGTGCATGGCGCCGGACAGGATGAGACTGAGCGCCGCGCGGGTGGTGTCGAGCAGGAAGTCGGCCGCGAAGCTCGGGATGCCCGGCACCGGCGCGGCCGGCAATTCACCCGGGTGAATGAAGACCACGCTCTCACGCTCGTGCAGCAGTTCCAGCAGTGGCGTGAACTCCGGATCCCCGAGGTAGCGGCCATTGTTGTTCGCCAGCAGCACGATTCCGTCGGCGTGCAGGGCGTCGAGCGCGTATTCGGCCTCGGCCAGCGCGCCGTCCACGTCCGGCAACGTCAACGTGGCGAAGAGCCCGAACCGGTCGGGTCGCCGCCGCACGATCTCCGCGCCGTATTCGTTCACCTCACGGGCCCAGGTCCGGGCTTCGGCTGTGTCTCCCAGGCAGACTCCCGGTGTGGACAGCGACAGGATGCCGGTCCGGATGCCGCGGCGATCCATGAAATCCACGGCTTCTGATTCCGACCACTGTGGTAGATCGATGCCGCCGGGGCGAATTCCCCTGGCGTGCAGCAAGTCCTCGTATTTCGGCGGCACGAGGTGTTGATGGGTGTCGATGCGGTTCCCGTGTCCCACGTTTTCCTCCTTCAGAGGGACGATTCACAGTCGGCGAAATACTCGGCTTGCCGCGCAGTGTGGGCCGAAGCTACGGATCACCCGCCCACTGCCTGTGCGAGCCGGGGAAGCTGTCGTAGCGGGTTGAGCCGTTCGACCTCCAGACGCTGATCGGTATCGAAGATATCGCTCAGTCCCGGGGCAGGATCGTGTGTCCCCGATTGCGGGAGTGTCATGGCACTGAACGGCCAATCCGAGCCGAAGACGATGTGGTCGCGAGCGGTGACCGCGAGCACGCTCGACATGGCCGCGGCCGAGCCGCTCAGCGCCGTGTCGTAGTAGAAGTTCGAGATCTGCCCTGCGGTATCCAACAGTGAGGGCTTCGGCCACCCCTGCGGCCACATCTGCCCCACCACGGTTTCCGAGGCCACCCCGACCCGCCAGGACAGGAAGGGCAGGGTGCCACCGGCGTGGGCGAGTTGGAAGCGAATATTCGGGTACCGCTGGGTCACCCCGGTGAGCATCATCATGGTGGCGGCACGGGTGGTGTCGAAGGTGAATTCCTCGAGGAAATCCGGCAGCGGCAGCGCCGGTTTCGCGGTGCCGGGGATGGCCGCGGGATGCACGAAGACATACGCGCGGCGTTGTTCGAGCGCGATCATCAGCGGTTCGAAACGCGGATCGCCGAGATAGACGCCGTCGTAGGCCGACAGCAGGATGACCCCGTCCAGATGCAGGTCGTCCAAGGCGTAGATCGCCTCCTCGATGGCGGACGGGATGTCGGGCATCGGCAGTACCGCGAACGCGCCGAAGCGGGCCGGGTCTGATTTGAAAAGCCCTGCCGCGTAGGTGTTGCAGTAGCGGGCCATGTCGGCGGCTTCCTTGCCGGACAGGAACGATACGCCCGGGTCGGACACCGAAAGCGCTTGCGCCTGAATGCCGTAGTAGTCCATGAACGCGATCGCGGCTTCCGGCGACCACTCGGGCGGCGGGTAGCCACCGATGGTGAGGTGCCCGTGCTCGAGCAGTGCGGCTCGGTAGTCCGGCGGCAGGAAATGCGCATGCAGATCGATGCGGTGGGTGCCGGTGGGCGCGGGCTGCTGGGCGCGGGCAGGAACCGCCAGGTCGATCGGCACAGCCGCAGCGGTTGCCGAGGCACCGAGCGTACCGGCGACAACGCCGCCGAGAACTCGGCGGCGGCTCATCGTCGCCGGCGGCTGCGGGAAGGATTCGCGCACGTCGTTCATCGCTTTCTGAATGGGGAAATGCGGGAAGGGAGGGCGAAATCGTGTCTGATGGATTTCTCAGATATGATTCGCATACCGTTTTCGACCGGAAGTGAGACCATGGCAGCCGAACCCGTCACTCGAAATCGCCTCGACCGGCGGCGCGAGCGAACCCGCAATGCGCTGCTCGGCGCAGCACGGAAGTTCTTGTCGGAGGGGCGTTCCGCGGTCAGCATTCAAGAGATCACCGATGCGGCCGATGTCGGTTTCGGATCCTTCTACAACCACTTCGACTCCAAGGAGCAGCTCTTCGACGAGGCGGTGCGCTCGGCCCTGCAGATCTACGCCGAGCTGCGTGACGGCATCGTGGAGCTCTACGACGACCCGGCCGAGGTGTTCGCGGTCAGCTTCCGGATGACCGGGCGGCTGCAGCGGCAGATGCCGGAAATGGTGAAGGTGATCCTGCATTCCGGCATGTCGATCCTGCTGCGCGAGGAGGGCCTGGCCCCGCGCGCCCGCCGCGACATTCTCGCCGCGCAGGAGGCGGGCCGCTTCGAGCCGATGGATGCGGACATGGCGATCATGGCCGCCGGCGGTGCCCTGCTGGGCCTGCTGCAGCTGCTGGACGCCCGGCCCGACGCCGACGCCGACGCCCGCACCGACGAGATGACCTTCCACATGCTGCGCATGTTCGGCATGAACAAGCGCGCCGCACAGAAGCTCACCAGCAGTCCGCTGCCGCAGCTGCCGCAGCTGCCGGAATCCTGAGGTCACCCCGCCCGGCCGCCGATCAGGTCGAGGGCGATATCGACGATCATGTCCTCCTGCCCGCCCACCAGGCCGCGCCGACCGGCCTCGGCCAGCACGTCGCGGACATCCACTCCATAAGTGGCGGAAGCCTTTTCGGCATGCCGCAGGAAGCTCGAGTACACGCCCGCGTAGCCCAGGGTGAGCGTTCGCGATCGACCGGCACCGGCCGATCCAGCAGCGGGCGGATCAGATCGTCCGCCGCGTCGGTCAGCTGGTTCAGCGCCGCCCGGTGTTTGAAGTCCGGCTGATTCACGCCGAGCTGCTGCTGCGCAGCCGGGGAGGTGAGCCCGATCTTGCGGCCGACGATCCTTGCTCCCGTGGCCAAACGATCGTCGATCCCGATGCGCTGCACCGCGTAGGCCAGCGCGACATCGTCGGGACCGATGAGATCGCGCGCCGGGGCGGTCGGAGTGCCGTGGCGTACGGCGGTGGCCAGCCGCTCGGCGGCCGCCCGCACCGCGGGCGAATCGGTCACGGTCGCCGTCACAGGGCCTCCTCGAGATGGTGTTCGGCAGTCGCGGACTCGGTCGATTCCGGATCCGATGGCGCTGAATCGGATTCGGCCAGGTCGGCTCGCACGACCGTCGCCGCGGAGACGAGCTCGCCCGCGGAAACCCCGAGTTGGCTGAACAATTCGGCGATCAGCACACCACCGCGGCCCGCGGTGGCTGTGCCGAAGACATACCGGTCCGGGCGCAGCAGGAGCAGCCCGCCGATGCCGATGCCGGCCTTGGCGAAGAAGCGAGTCAGCGCTCCAGTGTGGTCCTCGACATCGACATAGTCGGCGCCGGCATTGCGGCCGTCGCCGGGCTTGCCCTGTGGCCGACCGCCGATCGGGTAGACGGTGACGAACCGGGCGCCCAGCGCGCGCAACGCCGCCAGGTCGTCCGCGCCGAGTCCGGCGCGCGGGTCGACGCCGTAGCCGATCACCGAAAAGCCCAGGCCCAGAACATCATCGAATCGACGATGATGTCCGTCGAAGGTCCGGATCTCCGGCTGCGGGGCGAGTTCGCCTTCGACTCCGCGCCATCCGCGGCGAGGCAGGCCGAGGTAGGCGTCGCGACGGAAGCGCGGCGAGGGTTTCATCTTCGCGCCCCGGATCCATCCACCGAGGCCCGGCACCCGCAGCGCGGTGGTCAGCGCGAGATCACGGGCGGCGGCGACCAGCTTGTTGTCCACGGAAACCAGCGCCTTGTTGAACACCGACAGGTCGATCATGGCCTTGGCGTGCGGGCGGCGCTCGGATTCGTAGCTGTCCAGAATCGACTGGCTCGCACCGTATTCGATGATCGCGGTCAGCTTCCACGACAGATTGTCGGCATCGCGCACGCCGGAATTCATGCCCTGACCGATGAACTGCGGGGTCATGTGTGCGGCATCACCCGCGATCAGGATCCGCCCGACACGCCAGCGGTCGGCGATGACCGCGTTGAAGGTGTACACGAGCTTGCGCAACACCTCGACCTCGTCCGGATTCACGAAGCGTTCGATGTGGCGGCGGACGGTCTCGTCGTCCTCCATCTCCTCCTTCGTCTGGGCGTCGTTGAGCATGAACTCGAATCGGTGGTGCCCGTCCGGCTGCGGACAGGACACGATCGGCAGCTCGGGATCACAGACGAAATCGAAGTACGGCAGATGGCGAAACGCGTCCACGCCGTCGCGGGCCTTCAAATCCACGACCAGCCAGCGTTCCGGGAAGCTGGTGCCGCTCATGTCGATTCCCAGTTTGGTCCGCACAACGCTGCGGCCGCCGTCGCAGCCGACCAGGAACTTCGCGCGCACCCGCTCGGCCGTGTCCTGGTCGCTACTCGGCACATGCTTGCCGTAACCGGTGCCGTGGCACTCGGCGTGCACCACGGTGACCGTGTCCGCGTCCTGGCTGAAGTCGACGACTTCCCGGCCGCGGCGCACCGTCACGTGCGGGTACCGGTCCAGCGCGCGTTCGAGGGTGTTCTCCAGGTACGGCTGGTAGAGGAAGTTCACCACCGGCCAGCCCAGCCGACGTTCGGTCTGCTGGAACTGGATCAGCACCCGGCCGTCGGCGCGCACCCACTGCACAGCGGAATCGACATTCATGTCCGCCGCGAGTTCGTCTGCGGCACCGGCGGTTTGGAAGATCCGCATGCCTTCGTCGTCGGTGTATACCGCCCGCGCGAGGCCGTAGTACTCGGGCTCGCGTTCCAGGACCAGCACGCTGACGCCACGCCGGCCGAGCAGATTGGCCAGGGTCAGGCCACTCGGGCCGAGGCCCACGACCACCACGTCGTAGTCGGTGTTCATCGGATGCGCCCTCCTGCCAGTTCCGGCACGGTGATCTCCGGCGTGCGCACGGTGCGCAACGCCTGGCGGAACTGGCCGAACCGGTCCAGCACCGTCTCCCCCACCGGGGTGTGTCCCCACTTGCTGATGCCCTGGTAAGTCGTCGGCTCCCAGGTGGATTCGAGTTCCGGGCCGATGATGATCGGGTTCCAGCCGACCTCGAGTTCGAAGCCCGACGGGGTCACGCTGTAGTACGACAGTTGGCGATCGTTGGTGTGCTGGCCGACCGACCACGCCATCCGGAAGCCCAGATCCTTCACCCGCTGGAAGGAGGCGAGCATGTCGTCCAATGTCGCGGACTGGATATTGATGTGCTGCACCCGGGTTCGGATCGGATCGATCTTCACGCCACGCAGATTGGCGATGGCAATGGAGTGGTGGCGCTCGTTGACCCGCAGGAAACGGA
This sequence comes from Nocardia sp. NPDC051981, assembly GCF_040680715.1. Classification (NCBI taxonomy): domain Bacteria; kingdom Bacillati; phylum Actinomycetota; class Actinomycetes; order Mycobacteriales; family Nocardiaceae; genus Nocardia; species Nocardia sp. NPDC051981. The sequence continues at coordinate 10,137 of NZ_JBFAXK010000033.1, read as the reverse complement.
TCTTCATCTTCAGCCCGGAGACGTTCTCGTCGATGTAATCGGACAACCGGGAGTCGAAGACGGTCTCGTAGTAGCCGTGCAACGTCTCGGGCTCCCGCGAGACGATCGCGACGTGCCCCATGCCGGCCTCACCGGTCACCCAGCCGGAGCTGAGCATCCGCAAGGGCTCGGGGGTGGTCACCGGCACCGTGAAGATCTCCTGCACAATGCCTTTCGGCCCGGCGAAGCGCCACAACCGCTCGACTCCGCGCAGCGCCGCCTCGTCGGCGGTGCCCTCGGCAATCGGCACGCCGCGATCGGTGACCCGGGCGATGATGCGATCGAAGGTCTCGTGGTCATCGATCTGCCAGCCGAGTGCGGTCACGTCCTCGGCGGGACCACGCTGGACGAGGAAGCGACAGGTGTGGTCGTCGAGGCGGAAGCGCAGCCCGGCGCCCCCGAGGGCGTCGATGTGCATCCCGATGGCGTCGGCGCCGAAGCGCCGCCAATCGGCCTGCCGATTCGATTGCACGACAATGTATCCCAGATGCACGGCGCCGAAGACCGAGCCGTCCGTGTTGGGACGCAGGAACCCGTTCACTGCTACGCCTCCAGAAACGCGGTGGCCAGTGTGTTGAACAGATCCGCGCGTTCCCACTGCACCCAGTGGCCGGTGTTGGCCGCCAGGTACAGGTCGCAATTGGGCATGGCGTCGACCAGCATGCGACCGCCCTCGGGCCGGTTCACCTTGTCGCCGGTCCCCCAGACCACCAGCGTCGGCTGTTCGACCTTGCGCAGACGCGAGTCGCGCGTGAAATCCATGCGCAGCAGGGTGCGTAGCGCCAGCGGCCCCGATGGCCGCCGCAGCGGCGGATTCGCCACCACGGCCGGATCGATGCTGGCCCGATAGCGCGCCTCGATGAGCTCCTCCGGCACCGAATCACCGTCGAACACCAGGTATTCGCGAATGAAGCGGGTGAGCTTCTCCCGGCTCGGGCCACTGCCGGTGTAGTAGTTCAGCAGCTGCTGGAGTCCGGCGGTAGGCAATGCACGCGTAGTGCCCACACCACCGGGTCCCATGAGGATCAGCCGGTTCGCCTTCTCCGGCCGGTCCATGGCCAGCCGCAGCGCCGCGGCGCCGCCGTAAGAGTTGCCGATCAGGTGCGCGGAGGCGATGCCGAGCTCGTCGAGCAGCCCGCCCACCGCCTGTGCGAGATCACCGAAGGGGTCTGCCGGGTCGATCCACTTCGACGACTGCCCGTACCCGGGCATGTCCGGCACGATGACATGGAACCGCTGCGCCAGCGCCTCGATATTGCGCGAGTAGTTCGACAACCCGGACGCCCCGGGCCCGCCACCGTGCAGCAGCACCACCGCGGCCCCGGAACCAGCCTCGTTGAAGTAGATCTGCCGTCCGGCGACCCGGACCGTTCGCCCGGTGTCGACGCCTTTGTCGATGCTTGTCATCTCCACCTCCAGAACCAACGTTGATCAAATCATCAATTACGATGACATCCCTTGTCAAGATGATTCTGATAATTACATCAGAAGTGCTGGATATTTACAGATACATCCGTAGATGTCGACATTGAGCACCGTCCTCGGGGCCTCGAACGCCCGCACCAGAGGCGAGTCCGTTCCCCGCGCCCGGCGCAGCGCATCTACGGCCTTCAGGGACGCGAACGCCTCGCACACCCGACGGGCCGCCGACGCCCGTACCGGGGGCTGTGATCGCCGCACCGCCATCGGCCGCGAGCGAACGGCCGAACAGGCGTACCGCGTCGACCCCGTTCATCAAGGCATGATGACCCCTGATATAGGCGGCGAATACAGCCCGCTGAGCGAATCTCTCGAGATTGGCCCCATGCGGGTCAGGGGTCACCACCACGCAGGATGACCGATCAACCCGTAATCGACTGTGACGCTTCGGGTTCGATATCTTCCGCGAAGCCGTGCTCCGCATGGGTGAATTGCAAGATGCCGTCTTCGAGTCTGTGGTGTCGGAAGGTCGGCAGGTCGCGGAGGTAGTTCATTCGCAGCCGCCAGGAGGCGCGGTCGCCGCTGCTCGGGCAGTGGGCGCCGCCCCGGCGGAAGTAGCCCGGAGTGAAGTCGGGGACAAACGGGGCGCGGACTGCGTCAGGGTCGCGGGCAGGCGTCACGCTGGTGTAGGCGCCTCTGTCGAGGTGCAACTCCAAACCCGTTGCCGTCACGATGATGTCGGCAGGGACCTCGGCACCCGACGTCAACCGGATTCCCGATTCGGTGAGGGTGTCGATCCGCTCGGTGATCATCTCCACCGCACCGGTACGGATCGCCTCGAACAGATCGCCATCGGGCACCAGGCACGTCCGCTGATCCCACGGGTCATAACTGTCCGGGCTCCATGCCACCTCGCCGGTCCTGGCGGTGCTGCCCATGGTCGCCACCGGCCTGCTGTATGGCCTCGCCATAACCACGTCATGAGCGGTTGTCGACACGGCCCGAGATGTCGCCGCCCGTCGGGCACGGTGGTGGCAAGTTCGCCCTCGGCAGCACGAACTACACAGTCTGCCGCGATAGTTCGTCCGGCACCTCTACGCCGAGCAGTGTCAGAAGGGCGGCGATCTTCTCGTCGAGAAGCCGGCCGACCGCGCTGACGTTCTCGTCGTCGAAGGTGTCGAAGCGTGTCGACGGCTGATCGAAACTGACGAGCGTCCGATCGTTGTCGGTGTAGATGGCGACGCGGATCGGTGCGTAGAGCATCACGCCCGGATCGTGGCGGAACATGCGTTCCGCGATCAGGTTGTTGCCCACCATGTAGGTGACCACCTGCGCGGCGCTCCCCCGCAGCGCCATCATGGCAGTCGGGTCGAAAGTCCAGAAGTTGGCGAAGGAGTTCGGTGTTCGCGCTTCGGTGTACTTCTTCACCCGTTCCAGATCACCGGTTGCGATCAACTGACTCAACTCGTCGAGTTCTATGTCGGGGACCAGCTGCTCGAAACGCATACGCAGCTCCTCGAACGTGGCGTCGACCGCGATGGTGATCCGGTTCACCTCGTACCGAACACGTTGGACGCGAGCGCTTTTGTCGATGGGGGTGGTGCTCATCGTGCTTCCTTTTCTGCCGAGGAGTATTCAGGCCGGAACGGCCGCGACGGGCGCGGTGGCCCGCAGCTTGGCCAGCGAGATGACGTGGAAGACGAACAGGATGGGAACTCCGGTCGTCGGTATGAGCACCAACGGCAGCGTCGACAGTGGCTGTGTCGATGGCGTCAGGTGCAGCAGCTGGGTACGCCCCGGTCCGCCCAGGAACCCGACGGCGAAGGCGTACAGGAAGTCGATCAAACCGAATGCGTTGAGCCAGAGGGTACTTCGGGTTCGACCTGCAGCATGTGGACTGCGGACCAGCCATGACGCAGCCAGACCTACTGCTATGTCACCGATTCCGGCCGGAAGTGCGAACGCAGGTGGCAACTCACCCAACGCCAAGGCGGTCAAGAAGACGATGCCGATGAAGCGCGCTTCGTGTGGCCGGACCAACGTTGCGGCAATACCTGGATGAGAAAGCATCCGCTGGATCAGCGGTAGCCGGGAACTCGCCAGTAGGACGACGATCGGCGCGAGGATCGCCACGCCCAGCCACGGTTTGACCGCGTCCTCGTCCAGCCGTAGGGCATTGTTGGCCGCCAGCACGACGACCGTGGCCGTCCAAGCCATCCAGCCCGCACAGAAGACGATCGAAATTCGTTGCGCCACAACCCTGTTGATGCCGACCTCTATGGCCGTCGACCACAAGGTGCGGACAGTGACAGAAACTATCGCGACCAGCCCGATGATCTCGAGCGCCCAGAGATAGAGAGGTGCAGAGGACATCACATGCTCCGCTCGGTGTGTCAGGAGTGCCGTTCAGTCGAACCAGCAGGATGTAACCATTGGTTACATCCGAGTGTGCGACTTTATGTGACCGTTGTCAACATCCTGCATCCGTGGAATCCTTACCCCATGGGTCAGGCCACCACCAGTCGCGATCGCGCGAAGCCGTACCACCACGGCGCCCTGCGCGCGACCTTGATCGAGGCCGGCATCGCCCTGGCCCGCGAAGGCGGCCCAGACCGAGTGATCCTCCGCGAAGCCGCCCGAGCCGCCGGCGTGACGCACTCAGCCGCCTACCGCCACTTCGCCGCCCGAGAAGCCCTTCTCGCCGAGGTAGCACATCACGCACGCCAGGCCCTTGCCTCCGAGATGCGCCACCAAGCGGCCCGCACCAACGATCCCCGCCTCCGCCTCCGCGCAGTCGGCACCGCCTACGTCCACTTCGCCCTAGCCGAACCAGGCCTGTTCCGAACAGCCTTCATCGCCTATCCCCCGGCACCCGAGCTTCCCCCAGTAGCCCTCCCCACCGAAGAATGCGGCCCCTTCGAAGTCCTCGGCCAGGTCCTCGACGAAGCCCAAACCGCAGGCCTCCTCAACCCAATCCGCCGCCCCGGCGCCGAAATAGCCGCATGGTCAGCAGTACACGGCCTCGCCGGCCTGCTCCTCGACGGCCCACTCCCCACCACACCCGAGAACATCGAAGACTCACTCGAGCGAGTACTGGACGCAATCGAGCGCGGCCTCTTGACTCTGTAAGTCACTCCGGTGAACGAAGCCTCCCGACGCCGCCCCGGCACACACAGGCGCGCGATGCCGCCCGCGTCATCGGTGAATGGATCCGGGCCGGGGGCGTCATGCTGTCGGCCCCGCAGGTGGAGATGAAGTACATCATGAAGCCGTCTGCGTAGTTGCCGAACTGCAGCTGCGTTCACCGAGTGGCGGTGGTATCTCGCCGCGGCCGCGTGGTGGCGACCGGTTCACGCGGCAAGGCTGGGGGCGAGGGTCTTCGACTACATGCGGCGTTCGCACGAGCACACAGGCGACGGCGAGATAGGGCACCGCATTCCTGCGAGCGAAAAGCCGCGTACCCGAGGCTATTTCACGAGGGAAACCTACGCCGGCACCGGTCCAGCCTTCGATATCGAGCGGGGTTCGCACTGAGCGTGACCGAGATGTGAGATGGATGGCGGGCCACGGGACGGCGGGGCCGCGAGCCTGTTCCATCCGGTCCGCATTCACCCATACGACAGCTCGACGTGAGGGCCGATTCAGACCCATATGACACCGTGGGCACATGACGGTGGAGACGATCGCGCTGAGAACGTTGTGGGGCAAGGCAATTGCTGTCGCTTCGGTTGCACTCGCCACGGTGGCATTGCTTTTGCCGGGTGGGCACACGGAGCAGGTGACCCAGCGCTCGACGGTGGTCGGTGTCGAGGTTCGCCTGGTGGACTCCACGGTTCCCCAGCGAGCCTGGACGACATTGAGTCTGATCGATCAAGGCAAATGGCCCCCGACCGACTGTCCCGGAACCAAGGGCGGTACCACGTGGCAGAACAGAGGCGGCCAGCTGCCCAATGATGTCGGCTATCGAGAGTGGGATGTCAACTGCAAGCAACCAGGCCGATCCCGCGATGCGGAGCGGATCGTGACCGGCAACGACGGTTCGGCGTGGTACACAGGCGATCACTACGCCAGTTTCACGAGAATGCGCTGATCGCGCTGCGCCACGTGGAGTAGCGGCTCGACGATGTGGCGGGTTCGAGGGTATGGCCGCGGCAGAGGCGGGATCCCGCTCGATCGAGCGACCGTCGGCGCTGGGGCTTCCGCGCGGCCGGAACACGCGGGCACACCCACTGCGACGCTGATCGCCCGGACGCCAGTACGTTTGCGGAGTGCCCAAGGACGAATCCGACGCCGGAGAGCGGGAGCAGAGCCCCGACGACGCTGCCGCGGAGGTCAGGCCGGACCGGGTGGTCGCGTCGGTGATCCCGGCCTGGTTGCCGCGGGCCTATCTGCTGGCGGCGGCCACGGTGGCCGGGGTCGTCATCACCTTCTGGGGGCTGATGCGCCTGCGCGGTCTGCTGACGGTGCTGGTGGTGTCGTTGTTCCTGGCCTTCGCCATCGAACCCGCGGTGAACTGGCTGGCCGCGCGCCGCTGGAAACGCGGTGCGGCGACGCTGGCGGTGTTCGTGGTGGTGACCGTGGTGCTGGTCGGATTCGTCTGGACCATGGGCGAATTGGTGGTCGGTCAGGTGACGACACTGATCGAGAACCTGCCGCGGGATATGCACAGTGCGGTCACCTGGATCAACAGCACGTTCCACACCGACCTCTCGGTCACCGATATCACCGATCGCACCTCGGACATCAGCTCGAAACTGCAGTCATGGGCGCTGGGCCTGGCCGACGACGTCTGGGGCATCGGCACCACGGCACTCGGCGTGCTGTTCCAGGGCTTGGGCGTGCTGCTGTTCACCTACTATTTCGCCGCGGACGGGCCGCGTTTCCGCAACGCGGTGTGCTCGCTCCTGCCGCCGCAGCGGCAGCGACATGTGTTGCGCGCCTGGGATATCGCGGTCGAGAAGACGGGCGGCTACATCTACTCGCGGGCGCTGCTCGCGTTCTGCTCGGCGCTGGCGCACTACGCGGCGATGCGAGTGCTGGGCATTCCGTCGGCGTTCGCACTCGCGCTGTGGGTGGGCGTGGCGTCCCAGTTCATTCCTACCGTGGGTACCTACCTCGCGGGTGCGCTGCCGGTCCTGGTGGCGCTGGCCCACAATCCACGGTCGGCGCTGTGGATTCTCGGATTCATCGTCGTCTACCAGCAATTCGAGAACTACGTCCTGCAACCGCGCATCACCGCGACCACCCTCGACATGCATCCCGCGGTCGCCTTCGGCGCGGTTCTCGCGGGCGCGGCGTTGTTCGGAGCGACGGGCGCGCTACTCGCCATCCCGGTGACAGCCAGCGCGCAAGCCTTTCTGGCCGCGTACGTCCGCCGCTACGACGTGGAGATCCCACCGACACCCGAACCCGCACAACGAACTCGTTCCCGACGCCGAGCCCCGAACACCGAATAGCCCACCTGCCGCTTACGACTCCGGGTGGACCACCATGACCGGGCAGTTCGCGCGCTGCACGAGCGCATTGCTGGTGGAGCCGAGCAGCATGCCGACGAACCCGCCCCGGCCGCGGCTGCCGACAACCAGCAGCTGAGCCCCCTCGGACCAGGTCAGCAGGTGCTCGACCGGATCGGCGAGGTGGATGTCACGGGTGATCTCGACATCGGGGTACTTCTCCTGCCACCCGGCAAGCCGTTCGACGAGCAACGCCCGCTCCGCCTCGGTCGCTTGCGCGGCCTCGATGGAGGTATCGATGAATCCCGAGTACCGGGCCAGGTACAGGTCGCTCCACGCATGCACAGCCACCAGCCGCGTGTTGCGCACGGACGCCTCGTAGAACGCGGCGCCGACCGCCGCGTCGCTGACCGGGCTGCCGTCGACGCCGACCACGACCGGCGCCGTGCGGCGGTCCACCCATTCGGGGTCGTCGTCGCGCACCACGACCACCGATCCCGCCGCCTGGCTCGCCACCGAGATCAGGATGGAACCGATCCGGTTCAAGCCCCGGCGTTCGGCCGGACCGCCGAGCACCGTCATATGGGCGGTGGCCGAGAGGTCGATCAGCATCCTCGCCGGATGCTGCGGGGACACCTCGGTGCGCACCATCACGGCGGGCGCGGCCTTCTCGGCGACCTCCCGGGCCTGCGCCACCAGGTCGACGCCGAAAGCCTGAATCGATTGCTCGACTTCGGAATTCACACTCGAAAAGGTGCCCATCACCCCCACGATCACATTCACGTTCGTGCCGTGCGCGATCAACAGTTCGCGCCCGCGTGCCGCCGCGGTCTCCGCCGCCCAGCGCACAGCCGACAGCGCGGCTGGAGAATCATCGACACCGACCACGATCGGTGCGGTGGATATCGAGTGCGGATCGCGCGACTTCGGGGAACTCATGACCTGCCCACCTCCTGGGATGCCGTGAACCGAGCAGAACCAGTGGGTCTCGCAAACCCGAACATAGCACCGCCCACCACCCCAGCCCGGAATCGCCACTACAAGTGGGGGCCAGAGGGGTGTGGGTCAGCGGCCCGGGACGGTTACCGGGTTGAAGCAGCTGGAGGGGAGGTCCTGGATGGAACAGAGGGCCGGAGGGCGGGTGGGGAGATAGTTGGCGGGGACGCCGCCGGAGGTGGTGATGTCGCGGTAGGCGGGGACGGCGGCGGTGGGGTGGCGGGTCAGGGTGGGGTCGGTGGTGACGTTGACGGTGTAGAGGCCGAAACGTGGTGAGTAGCTGCCCCATTCATAGTTGTCGGTGATGCTCCAGTAGTTGTAGCCGATGACGTTGATGCCGTCGGCCTTGGCGCGCTGGACCCAGTAGACGGTGTCTCGCAGGTCGTCCTCGCGGGTCATGCCGTCGGTGGTGGGTGAGCCGTTGTCGGAGGGCATGCCGTTCTCGACGATGTAGAGGGGCCGGCCCGGGAACTTCTGCGCGTATCGACGCAGGACGTAGTAGATACCGTCGGGTTCGAGGACGAGGCTCGACGGCTGGTTGGTCAGCAGGGCAGCCAGATTCGGAGGATTGCTCAGGGATCCACCGTAGTAGTAATCAATTCCGATGTAGTCGAGCTTGTCCGCGATCCGGTCGACGAACGACGCGTCGGCCTGTGCCGTGCCGATGGCCGAGAAGGCGATATTGCTCGTGACCATCGCACCGGGCTGCCGGAGGTGGATGTGGTCGTAGATCGCACGGTGCGCGGCGACCATCCGATCGATCATGGGCGCGACGTCGAGCGCGCCGAGATCGCCGATCTGCTGCTCTTTTCCGACATAGGCGAGCGGCTCGTTGAAGGTGACCCACAGCGGATCGAAGTGCGCGTAGCGGTCCACAACCGCGCGGGCGTTGGTGAGCCAATCATCGACCATGCCCGGATTGCGCCAGCCGCCGCGATCGACCTCCCAGCCCGGGAACACCCAGTGGTCCAGGGTGATCATCGGCCGAATTCCGGCCGAGCGAATCCGCGCGATCATGCTGTCGTAGAAGGAGAAATCCCATTCGCCCGGATTCGGTTGCACCCGAGCCCATTCCACGCTGATCCGGTAGACGCCGACACCGAGGTCGGCGGCGTGCTGGATGTCCTCATCGTAGCGATGAAAGAAGTCGACCGAATTGCGGTAGTCCTCGGCGCGACCGGATCCCGCGTAACGGCTCCAATTGCTGTCCGGCGCGAAGCCTTCACTCTGAAAGCCGGAACTGGACACTCCCCAGAGGAAATCGCCGCCCACCGGCGGTAGCCCCGGATCGGCGGCGACCCTGCCGGGTGTGGCGACCATGCACCAGGCGGTGAGAACGATACATGCCAGTGTGAACAGTGCACGTTGTCCCATCGCATCGAGATTACCTCCCGGAGAACCGGTCTCGGGGCACTCTGACCAGATCGAACCCCCGTTTCCGGTCCCGAATCCGGAAAGTCACACACCCGTCGGACCGCTCGCGACGAGAGCTCCACTCAATGCGCAATCAGCCAGCCGACTCGGTCATACGCGAGGACCTGGTACAACACCAACACAACCGCCGACACGAGCGCCGTCATCGACAGCCCCGCACCCCACAGCGCGACCGCCCCGCCACCCAGCACGAGCACTTCGATCACCAGCCGCACAACGCCGGGCACGGCAACCGTCGCCTCCCCGTTCCGACTCGGATCCCCCGGCACGGCAAACACCCCCCACACCGCCGCCACCACGATCGGCAGTACCACCACCAGCACAAACCGCCACGGCGAATCGAACCCTCGCCACCCCAGAATCCCGAACGACACCACAGCGGTCAACTCGAGCAGAAATCGCACACCGAGCATGAATGGGTTCAACGACATCCGACAATCCTCATCATCCACATCCCCATCTCGCCCGAGGACACCCACCGACCCTACGAGCGACCCCCAGCCCCGCCCAGTGGTCAATTCACGCCGAAAAGGTGACCGAACGTGACAAGTGCTCGCGACCAGCCATCCTTCCGACAGAATCCGTTGTGGCCGATAGGATTTGGTCGTGCTTTCTCAGTTGCTCGGCACGCTGAGCGGTGTGGTCATCGGTGGTGGGATCACATTCCTCGCGTCGTATGTCAACGAACGATCCATGAATCGCCCCGGGTTTCATGCGCACCCGGTTATCTGTCTCCGACCGGTTGTTCGGTCAGAGCGGCATAGTAGTCGGCTTCGTACTCGACCGGTGGTTTGCG
>NZ_JBFAXK010000032.1:0-93075 GCF_040680715.1 Nocardia sp. NPDC051981 | reverse complement strand
CGCTGGCGACGCCGCCGACAACACCAAGCCCGCCTCTCCCACTACCGCCGCCGCGGCCACCCACTCACCTGAACGCGAGTGTCGTTGCAGTATTAGGGCCGGGTCCCGGCCAGGATTCGGTCCAGGTGCCCGGTGGGATGCTCGGTCAAGCGGCTGCCCGCCAGCATGATTCGGTGTGGCTCTCTCATGGCTTGCCTCCCACCGGGTGCCGTGTGGGAGCGGCTGGAAAGGGGTCTGCCCGGCTCGAAGTAGCGCTGCCCTCCTCGCACGGACACCACCACTGCGCGCCAGAAAGGGACGCCGGTGACCGTCATCATCGGGATGGATCCGCACAAACGCTCGGCCACCATCGAGATCATCGACGCGGCAGACCATATCCTGGCCGTCGGCAGATACACCACCGACACTGTCGGCTATACCGAAATGCTCACCACTGCACAGCAATTCACTGACAGGGTCTGGGCGGTCGAGGACTGCAACGGCATCGGCCGCCACCTCGCCCACCGCCGGGTCCACGACGGCGAAACCGTGGTCGACGTGCCCGCGAAACTCTCCGCACAGGTACGGGTCTTCGCCACCGGCAACGGCCGCAAAACCGACCCAGTCGACGCCCACTCGGTCGCCCTGGCCGCCCTGCACGCCCCGAACCCGCGTCGCGTGCCCCTCGATCCGGAACTGGTCGCACTCGGCCTGCTCGCCGACCGACACGACGAACTCGGCCGCGCCCGCACCCAAACCCTCAACCGCATCCACCGGACCCTGCTCGACCTGATCCCCGGCGGCATCAAGAAATTCCTGTCCGCACCCCAGGCCCGCGACCTGATCACCGACCTGCGCCCGAGCGATCCGGTCGGCCGGGTCCAGCTGCGGCTGGTCATCGAACTGATCGAGGAACTCGAAACCATCGACCGCAAAACCAAAACCGCCGACAAAGAACTACGGCAACTCGTCCTCGACCGCGGCTCGACCCTCATGGACCTGCACGGCATCGGACCCTCCAGCGCGGCACGGCTTCTGGCCGACACCGGTGATATTCATCGTTTCGCCACCCGCGACCGGTTCGCGTCCTGGAACGGCACCGCGCCCCTGGACGCCTCCTCCGGCGATTCCGCTGCTCGGCTGCGTCGATGCCGACGGTGCGGAGGGTCTGGAGCGTTTCGCGTTCGACGATGTTGCCGACGCCGTCCGGACAGGGGGCGAGAGGCTGCAGGCGGAGTTACCGACGCCGGCCCCACACGATCGTGCCGATCTTTCACACCCGTTCCCCTCGTCGTTTCGCGCGAACCTACCTCGCCGTGCCGGGAGTTGGCGATGCAGTGTTTCAGGTGTCTTGACCAGCACCACGACACGGCAGTTCGTGTCGGCCGAACCGACGGCGTTCTCGGGATCGCGAAAGACGCTGCAGCGCGATCACGCAGTGTCGGCGGCGGCCCACACGGGACCCGCTCATCAGCGGGAACCAACCCTGTGGTGTGCCGCCAGGGCGAGCCGAGGCCCAGAGACGGCCTCGGCGAGTTGATCTTCCGCTGCCTGCGTTCGCCACTTCGACCCACGCGGGTCGCGGCAGATGATGATCCGACCCACCATGAGCCCTGGTCGGGCGGTGCCGTTGCATCTGGTCATTCGAACCCCTCCAGGCGCGCGACTGCCCTTCCGCGCCATCCTGTCGGGAGGATATCGCCATAGTGCACGGGCATTCGAAGGCACTGAAGTTGGCAATAGCGGACATTCTGCACCGCAACAGGTTCCGGGCGCCGGCGCCCCGCGCTGGCCGGTTCTGTCAACGCGAAGTGTGCCAATGTAGGACGTTGGGTGCCGAGTAGTCGACCGCCGGGCGACTGATTCCCCGTGCACCGATGGACACGCACCACTCGGCCGTCCGCCGCCTTGCTGTCGGTGCTGTTGCCGCCTCGCGTGTTGGTGTGTGCTCTGTGGTTGCGCGATAGGCTTTGGAGGTGCCGGTCAGGGTGGATGGCACCGAAGCTGTGTCGAATATTCAGGTGTGGTTGTCGAACGTCGCGTGGGGCCACACTTCGGGGATTCACGTCTCGGGGTGCCGATGTGGTGCATGAGTCCTTTGAGGATCTGATCATCGATCCGGCGGAACGGAGCCGTACGGCGCTCGCCGGGGCGGTGGCCCGATTCGAGCAGGCGTGGGCGGTATCCGGGTGTCCTCCCGACTTGTCGGCGTATCTGCCTGAGGCCGATGCCGAGCGGCGTGCGGTGCTGGTGGAACTGATCAAGATCGACCTCGAGAACCGCTGGGTTCGGCACCACTTTCCCAAACGCCTCGCCGAATACTGCGAACAGTACGCCGAACTGCGCAGCGGCCCACTGCCTGCGGACCTGGTCTACGAGGAATACCACGCCCTGCGTCGCGGCTCGCAGCCGGTTGCGGGGGAGGAGTCGACGGCGCCCGGGGCTGGCGAGTCCGCGACCGCGGAGATCGGTCGGCCTCCGGTCCAGCTGGAGACCACCGGATATCGCAGCACGATGGTTGCTCGCCCGAGTGCGCAGGTCGCGCTGGGGGCCATCAATCCGGGTGACCGGGTCGGGGACTTCGATCTGCTGACGATGATCGGGGAGGGCGCGTTCGCGCGCGTGTATCTGGCGCGGCAGCGGTCGATGCAGCGGCTGGTCGCGGTCAAGATCTCGCACAACCACGGCACCGAGCCGGAGACCCTCGCCCAGCTCGACCACGAGTACATCGTGCGGATCTTCGACCAGCGCCTGATCGCCGACGGCGAGCTCAAACTGCTCTACATGCAGTACCTGCCGGGCGGCACACTGCTCGACGTGCTGAACCGACTGCGATCGACCCCGGTGCAGGATCGCAGCGGGCGGGTGCTGCTCGATGCCGTCGACGGGGTACTCGAGGACAAGGGCGAGGTTCGTGCCACCGATTCGGCGGTGCGGGCCCGGATCGCGGCGATGACGTGGCCGGAAACGGTTGCCTGGCTGGGCCGTCGACTCGCCGACGCGCTCGGGCACGCCGCCGGGCGCGGGGTGCTGCATCGCGACATCAAACCGGCGAACGTGCTGCTCAGTGCCGACGGCATACCCAAGCTCGCCGACTTCAATGTCAGCTTCAGTCGACAGATCCGGGGTACCAGCCCGCTGGCGTACTTCGGTGGATCTTTGGCCTACATGTCGCCCGAACAGCTCGAAGCCTGCCATCCGGAGCTGCCGGGGACCGCCGGAGACCTCGATACGCGCAGCGATATCTACGCGCTGGCCGTGATGTTGTGGGCATTGCTCACCGGCCGTATCCCGTTCGCGGACGAGGAGTTCGCCGGTATGTCGGAGACGTCGCTGGGTCGCATGCTCGAACTACGCCGCCGGCCCATCGATCCGCGGTATCTGTCCGATGTTCCCGCCGATTGCCCTGCGGCGCTGCGGCAGGTGTTGCTGACCTGCTTGTCACCGGACCGCGAGTCCCGCTACGGCAGCGGATCGGAATTGGCTCTGCAGTTCGATCTGTGCCTCGACGAGCGGGCCCGTGACCTCGTCTATCCACCGGAGAACAGTTGGCGGGTGCGGCTTTCGCGCCATCCTGTCCCGATCCTGTGGCTTATCGCATTGGTCGGCGTCGGACCGGCGTTGGTCTACCTGTACGGGCAGAGCTTGCAGTTCGGCAGAGGGCGCCCGTCAGGGGCCGTCCACTCGGAGCTTATCCAGGCCTCGAACACTTTCCATCTGATCGCCTGGCCGCTGGCCATCGTGAGCTGGGTCTACCTGTGCCGGCATCTGATCGCGGTGCCCCGCGGCCTGCGCAAGGGCAGACGCTACGACGAGGCGATGCTGGCCCGCGTCCGATCACGCACCCTGTTCTGGGCCGACTTCGACGTGATGTTCACCCTGGTGTTCTGGATGATCGGCGCGGGGGTGTGGGTGGCCCTGCTCGGCGCGATAGCCGCTCGTCCGCCGCGGCTGTTGGCCCATGCGGCGATGCTGGTGCTGGTGTGCGGCGCGATCGCGGTCTCCTACATGTTCTTCCTGCAGGCGTTCTACATCGTCCGCTGCGTGTACCCGATCTATCTGCGCCATGGGCACACGACCGTTCGCGATGCCGCCCACCTCCGGGCACTGCACCGACGAAGCACGGTTTACCTCGGTATCGCCGCATCGGTGCCCCTGGTCGCCGTGCTGACCGGATTCCTCTACCTCGAGCCGGACGAGCGCGTCCGCATCACGAATTCGGTGCTGTGGTTGTGCGGGATCACCGGGCTCGCGTTCGTGGCCACCTATTGGTTGTTCCGAAAACTGGACGCGGACCTACGAGCCCTCGAATGGGTCGTCGAGAAGCGATCGGGTGTCGAGATCGCATGAGCACTCCCAGCCGATGCCAGGAGGGCCAGTCCGGCCATACCGCGCGAGCAAGGCGCGACATTCAGTAGCGGCCGTGCCGTCAGCCTTGGATGGGCACGGCCAGTTGATCTTCCGATGCCCGGCGCTGGCCGGTTCGGCCAGCACGGTATGCGGCACGACCGACCGTTTGCTCACGCCTCGAGTGAGCAAACGGCCGTGCCGGTTGTATCTACTCCGCAAACTCGGTTCGTTCGAACCACTCGTACACAGGCAGCCGCCCCTCGTCGGTATCGGTGAACCTTGGGGTGCTTTTGTAATGTTCGTAGCCAGCACGGCGCTCGATCTTCACCTCGAAACCGGGCGGCGTGATCGGGACGATTCGCGTGGGCATGTCATCTGGTCCGCCTTCGATGAAACACTTCGCCGACATCATGCGCTCCCTTCGTTGATTGACCAGCTCAGCGGCATTCTATCGATCAGTTAACGGCAGAAGTGGGGCAACGCAATGCCAGCGTTCGGTGACCGGCTTGCTGGGCGACAGTGTCCTCTCGGCCAGGAACGGGCATGTGCAGCTTGGTGATCCGAGCGCGATACCGTGGTAGCGACCTGAAATCTAGCAACGCTAGACAAGCTACTGGGACGAGTGTTACCTTTGCTCTAGTTTCTAGCCCTGCTAGTACAGAGGAAGGGGAGGCCGAAAATGCTCATGATCACCTGTTCATTGTCATTGCCGGACTGTGTGCGGCCCGGATTCTGTTCTGATCTCAGAGCAGGTAGCCATACTCCGCGATGCCGCGGTCCCGCTGAACCGCTGACGCAAGACGCAGGGGACGCGGCAGGCAACAGCTTGCGCTTCCCGCACCCGACAACTTCCGGCTGATCGCCGGGGCCCACCTGATATCGAATTCACTGAGGAGTAACCGAAATGACCTTCACCATCAACGAACAGCAGTTTCTCGCGGAGGCCGGGATCGGTCGGCTGGCCACGGTGTCGCCCGATGGCGTTGTGCAGAACAATCCGACCAGCTATCGGGTGAACGCCGACGGCACGATCGATATCGGGGGCATGCGGATGCGTGCCAGTCGAAAGTATCGCAATGTCGAGGCGGGCAGCCGGGTGTCGTTCGTCATCGACCAACAGGTTTCCTTGGAGCCATACGTGATTCGCGGCATCGAGGTACGCGGCTCGGCCGAGGCGCTCGATGACGAGGAGCCACCGTTCCAACCCCAGGAACGCGCGGTCATCCGAATTCACCCCGAACGGATCATCTCCTGGGGCATCGACGGCGGATCCTTCGACTTCATCAGTCGCGGCGCCGAGTAGGACCTCAAACAAGACAGATCAAGAACGCTCCGACGTCGACGGCGGGCGGAAGGATCCAGGGTAAGCAGGGGATAGCGGAATAGCCTGCCATGGCTTCGGACCGTTGCTCCGCTACGGGGGCAGATGCCGGTTCGGCTGTGGCCACGCCCGCACCGGCGGTGATGACGGATGCAATCGCTAGGGCTGTTGTCAGCGCACTCGATTTCCTGGTCATGGCAGCCTCCGCTGTAGTGGTACCGAACGACCTCGCCGAGTGCACTCGATGGCGCTCGGACCGCTGGACACCCGGCGGGGGCGGAATGCTCGAATACCAATTAACCCGCTCGGGAGGGGTCCTCCGCAAGGGGCTCCGTTCGGACATCTGACTTTGCCGGTGACGAAACCCCCGTTTCCGCCGGCCGCTTGACCCCGGACACGCTGTGCCCCAACCACTTGCCGGTTAACGCGTTGTCGAATCCCGTCGATCTTGACTCGACAGTGGTGCTCGCAGCCCCAACCCCACCGGGATGCGCGCGCCGGTTCGATCAACGCAAGGAACAACATGCGCAAGACTCTGTTCGCCCTGTCCGGCCTCGCCTTCGCCACCGCCGCCGCGGTGCTGCCCGCGGCCCCGGCCCAGGCCGCCTCCGGCTCCTGGGGCGCGATCGCGGTGTCCGACTACGGCGACCTGGGCTGGTCCTGGAACTACGACACCGAGGGTTCGGCGAGCCAGGCCGCCGTCGACAAGTGCGCCAAGGCGAGCTGCTCGACAGTCACCACCTTCACCGGCTGCGGCGCGGTGGCCTTCTCGGATTCGATGAACAAGTACACCGGCGGCTACGGTGCGACGCCGGACGACGCCGAGAACTCCGCCAAGTGGTACTCCGACTCCTACCTGGTGCGCACGGCCATCTGCAACGACTGACCCATCGGGGCCGGACGACCGCCCTGACATGGTCGGCCGGCCCCGGAGTCCTTGCGCTGGAGCCCCTTTCGGGGGCTTCAGCGTTCGGCGGCTTCGACCGCCTTGCGCACCGTTTCGGCATCGGCGGGGGCCGCCTCGTTCTCCCAGAACGGCGCGGCGACGGCGTAGGGCGTTCCGTAGACGGGTGTTTCGGGTTGCGTGCGCCAGCTGTCGGCGAGCGAGCCGATATCGACGGTGTCGTAGCCGAGCCTGCTGATCAGTTCCGCCGCAGCGGTTTTCGCCGCAGTATCGTCACCGGCGATGGGCAGCGCGGTGCGATCGGCCGCCCCGGCGGGGCGGGCCAGCACGGCCAGATGCTTGAACAGGATGTTGTTGAACGCCTTCACGACCCGTGAGCGCGGCAGATGTCGTTGCAGCAGTTCGGAACTGGTGGCCACACCCGCGTCCAGGTCGGCGAATTCGCCGTCGCGGCCGGGGTAGTAGTTGTTGGTGTCGATGACCACCTTGCCGACCAGCGGATCGGCCGGTACCTGCTGATACGCCTTGAGCGGTACCGTCACCACCACGATGTCTCCGGCGGCGGCCGCCTCGGCCGGGGTCGCCGCGCGGGCCCGCTCCCCCAGTTCGGCCACCAGCTCCGCCAGGCTCTCCGGCCCTCGTGAATTGCTCAGCACCACATCGATTCCCGCGGCCACGGCCAGCCGGGCCAGGGTGCCGCCGATATTTCCGCTTCCGATCAATCCGAGCGTCGTCATGCCCGCAGGTAACGCGGTCGCGGCGGGCAATGTTCCCGCGAGATCCGCCGGCGATCGCCGGGTGGGCGGGTCCAGGTCGCTCCCACGACCGCCGGCACGCGACGGCCGTGGGAGCTCGCCGGGTGGTCTCTCAGCCGAGGGTGATGGCGTCGAGGCGGGTGCGCAGGAACTCGGCGGAGACGACCGGCGCCAGGCCGGAGACCCGCCCGATGGGCGGCTCGAGGGGCGTCACCCGGGCGTCGTGGTCGAGTTCGTAGAAGTAGATGAGTGACACCAGGTCCTCATCGGGTGCGGACGCCTGGGGCGGGAGTACGCGGTGGCGGCCCGCGGGCCAGCGCTGGCCGCTCCAGTAGGCCAGCAGGTCACCGATGTTCACGGTGAGGGCGGACGGGTCGTAGGGCGCGTCCGCCCAGCCGCCGTCCTCGGTATAGACCTGCAATCCGCCCGCACCGGGTTCGCGGTCGAGGACGGTGACGGTGCCGAAGTCGGTGTGCGGACCGATCCGGAACTGGCCGGGTTCGGGCGGGCCGACCTCGGCCAGCGGCGGGTACCGGTTGATATTGCACGTCCAGGTCGGTCGGCTCGCCAGGCCCTCGAAGGGGTTGTGCGGCAGGTCGAGCGCGGCGGCGAAGAGCGCGAGCAGTTCGTCGGAGAGGGTGCGCATGGCCGCGGTGTAGGCGAGGAACAGCTCGCGCAGCTCGCCCACCTCCTCGGGCCACACATTGTCGAGGAACCACACGGTGTCGATCAGGGCGTCGCCGGTGCGGGTGTCCGCGCCGATCGCGAAGGTCTCCTTGAGGTCCGGCGGGGTCTCGGTGCCCTCGGCGTAGCCGTTGGCCTCGAGGCCCGGACCGATCCAGCCGCGCCCGCCGACGGAGACCGCGTACCGCTGTTTCACCTCCGGCGGGAGTGCGAAGAAGCGCCGGGCCGCCGCCCGCAGGTCGGCCGGAAGCCCGTGCGGCACACCGTGTCCGCGTACCAGGAGGAATCCGGCGCGCTGCATGCCCGCGTCCACCTCGCGCAGCACCGTGGCCGCGGTCTCGCCGCCTTCGCGCCAGCGGTCCAGGTCGACCGTCGCGATAGGGGTCATTCCGCCACTCCTATGTCCTCGTTCCAGAGTTCGGGCCGTTCCGCGATGAAGCGGGTCATCATGTCCACACAGGCCGGGTCGTCGAGCACGGTGATGGAAACCCCGTGTGCGGCAAGCCAGTCGTGGCCGCCGGTGAAGGTGCGCGACTCCCCCACGATGACCGCGCCGATGCCGAACTGGCGGACCAGGCCGCTGCAATACCAGCACGGGGACAGGGTGGTGACCATGATGGTGTCGCGGTAGTCGCGGCGGCGGCCGGCATTGCGGAAGGCGTCGGTCTCGGCGTGCACGCTGGGGTCGTCGTTCTGGACGCGGCGGTTGTGGCCGCGGCCGAGCAGGTTGCCGGCGCTGTCGAACAGGGCCGCCCCGATGGGAATCCCGCCTTCCCGTAGTCCGAGTTGCGCCTCGTCATAGGCGGTGACCAGCAGATCCTGTGCGTTGATCATGCCGATCATGCTGCCACCGCTGCGCGTGCGATCCGGGACCGGTTCACGATCAGATAGGCCGCGCCGGAGAGCACGAAGCCGACGAAGAAGGTGATGTCGCCCAGCTGCGGCACCGCCTTGGCGACGAAGCCGACGAACTTCTCCTGATTGGAGAACAGCAGCACCGACACCACCAGGCCGGCCAGGAACGCCGCCACGCCGGCCCGGTTGCGGTGGTCGCGGTCGTAGAGCAGATGGTCGATGCGCTGACCGCGACGGAGGTACTCGTCGGCGAACACCACACCCAGCCACGGCCCGATCCAGTACGCGACGATGAGCAGGAAGCCCTCGTAGCTGGCCGCCGCGTCGGGCAGCGCCCACCAGGCGACCAGGAACCCGATCACGCCGAAGGCCGCCGACACCAGCGCCCGCTGCGTGCGCACCGAGAACGTGAAGCCCATGGTCACGAAAGCCATTGCGCCCGAGTAGACATTGAGCGCATTGGCGGCCACCGCGCCCACCGCGATGGCCAGCAGGGTCAGGTCCGCCAGCAGCTTGGGCAGGTTGGCGGTGAACACATCGGTCGGGCTGCCCTGCGCGGTGCTCGCCACGGTCGCCGAGGCCGCGCCGACCATCTCCAGCCAGACACAGGAAATGAACAGGCCCGCCGAGGCGTACGCACCGGTCGCGGCCCGTGACACCGTCGCGGGCAGATAGCGGGAGTAGTCCGCCGCGTAGGGATTCCAGCCCGCGCCGTAACCGAAGGCGGTGCCGACGGTGAGCAGGAATCCGCCCATACCGCCCACGCCCCCGGCCGGTGCGGGCGCGCCCAGCGAGGCTTTGCTGAAGACCACCACGGTGACGATGGCGAACACGATGGCCAGCAGTGGGAAAGCGATGCGTTCCACCGCCTGCACCAGGTTGTGGCCGAAGAAGGCGAAGGCGGTCTGCACCACCACGATCACCAGCAGCGCGGTCAGCTTCGGCATGCCGGTCAGGGAATTCAGCGCGAACGCACCGCTGACCGAGTTGGTGGCGAACCAGCCGACCCCGCACATGACCGACATGAACGCGGCGGGCAGGGTGTTGCCGCGATAGCCGAAGGCCAAGCGCCCCAGCACCATTTGCGGGACACCGTGCAGGGGCCCGCGCGCCGACAGCAGGTAGTGGGCGGCCGCGCCCAGCCCGGTACCCACGACGATGCCCAGGCTCGCCTGCCAGAAGTTCATGCCATACGCGGTGACGGCGAGCACGCCCACGAAGACGGTGGCGAACTCCATGTTCGGAGACATCCACGTCCAGAACAGTTTTCGCGGCGTACCGTGCCGGGCGTCCTCGGGGATGTAGTCGTCGCCGCCGGGCTCGACGGCTATCACGCGGTCGCCGTAGGCGGGACGGATCTCGGTGTCGGTCATGGCTTTCCGCCCCTCAGCGCTCGTGGGATTCTTCCAGCACGGTCCGGCCCAGCAGCGCGTAGCGGCCGGGATCGGTGCGCTTGAGATACAGGGCATAGCCGATACCGGCGATGGCCACCGCGGCCACCAGGTACGGCGTCGCCTTCAGAATCAGCGACCCGGCCTCGCTTCCGGCCGCGGTGTCCATATTGAGAACCAGCAGCAGCACCACGCCGATCATGGCCACGCCGCCCACCAGCGGGGCCACCAGAGTGCGGAACCAGTGCCGGGTTTCGGGGTGGTGGTTGCGGAAGTAGGCGATGACCGCGAAGGAGCACACGGCCTGCACGATCAGGATCGCCATGGTGCCGAGCACCGCCATCAGGGTGTAGAGGCTCGCGTAGGGGTCCTTGCCCGCGAGGCCGAAGGCCAGCACCAGCACGGCCGAGAAGACGGTCTGCACCAGACCGGCGATATACGGGGATCCGTGCTGCGGGTGGGTCTTTCCGATCGTCCGCTTCAAAGCCGGAATCACGTCCTCGCGGCCGAGCGCGTAGAGGTATCGGGAGGCGCAGTTGTGGAAGGCCATGCCGCAGGCCAGCGAACCGGTGACCATGAGCCACTGCATGGTGTCCACGGCCCAGTGCCCGACATAGCGTTCGGTGGGCGCGAAGAAGAGGTTCATCGGATTGTCGGAGGCGGCCAGTTCCATGGCCCTGCCCTGCCCGTTGCCGGAGATGGTCATCCAGGAGATGAACAGGTAGAACACGCCGACACCGAGGACGGCGATCATGGTGGCGCGCGGGATGATTCGCTTCGGATCCTTGGATTCCTCACCGTAGATGGCGGTGGATTCGAACCCGACCCACGACCAGAAGGCGAAGAACAGTCCCAGGCCCGCGGACGCACCGTGGAAGGCGTTGACCGGATTGATCGGGGCCAGCGACAACCCGTCCGGCCCGCCGCCGTGCAGCAGCACCGACAGGCCCATGACCGTCAGCACGGTCACCTCGGTGACCAGCAGCACGATGAGCAGCCGCTCGGCCACGGCGACGCCGAACCAGGTACCCAGGCCGTTGATCACCAGCATCAGGATGGCGAACACCCACCACGGAATGTTCACGCCCACCTGATCGGAGACGGTGTTGTGCGCGAAGCTCGAGAAGATGCCGATCAGCGACGGCTCGAACACCATGTAGGCGAAGGTGGCCAGCAGCCCGGCCGACAGGCCCGCGGTGCGGCCCAGGCCGTAGGAGATGAAGCCGTAGAACGCGCCGGTGGTGGTGATGTGCTTGGCCATGGTGGTGTAGCCGACGGTGAAGATGGCCAGCACCACCATGGCGATCAAAAACGCCGCGGGCGTGCCGATTCCGCTGCCGGCCGACATCATGAACGGCACATTGCCGGTCATGGCGGTGATGGGCGCGGCCGTCGCGACGGCCATGAACACCACGCCGAGCAGACCGACCACATTGGGTTTGAGCCGCGACACTCCCGCTGCGGATGTGTCCGATCCCCCGGAAAGTACGGTTGGTGCACTCGATTCCATGGTGAAGCTCCTCAATCTTGGTCGACTGACCTGCGAGGAATGTTCGGGCTGGAATGTTGCCTGGATATGAAACGGAGTTACCGGCAGAAACCAAAGGAGTGACTCAGGTCACTATTCTTACAGTCAGCCGGAAACCCGGTCCGGCGCTTTACGGATCGTATGGCGACCCCGCCCGAGGTCACCAGACGCCGGGGACCAGGCGCTTGGTCGTGTGCCGATAGGTCTCGTAGGGCGCGCCCAGGGTCGCCACCAGCGTCTTCTCCTCGAGCGTGATCCGCCGCAGGAACGCGTAAACCGGGACCACGGTGGTGAGCAGCAGGGACATGTAGTTGCCGGCGGCCAGGCCGAAGCCCAGCGTCAGCAGCAGGATGCCGGTGTAGGAAGGATGCCGGATCCAGCGGTAGGGGCCGGTGCTGATGACCGGCTGGTCCTGGTCCACCTCGACGGTGGTGCGAAAGTGCTTGCCCAGCACCGCGATCGCCCAGGCTCGCACGACCAGACCCAGCCACATGAGGGCGACGCCGAGGATCTGCCACGGCAGGACCGGGCCGGGAAAACGCAGCGGGCTGTCGGCCGGGAGGAGGATGCCGGCGAAGCTGGCGACCGTCATGGCGGCCGCCACCAGCACGAAGATGAGGAGCCTGGTGTGGCCGTCCCCGGCGGTGGAGCCGGTGCCGCGCATGCGATCCCGCACCCGCAGCGCGATCTCGAATGCCATCCACGCCCAGGTGGTGTACACGGCGATGGTCACGTCGGACTCCCTTCCAGTTCGAGATAACCATCAAACGGGATCGGCCCGCATCAGGGATCCACCCGGAGAATGAACCCCGAGCACCCCGGATCAGACCAGATGCCGACACCGCGCCCCGGTCAGTACCGCTCGAGTCGAATGGCATTGGCGGCCTTCTCGATCGGCTTCATGATCGGGCGCAGGGCCATGCCCTTCCACGGCATCCAGCGCAGCATGCGCATCATGGTCATCTGCATGCGCAGGGCGCGGGCGTCGGCGGCGACCATCTGGGTGGCGTTGTTCCAGCCGAGGATCAGGTTCTCGTCGACGTACTCGCGCATGCGCTCCTGGTAGGCGGCGAAGGCGACGCGGTGGTCGCCGGCGGCGGCGCGCAGTTCACCGGCCAGCACGTACGCGCCGACCAGGGCCATGCTGGTGCCCTGCCCGGACAGCGGGGACGGGCAGTAGGCGGCGTCGCCGACCAGTGCGACGCGGCCCGAGGACCAGCGCTCCAGATGGATCTGGCTCACCGTGTCGAAATAGAAGTCCGGCGACTCCGGCATGGCGTCGAGCAGGGTCGAGGTCTCCCAGCCGCCGCCGGCGAAGGCCTCGGCCACCAGCCGCTGCTGTGCGGCGGTGTCGCGGCGGTCCGGCAACTGCTCGGGAGCGGGAAAGATGAACTGTGCCTTGGCTGCCGAGCGCTGCGTGCTGTACACCTGCACGACCTTGCCGGGGGCGGCGTGGATGAGCTCCCAGTGATCGAGGTCCAGGTAGTTCGGCACCGAGATGACACAGGCGGCCATGCCGGTGTGCCGGGCGAACTGTTCCTCCGCGCCGAAGACGCTGCGGCGCACCGTGGAATGCATGCCGTCCGCACCGATCACCAGGTCGAACACCTGGGGGGCCGCGTGGCGGAAGTGCACCTCGACGCCGTCGGCGTGCTCGATCAGCTCGGTGATGGCGTCGCCGAACCGGTAGTCGACGCCGCTCTTGCCGGCGTCGAACAGGATTCGCGCCAGGTCGCCGCGCAGCACCTCGTCGTCGCCGGGCGAACGCATGCCGATCAGGTCAGGTCCGAGGGTGGCGATCGCCTTGCCGGTCGCGTCCACCCACGCGCCGCCGCGCATATCGGTGGAGGCCTTGCGGATCTCGTCGGTGAGCCCCATCCGCTCCACGACTTCCATTGCCACGCCGCGGATATCGACCTTGTACCCGCCCTCGCGCAGGGCCGGAGCCTGCTCCACGACGGTGACGGTGAAGCCGTACTTCTTCAGCCAGAAGGCGAGGGCCGGGCCGGCGACGCTGGCGCCGGAGATGAGGACGGTCTTGTTGGCGAACTGCTGTGTGCTGGTCATGCCACAGAGCTTCGGCCGGGGCGCTCACCAACCCCTCACCGTCGGCTCACCGACCCTCACCAACATCCTGACCTGCGATTTCAGGCGTCGCCCAACAGTGCGAGACCCTCCCGCGCCCGCTCGTGCGCCTCGGTGATGGCGATCGAGCCACCGGCCGGGATCTCCAGCACCGACCGGTACAGGTTCCGCGCCGTGGCCGGGTCCTCGGCACGAGCGATATCCCCCAGGCCGCGAAGCGCACCGGCGTACATGTCGATCGCGCCGTGGGTCCGCGACAGCTCCGCCGCCCGTTCGTAATCCGCGCGGGCCGCTTCGGCATCCCGCTCCGCCGCCCCGCCGAGGTGAATATCGCCGCGACGGGTCAAGAGGTCGGCAGTGTCCGCGGCCCAACCCAATTCGGTGTTCACCGCGATCGCCTCATCGATCAGAGCCAGCGAGGCGGCCCGATCGCCGCGCCGCTCGGCCACCGCCGCCAGCTTGTCCAATGCGGCCGCGATCGCCCACCGGTCCCCGTTCCGCCGGAACCCCGCCAGCGCCGCCGCGAACTCCGGCTCGGATTCGTCGACCCGACGGGACATGAACAACGCCATCCCGTCCCCCAGCCGCAGAAACGCCTGCGACCAGTCATCCGCCCCGAACAGCCGGCGCAACTCTCCAGGCTCCCCGGGCAGCATCCCGCCCGCGAGCGCGAGCAGAAAGATCAGATGCGGCTGCCGCATCGGATGCTCCTGCGCCGCAACCCCCGCCGCCGCCCGCTCGACCTCTGCCGCGAGATCATCCCGTCCCCGCGCCGCCACCGCCACCACCAGCGCGTATCGCTCCGCATCCACGGCAACCAGCCGCCCGGGCCGGGATATGCGAGCCGCCACGGCGACGCTCGCCCCCACTCCCGGTGCATCATGCCCAGCAGCGGTTTCCGACCTGGGCGCCGCAGTGGGAGTGATCAGCGCCGTAGGCTCGTGGAGGTCTGCGTCTCGTCGGTCGCCGACGTCATCACGGCGCACCGGCTCACCATGCGGCCGCACGGCAGCGGCCGGCCGGCGTACCGCCGAATTCAGTTCGGGTAGCAGGCGGTTGGCGAGGGCGGGGCCATCGCCGGAGTGGCCGGTGAGCCACCAGTACCAGGCTTGGGCGGCGATGAGGCGGGCGGCGAGGGCGGGGTCGGCGGTGGTGGACCAGTGCAGGGCGGACTGGAGGTTGTCGTGGTCGGTGGCGAGGCGGGCCAGATGCTGGAGTTGGGTGGCGGTGCGGAGTAGGGGGTCCGTGGTTTCGGCTGTGTCGGCGAAGTATTCGGCGTGGGCACGCTGGATTTTCTCGTGGTCGCCGGATTCGATGGCGCGGGTGCGGGCGAATTCGCGGATGGTTTCGAGCATGCGGTAACGGCCGGCGGCGATGTCCAGGAGGGACTTGTCGGCGAGCAGGTCGTCGATCTCGTCGATGTCGCACACCCGGCGGGCCTGTTCGGCGGTCGCGCCGCCCGCGAAGACCGAGAAGCGCTGGGCCAGTCGCTGTTCGGCGGGATCGAGGAGTTCCCAGCTCCAGGCCACCACGGCCTGCAGGGTCTGGTGGCGGGGTTCGGCGGTGCGGTCGCCGCGGGCCAGCAGGCGGAAGCGGTCGGTGAGGCGGGCATCGATCTCGGGGAGGTCGAGGGTGCGCAGGCGGGCGGCCGCGAGCTCGATGGCGAGCGGGAGGCCGTCGAGCCGGCGGCAGATGCGGGCGACCAGGGCGATGGTGCCCGCGTCCGGGAGGAAGCCGGGCCGGACCGCGGCGGCCCGGTCGGCGAACAGGCGCACCGCCGGGGCGGCCAGCTGGTCGGCCAGCGGCGAATCCGTTGGGGCCATGGGCAATTGGGGGACGGGAAACAGCGTTTCGCCCGTGACCCGCAGCGCCTCGCGGCTGGTGGCGAGAATCCGCAAGCCCGGGCACGCGACCAGCAGGCGGTGCGCGAGGCGGGCGATATCGAGGACGACGTGCTCGCAATTGTCGAGGATGAGCAGCAGCGGACGGTCGGCAAGCACGGCGACCAGCTGCGACTCGACATCGCGTGGCCCAGGGGCCGCATGCGCCGACAGGTCGCGACAGCCCAGGGCGCTCGCGATCGCCTGGGCTGCCTGCACCCCGTCCACCAGCGGCGCCAATTCGACGAAGCAGACGTCGCCGCGGACCCGGTCGGCCGCCGCCAGCGCCAAGCGCGTCTTCCCGGTGCCGCCGGGGCCGATCAGGGTGACGAGGCGGGCCTGGGCGACCAGTGGCACCAACCGCGCGAGTTCGTCCTCCCGGCCGACGAAACTGGTAAGCGGGGTGGGCAGCCGCCGATTCGACACGGCCGCAACCTCATCCGCTCGCAGGATCGCCAGGTGGGCGTCCATGAGCTCGGCCGAGGGATCGGCCCCGAGCTCGTCGGCGAGCAGCCGCCGTCCCGCTTCGAAGGATTCCAGCGCCTCGGCCTGGCGACCCGCCGCGTACAGGGCACGCATGAGCAGAGCGCGTGCCCGCTCCCGGAGGGGATGTGCCGCAACCAATTCCGACAGTGCCGCCACCACCGCCTGCGAATCCCCCACCGCCAGGGCCGCCTCCGCCCGATCCTCCTCGGCGGCCAGCCGCGCCTCGTCCAGCCGCGCGCCCTGACTCTCGGCGAAGGGCGCGTCCCGCACATCGGCCAGCGCCGGACCGCGCCACAATCCGAGCGCCTCGTCCAGCAGCGTCATCGCAGCGCCGGAATCCCTGTCCCGCAAGGCCTTCCGCCCCTGCTCGGCCAGCCGCGCGAATCGGAGCGCATCCACCGACTCCGGGTCGACCGCCAATCGATAACCCGCGCCGGCCGACTCGACGAACTCGCCGTCCCCCACACCGGTGCGCAGCGCCCGCCGCAGCCGCGACACCTGCGACTGCAACGCATGTCCCACATCCCCCGGTGGCTCCGACCCGTACAGATCGTCGATCAGCCGCTCCCGCCCGACCACCCGCCCGGCATCCAATGCCAGCACCGCCAGCAAGGCCCGCACCTGCGGACCCCCGATCGGAAACGGGCCCCCATCGGCCCGCCGCGCCTCGATCGGACCCAGAATCCCGAACTCCACGCGGCCAGTATGCCCGGGCCGGACCTGGGCCCCGACGCGCGGACCTCAGCCGCTCCCGGTCATTCCGGTGCGCCCTGCCCGGAGCCCACCGACCCACGTCGGAAGCACCGCCGGTTCGAAGGCCCGACCGGCGACGTACCTGGATGACGGGCGGCGATCCGGACCAGGGCCTCGAGAATGCGCTGGCGCACAGCGCTTCTCGGGTCGGCCTCCTGCCAGGGAATTCACGTCGGAGGATCTCGCCGGGGGCGGCGGTCAGCGAGGTTCGGGGGCAGCGACCAGGTCTCGGATGAGCAGGGCGGTGTGGAGGGAGGTGCGGGTCTCGCCGTTGTCGAGATCGACGTCGAGGATGCGTTCGATGCGGGACAGGCGGTCGTAGAGGGTGGGCCGGCTGATATTGAGGCGCTTGGCGAGTTCGGTCTTGTTGCCCGCCAGGTCGAGGAATTGGCGCAGGGTGCGGGTGAGATCGGCGGCATTGCGGATGTCGTGGCGGAGCAGAGCGCTCAGCTCGGTCTCGGCGAAGCGCTGGACGCCCGGCTCGTCGCGGATGAGCGAGAGCAGGCCGCGCAGGCGGACATCGCCGCTGCGATAGAAGGGGCGCGGGACCGAAGGGTCCAGGGAGAGCGCGACTTCGGCGACATGCGCGGCCTGGGCCAGCTCGCGCGCGGTGTCGAGGAGGGAGTCCGATTCACCGCCGGCGCCGATGACCGCGCGCTCCACACCCGCCACGCGGCGGATCTCGGCGAGCATCGCCGAGCAGATCGCGGTGAGCGCGCCGTCCAGGTCGCCGCTCCGGGCGACGCCCAGCACGATGGTGACCCGATTGCCGTGGTCGGGCGCGGCCAGCGCGGTGGCCTTGGCCAGCGCCACCCCGTGCAGCGCCGCGTCCAGCAGTGCGGCCGTACGGCGTTGCTGCGCCACCGGATCCGCCTCCGCCGCCGCCGCGACCTCCACCGCGAGCGGGATATAGCGGGCACGGCGGGCCAGCCCGAGCGCCGCCGCCAGCGCCACTGCGTCACGCTCGTCGGTGAGGCGGCCGTTGACCATATCGTCGATGAGCCCGGTCTGGGCCTGCCGGTGCAGCCCGAAGCGGTCGCGCTCGATCATCCGGTGCAGGGTCAGCGTCTGCGCGGCGCGTTCGAGCACCATGCGGGCGCGGGCCGTGGGCACCCGGCTGGAGCGCAGGATGAGCCGGCCCCAGCGCTGTGTATGCGGGCCCACGGGAACCACATTCGGGTCGGTGTCGGGCAGCAGCCGGGAGGTGGCCTCCCAGTGCTCGAGCAGAGCCGAGGTGCCGGTGTGGCGCGCGGTCAGGGCCAGCACGCGATGCGCCAGGTCCTCGAGCACGACCGAGGCGTCCAGCATCCCGGCAGCGGTTTTCACGATTTCGGCCAGCGACGCCCGCCGCACGCTCAACGCCGTGAACGTCTCGTGCACCGTGCGCGCGAATTCCAGCTCCGCGTACTGGTCGGCCACGATCACCCGGTGCACCGCCTCGGTGACCTCCACGAACCGCACCACCCGGTGCAGCGCCACGATCGGCAATCCCACCCGGTCGGCGGTCTCGGCCACCACCGGCGGCAATTCCCGCACGTAGGTGCCCAATTCGATGACCAGCCCGGACACCCCGGCCGCGGCCAGCGATTCCAGGTAGGCCACGGTGGCCGCGTCGCTACCGGCCAGCGCCTGTCCGGTGGTGAGAATCAATTCCCGTCCCACCAGTAGTTTCGCCACGTCCGGCAGTTCGCTCACGTGCACCCACCGCACCGGCCGATCCAGCGGACCGCCGCCCACGACCTGTGGCTGACCGGCCCGCACGACCGGCATGGCCAGCACATCAGCAACGGAGGGGAGCACCGACGAATCGTAATACGAAATTGGAAAATGGATACACAACGTCGGGAATCAACCGGCGGGTAATGGCGCAGAGTAGGGACCGACACCCACGGAATCGAGGAGATATGCAGACCATCGCACACTGGCTCGACGGCAAGTCCTTCACCGGTTCCAGCACGGCGACCGCACCGGTCACCAACCCCGCGACCGGCGTGGTGACCGGACAGGTCGCCCTGGCCTCCGCGGCCGACGTCCGCACCGTGATCGAATCCGCCGTGGCCGCGTTCCCCGCCTGGCGCGACGCCTCCCTGGCCAAGCGCACCCAGGTGCTGTTCCGCTTCCGCGAACTGCTCAACGAGCGCAAGGAGGAGCTGGCCGCCCTCATCACCAGCGAGCACGGCAAGGTGCTCGCCGACGCGATGGGCGAGGTCACCCGCGGCCTCGAGGTCGTCGAATTCGCGTGCGGCATACCGCATCTGCTCAAAGGCGGCTACACCGAGAACGCCTCCACCAAGGTCGACATCTTCTCCGTACGGCAAGCCCTGGGCCCGGTGGCCATCATCTCGCCGTTCAACTTCCCGGCCATGGTGCCCATGTGGTTCTTCCCCGTCGCCATCGCGGCCGGCAACACCGTGGTGCTCAAGCCGAGCGAGAAGGACCCCTCGCCTTCGCTGTGGCTGGCCGAGCTGTGGCGCGAGGCCGGGCTGCCGGACGGGGTCTTCAACGTGGTCCAGGGCGACAAGGTGGCGGTGGACGAACTGCTGGCGAACCCCGCCATCAAGGCGGTGTCGTTCGTCGGCTCCACCCCGATCGCCAAGTACGTCTACGAGCACGGCACCGCCGCCGGCAAACGCGTGCAGGCCCTCGGCGGGGCCAAGAACCACATGGTGGTGCTGCCCGACGCGGATCTGGATCTGGCCGCCGACGCCGCCGTGAACGCGGGCTTCGGCTCGGCCGGTGAACGCTGCATGGCCATCAGCGCGCTGGTGGCGGTGGGCGATATCGCCGACGATCTGGTAGCGCGGATCACCGAGCGCGCCAAGACCATTCGCACCGGCGACGGCACCCGCGGCACCGATATGGGCCCGCTGGTGACCGAGGCGCACCGCGACAAGGTGGCCGCCTATATCGCGGCGGGCGAATCCTCCGGCGCCACCGTGGTTCTCGACGGCCGCGGGGTGGCCGCCGACGGCGCGGCCGACGGATTCTGGCTGGGCCCCACCATTCTCGACCACGTCACCATCGACATGAGCGTCTACACCGACGAGATCTTCGGCCCGGTGCTGTCGGTGATCCGTGTGGACAGCTACGACGAGGCGCTGGCCCTCGTCAACGCCAACCCCTACGGCAACGGCACCGCTCTGTTCACCAACGACGGCGGCGCGGCCCGGCGCTTCCACAACGAGGTCGAGGTCGGCATGGTCGGCATCAATGTCCCCATTCCGGTCCCCATGGCCTACTACAGTTTCGGAGGCTGGAAGAACTCCCTGTTCGGCGATTCGCATGCGCACGGCACCGACGGCGTGCACTTCTTCACCCGTACCAAGGCCGTCACCACCCGCTGGCTCGATCCCAGCCACGGCGGCCTGAACCTCGGCTTCCCCCAGAACCACTGAACGGAGTCCGCGATGACCCTGCCCAATGGGCTGACCCCGGAGGCGGCCCGCGAAAAAGCCGCCCGCGCCTACGAATTGGACCGCCAGCACGTCTTCCACTCCTGGTCCGCGCAGAAGTCGCTGGATCCCACGGTGATCACCGCCGCCCAGGGCTGCTACGTGTGGGACGGCGACGGCAACCGGCTGCTCGACTTCTCCTCGCAGATGGTGAACACCAATATCGGACACCAGCATCCGAAGGTGGTGGCCGCCATCCAGGAGCAGGCGGCGACGCTGTGCACCATCGGCCCGGCCTACGTGAACGACGCCCGCTCGGAGGCGGCGCGGCTCATCGCCGAACGCACCCCCGGTGAGCTGAACCGGATCTTCTTCACCAGTGGCGGCGCGGACGCGGTCGAGCACGCGGTGCGCATGGCCCGGCTGCACACCGGGCGGTACAAGGTGCTCGCGCGCTACCGGTCGTATCACGGCGGCACCGAAACCGCGGTCAATCTGACCGGCGACCCGCGGCGCTGGCCGAACGACCACGGCAATGCCGGGGTCGTGCACTTCTTCGGGCCGTTCCTGTACCGCTCGCAGTTCCACGCCACCACCGAGGCCGAGGAGACCGAACGGGCGCTGCAGCACCTCGAGCAGACCATCGCGTTCGAGGGGCCGAGCACCATCGCGGCCGTCATTCTGGAATCGGTGCCGGGCACGGCCGGCATCATGGTGCCGCCCCCGGGATACCTGGCCGGCGTGCGCGAACTGTGCGACAAGTACGGCATCGTGTTCATCGCCGACGAGGTGATGGCGGGCTTCGGCCGCACCGGAGAATGGTTCGCCATCGACCATTTCGACGTGGCGCCGGACCTGCTCACCTTCGCCAAGGGCGTCAACTCCGGATATGTGCCGCTGGGCGGCGTCGCCATCGCACCGCACATCGCGGCCACCTTCGACGACCGCGCCTATCCGGGCGGGCTCACCTACTCCGGGCATCCGCTGGCCACGGCCGCGGCCGTCGCGACCATCACCGCCATGCGCGAGGAGGGCATCGTCGAGAACGCCGCGGACATGGGCGAGCGCGTCATCGGCCCGGGCCTGCGGGAACTGGCCGAGCGGCACCCGAGCGTCGGTGAGGTTCGCGGACTCGGCGTGTTCTGGGCCGTGGAGCTGGTCCGCGACCGCGCCACCCGCGAACCCCTGGCGCCCTACGGTGGCACCAGCCCGGCCATGAACGAGACGGTCGCCGCCGCCAAGGCTGCCGGACTGCTGCTGTTCGTGAACTTCAACCGCCTGCACGTGGTCCCGCCCTGCACCATCAGCGAGGCCGAGGCCAAGGAGGGACTCGCCATCCTCGATCAGGCGCTCACGGCGGCCGACGCCCATACCGTGTGACCCGGAGACGGTGACTTTCGAGAACGCGAGGAGCGCGATGGGTCAGGAACAACTGCAATTCATCGGCGGCGTACGACGATCCGGGTCGGGCGCGCCGCTGTCGATCATCGCGCCGGCCACGGGCGCGGTCATCGCCTCGGGCGCCGGCGCGAACGCGGCCGACGTCGAGTCGGCGGTGACCGCCGCCGGGGCGGCCTTCCCAGGCTGGGCCGGGCTCACCCCGGCCGCGCGGTCGGACCTCATGCACGAATGGGCCCGGATCCTGCGCGCTCGTGCCGGGGACCTCGCCGCGATCGAAAGTGTCAACGCGGGCAAGCCGATTCGCCTCGCCACGGAATTCGACGTGCCCGGCACCATCGACAACACGGCCTTCTTCGCCGGCGCCGCCCGGCACCTGGAAGGCAAGGCGGCGGCCGAATACTCCGGTGACCACACCTCGTCGATCCGGCGGGAACCCCTCGGCGTCATCGGGTCCATCGCGCCCTGGAACTATCCGCTGCAAATGGCGGCCTGGAAGATCCTGCCCGCCGTCGCCGCCGGAAACACGGTGGTGCTCAAGCCTTCCGAGCTGACGCCGTTGTCCTCACTGCTGTTCGCGGAGGCCGCCACCGCCGCGGGCGTGCCGCCGGGCGTGATCAATGTGCTCACCGGCACCGGCGCCGAGGCGGGACAGCCGCTGGTGGAGCATCCGGCCGTGGCCATGGTGTCGTTCACCGGCTCCACCGGGGTCGGCAAACGGGTGGCCGCCACCGCCGCCGGTGCGGTCAAGCGGGTCCACCTCGAACTCGGCGGCAAGGCCCCCTTCGTCGTGTTCGACGACGCCGACCCCGAAGCCGCGGCGCGGGGCGCGGTCGCGGGCGCGCTCATCAATACCGGCCAGGATTGCACGGCCGCCACCCGCGCCTATGTGCAACGGCCGCTGTTCGAGGAATTCATCGGCCGCGTAGCCGATCTCATGGACCGGGTGGCGCTCGGTCCGGTCGAGAACCCGGAAACCGATATGGGACCGCTCATTTCGCGCGCACACCGCGAGAAAGTGCTGGGCATGGTGGAACGGGCCCGCGAATCCGGCGCGAAAATCGTTCGCGGCGGCAGAATTCCGGAACACACCCCGGCGGCCGGTTCCTACTTCGAGCCGACACTGATCACCGGCGCGGCCCAGGACTCCGAGATCGTGCAGCACGAGATCTTCGGCCCGGTGCTCGTCGTGCTGCCCTTCGACACCGACGACGAGGCCATCGCGCTGGCCAATGACACCGTCTACGGGCTGGCCGCCTCCGCCTGGTCCCGCGATGTGTTCCGCACCCAGCGGGCGAGCCGGGAAATTCAGGCCGGCTGCGTGTGGATCAACGACCATATTCCGATCATCAGTGAAATGCCGCACGGTGGGTACAAGTCCTCCGGATTCGGAAAGGACATGTCCGCCTACGCATTCGAGGAGTACACGAATATCAAGCACGTCATGTCGGATATCACCGGCGTGGCGCACAAGCCCTGGCACGACATCATCTTCCGGGCCGGGTAAAAGGCGGCGATATCGCGCGGGCGGGCTCCGATCGGACCCGCCCGCGCATTTCTGGGCTATCCTCATGACACAGGAGGAGGCGGAAATGGACCGGCCGACGTCGCCGACGCAGGTATTGCGGTCCACCGTGCGTATGCCCCGCCGCTCCGAGGATCGCGCCGCCACCAGCTGACTCTCTCGAAAGCCGCCGACTGGTCCCCCCACGGTGACCATCGGCGGCTTCCACGTACCCCGAGCACGCAGGCGCGAACGTTCGCCGTTACGGCACGAGAGAAGGAGTTGATCGGCCATGTCGGCCAAGGGAAGCAAACTGTGGGCGTCGGCACTCATCGATGCAGCGCCGACGCCGTACTGGACCGACCGGCCCGAGCGGCCGACCCCCACCGACCCACTCACCACGGCCACCACCGCGGACCTGGCCGTCATCGGCGGCGGCTACAGCGGACTCTGGACCGCGCTGCTGGCCAAGGAACGCGATCCCGGCATCGACGTGGCGCTGCTGGAGTCCGGTCTCTGCGGACATGCGGCCTCGGGCCGCAACGGCGGATTCTGCTCCGCCAGCCTGACCCACGGCCTGGCCAATGGCATGGAGCGCTTCCCCGACGAGATCGGCCAGCTCGAACGCCTCGGCCGCTCCAACCTCGACGACATCGAGAAGGCCATCCTCCGGTACGGCATCGACTGCGACTTCGAGCGCACCGGCGAAATGGAGGTCGCCACCGCGCCCCATGAGGTCGATTGGCTACAGGAGAGCCACGACGCCGCCGAAGCCCTCGGCTACCGCACCGAACTGCTCGACGCCGGCCAGATACAGGGCATGGTGCACTCCCCCACCTACCTCGGCGGCTGGTGGGACCGCGACGGCGTCGCCATGCTCGATCCGGCCCGGCTGGCCTGGGGATTACGGCGCGCCTGCCTGGATTCCGGTGTCCGCATCTTCGAAGGCACTCCGGTGCAACGCCTTTCGAAATCCCACGGAGGCACGCTGACCCTGCACACGCCGCACGGTGAGGTCCGCGCGCCCCGGGTCGCCCTGTGCACCAGCGCTTTCGCGGGCCCGGTGCCCAAGGTGTCACGCCATGTGGTGCCGGTCTACGACTACGCGCTCATGACCGAGCCGCTCACCGCCGAACAGCTCGACAGTATCGGCTGGGGCACCCGCATGGGTCTGGGCGACGCCTCCTACCGCTTCCACTACTATCGCCTGACCAGCGACAACCGCATCCTCTTCGGCGGCTACGACGCCATCTACCACTTCGGCAATCGCATCGCCCCCGCCCTGGAATACAACGAGGCCACCTTCGAAACCCTCGCCCAGCACTTCTTCCAGACCTTCCCGCAGCTCGACGGCCTGCGCTTCACCCACCGCTGGGGCGGGGTCATCGACACCTGCGGCCGGTTCTGCGCCTTCTTCGGCTCCGCCTACAAGGGCCGGCTGGTCTACGCCGCCGGCTACACGGGGCTCGGGGTGGGCGCGACCCGCTTCGGCGCGGAGGTCATGCTCGACCAGCTGTGGGGCCGCGACACGGAGCGGACCCGGCTGCGGATGGTCCGCTCCCGGCCGCTGCCGCTGCCACCGGAACCGTTGCGCTCCGCGGGAATTCACCTCACCCGCTGGTCCCTGGCCCGTGCGGACGCGCACCAGGGACGCCGCAATCTGTGGCTGAAAACCCTCGACTACACCGGCCTGGGCTTCGACAGCTGAGCGGCCGGAATCAGTTGGGCCGGCGCAGGATCAGCACCGTGATCTCGCTCGGCGCGAACAGGCGCAACTGCGGACCCCAGAAGCCGGTGCCCCGGCTGGTGTAGAGCTGGGTGCGCTCGCCGTGGCGGCTGAGCCCGGCCACCACGGGCTGATCCAGGCGGACCAGGTACCGGAAGGGCCAGATCTGCCCGCCGTGGGTGTGGCCCGAAATCTGCAGGGCCACACCGGCCGACACCGCATCGGTGACCTGTTTGGGCTGATGGGCCAGCAGGACCACCGGCAGAGCCGGATCGGCGCCGGCCAGGGCCGCGGTGATATCGGGGCCGTGGCCGGGCAGGCCGCTACCGGTGGGGTCGTCGATGCCCGCCAGCACGAGGCTGTCGCCCTCGCGGGTGATGACCTCGTGCTGGTTGCGCAGCGGCTGCCAGCCCAGGCCGGACATGTGGTCGATCCAGCCCGGTGCGTCGCCGAAGTATTCGTGATTGCCGGTGATGTAGAAGCGTCCGTACTCGGCCTCGACCTTGCCCAGCGGATCGACCTGCGCCATCCGCTTCTCCACCGAGCCGTCGGCGAGATCGCCCGCGTGACAGGCGATATCGGGACGCAGCGCGTTGACCTCCTCGACCACCCGCTCCGACCAGCGCAACCGATCGGTCGCGGCGTAGTGGGTGTCGGTGACGACCACGAGCCGGAGACCGTCCAAACCCGCACCGAGACCGGGGATCTCGACGTCGACCGTGCGCACGCGCGGCACCCGGCGCGCCTCGTAGATCGCCCAGGCGGACAGCACGACCGACACCGCCAGCACCCCGACGGCCACCACGCGCGAGCGCACCGGATCGTCCACCCCGGCGACCGTCAGCACACCCCGGACCGCGGCGCCGATCACCGACCAGGTGAACACCACCCACA
Source organism: Nocardia sp. NPDC051981 (assembly GCF_040680715.1). NCBI lineage: Bacteria > Bacillati > Actinomycetota > Actinomycetes > Mycobacteriales > Nocardiaceae > Nocardia > Nocardia sp. NPDC051981. The sequence continues at coordinate 67,190 of NZ_JBFAXK010000032.1, read as the reverse complement.
TGACACCCAGCATGGTGTCGCCCACCAGCGACGCCGCGTCGGACTGCCGCGGGCCGTGCCCGAGCAGCATGCCCGCCGGCAGCACCAGATAGCCGAGCAGGAACACCGCCGACCCGAGCCAGAACCATGTCCCGGACATCGTCGTGTAGACCAGCAGCCACCAGGGGAGGGCGAACAGGAGCGCGGGAATGCCGAGGAACAGAACCGCGCGCGGAACGTACTTCACGGGAGATCATCCTTGTCGGACCGAAAACCGCCGGACCCGGCGACCGATCCCAACATACCCGCGCGCTCGCGACCGCCGGTCGGGCGTTCGCCCGACCAGCCGCGACGAGGAAGGATGATCCCGTGATCGACCAGAACTCCGGCCGGGGAGCTCCGATCCTCGACGACATCTCCAAGCGGATCATCGACCAGCTCCAGGAGGACGGGCGACGCGCGTACGCCACCATCGGCAAGGCCGTCGGACTCTCCGAGGCCGCCGTCCGCCAACGCGTGCAGAAGCTGGCCGATGCCGGGGTGATCCAGATCGTCGCGGTCACCGATCCCCTGCAGGTCGGGCTGTTCCGGCAGGCCATGATCGCCATCACCGTCGACGGGCCGGTGCAGCAGGTGGCCGACATCTTGGCTGCCATCGAGGAAATCAACTACGTCGTGGTGTGCGCCGGCCGCTACGACATCCTCTGCGAGGCCGTGTGCCCGGACGACGAAGCCCTGCTCGACCTGGTGTCCAATCGGATTCGCGGGCTGGCCGGGGTCCGGCACGCCGAGATCATGGTGTATCTCAAACTGCGGAAGCAGACCTACAAGTACGGCACCCGCTGATCGGGGCACGAACCCTCATTCGGCCTGGGCCTCGCCCGCCGGCTCCGCGGTGAGCGTGGCGAGTTCGGCCGCGAGGTTGGCGCGGGCCGCGAACTCGTAGCGGGCCCGGGCGGTGGGCGTGCGGAAGAGGGCGGGCTGTCCGGTGAGCGCCGTCAGCACGGCCGCCCGGCCCGAGCGGAAGAGCGGGTCGGGGACGTGGGCGTACTCGGCGCGGACGGCGGCGGTGTAGGCGGCGTAGGCGGTCGCGTCGGCCGCGAGGATCGCCAGATCGGCATCGCAGAGCACCGCGCCGTTTCGGTCCGACGGGTCCGGATGGTGGCCGCCGGTCAGCCGGACCAGCCGCGCGGCCTCCGCCACCGTGTCCGCGGCGACTCCCAGTGCGGGCAGGGCGGTTTCAGCCAGGCGGGCGCTGGCCTCCTCGTTGTCGGTGCCGTCGACGGCGTAGACCGCGTCGTGGAAGAAGGCGGCGTAGCGCACCGCGTCCAGATCCTCCGCATCGGCGGCGAGATCGTCGATGACCGCCAGCATGGCGGCCAGGTGCTCGACGGTGTGATAGCGGCGGTGCGGCTCACGGTAACGGCGGACCAGATCCTCCCCCACCGCGCGCGCCTGCGGCCCGGCCAATGTCGTCCAGCGGTCCAGCAGATCCGCGTCCAGACTCATCCCCATCCCGGCAGTGTGCCCAATCTTCGGTCCGGAGAAAACCCCTCCGGCAGCGTGGTTTTCACCACTGGCTCACGAGGTCAGGCGTTCCCGAGGGTGAGGTAGCGCTGAATGGTGGGCCCGATGTCGGCGACGATCTGCTCCGAGCTCAGCGCCACCACCGGCGGCAGCCGTAAGACGTAGCGGCACAGGGCGAGTCCCAGGATCTGGGTGGCGATCAGACCCGCGCGATGCGGTGCGTCGGCCGGATCGCCGAAACGCAGCACGGCCGGCATGAGCTGCTGGGCGAAGATGCGCCGGGTGCGTTCCACCACGTCCTCGTCGGTCAGCGACGAACGGATGAGGGTGAGCAGGATCTCGCTGGTCGGCGGCTGCTCCCACAGCTCCAGGAAACGCGCCGCGAGCAGTGCGCCCAGCGAATCCGGTGCGGCCGCACCGAGATCCGGCAGCTCCAGGTCGACATCCAGTGCGGCGTCGAACAATCCGTCCTTGTTGCCGTAGTAGCGCATCACCATCGACGGGTCGATCCCGGCGTCGGCCGCGATCGCCCGGATCGTCGCCTTCCGGTAGCCGTCCTCGGCGAAGCGGCGCCGCGCCGCCTCCAGAATCGCCGCGCGGGTCGCATCCGACCGCCGCGGCCCCGTCTCCACAGTCACGCCCACAAGTGTAGGCCAACAACTGTTGACTACCAAGGGCCGGGTTACAGTGAGCCATGTCCATGCAGCCCAAGCGCTGGACGCCGCCCAAGGCGACGGCCCGCGCCCACGAAAACCACAGTGCACCACCCATGCCGCCCGTGCGGCGGCTCGAGGTGCCCGGAGACGGGCCCGAGGATGTGGTCATCGCCCCCGACGGCAGAGTCGTCGCGGGACTCGCGGACGGCACCCTGGTGGCGGTCGACCCGGCAGACGGCACGGTCGAGCGGATCGGGCACACCGGCGGACGGCCGCTGGGACTGCACGCGAACCCCGATGGCTCGCTGCTGATCTGCGATGCCAACCGTGGGCTGCTGCGGCTGGACAAACCGGGCGGGCAGGTCGAGGTGCTGGTGTCCGAGGTCGACGGTGTGCCGCTGAACTTCACCAGCAATGTGGTCGCCGACGGCGACACCGTCTACTTCTCCGAATCCACCCGGCACTGGTCGCTCGGCGAATACATGGGCGACATGCTCGAGCACTCCGAGACCGGCCGGCTGCTGCGCCGCAATCCCGACGGGAGCGTCGAAACCCTGGTCGACGGGCTGAAATTCGCGAACGGCATCGTGCTCGCGCCGGACCGCTCATGCCTGCTGGTCGCCGAGACCGGCGGCTACAGCATCACCCGCTACTGGCTGACCGGGCCGAAGGCGGGCACCCACGACTACTTCGCCGAGAACCTGCCCGCCTTCCCCGACAATATGGGCCTCGGCAGTGACGGGCTGGCCTGGGTGGCGCTGGTGTCGCCGCGAAATCCGCTGCTGGACATGCTGCTTCCGCTGCCCGGCGTGCTGCGCCGGCTGGTGTGGGCGATTCCCGAAGCGCTGCAACCGAAACCGGCCCGCACGGTGTGGGTGCAGGCCTTCGACTTCGACGGGAATCTCGTCCACGACCTGCAGCGTGAGGGCACCGACTACGCCATGGTCACCGGGGTCGCCGAACAGGACGGCGCGATCTACCTCGGCAGCCTGACCGAATCGGCGATCGCGGTCACCGCGGTGCCCTAGCGCTTCTGAGCCTCGTCCTGTGCGTGCTGCGCCTGGGCCAGCTGCCCGGGCGTGTACCGCAGCGTCAGCGCCAGCAGGCCCATGACCGCGGTGCCGATGGCGCACACCAGCAGGACGAGGGTGTACCCGCTGCCCAGCGCATCGATCTGGCTCGGCGACATCTCGCTCACCTTGCCCGATTTGCCGCCGAGCGCCAGCGTGCGCGACAGGGCGACCGGGCTCAGCACGCCGACCGCGAACGGCGTGCCCATGTTCATGAACATCTGCCCGACCGCCGACAGCGGGCCAATGTGGGCCATGTCCACGCCGACCAGCACGCACAGCGGCAGGATCACGATGGCGGTGCCCACGCAGAAGCCGACGATCGACATCATGACCAGCAGCGTGGGGAAATAGTCGGCCGAACTGTCCAGTGTGGAACCGAAATACAGCGCGCCCGCCAGCACCAGGGCCGCCGCCAGCAGCAGCCAGCGCGCCCGGACATACATGCACGCCTTGGACGCCACCGCGGTACCGACGCCCGCGCCGAGGGTGAAAGGAATGCTGGCCAGACCGGCCTGCAGCGGGCTGTAGCGCAGCACGTTCTGCAGGAACTGCGCGACGAAGAAGGTGGTCGCGCCGAGCACGCCGGAGGTCAGGAAGATGGCGGCGAAGGTGATCACGCGGTCGCGGCTCTTGAACAGCGACCACGGCAGCAGCGGGTTGTCCACGTCACGCTCGGCGAAGATGAACACGATCAGCAGGACGAAGCCGCCGATCAGGGCGCCGAGGATGACCGGAGAGCCCCAACCCATCTCGGGCCCCTCGGTCGCGCCGAAGACGATCGACACACAGGCCAGCGTGCCCAGGATGGCGCCGCGCACGTCCATGGACATGCGGTGGTGCGCGGTGTCGCGCAGCTGGTAGATCGCGCCCCAGACAATGAGAATGCCGATCGGCACATTGATCCAGAAGATCCAGCGCCAATCGACCTGGGTCAGCGCGCCGCCGATGACCAGACCGCCGACCGAGCCGATACCGACCATGGATCCGAAGATGGCGACCGCCTGATTGCGGGCCGGGCCGGGCGCGTACGTGCTCGCCACCAGCGCGAAGGCGGTCGGCGCGGCAATGGCCGCGCCCGTGCCCTGCAGCGCGCGGGCCGCGATCAGCCAGGCTTCGTTCTGCGCGGTGCCGCACAACGCCGAGGCGACGGTGAACAGCGCCACGCCGAGAATCAGCATCCGCTTGCGGCCGAACGAGTCGCCGAGACGCCCGCCCAGGAGCATGAGGCCCGCGAACGGAAGACCATAGGCCGTGACCGTCCACGCACTGCCCGCGCTGGACAGGCCGAGCTGTTCCTGTAGTCGCGGCAGCGCCAGGATCATGACGGTACCGTCCAGCACGACCATCAGCTGAAGCCCGCTGAGGACGAGAATTGCGAGCCCGAACGCCCGCTTGGTCACCGGATACTGCATCGTCGCAGCGGGGTTATCGAGCACCCGCCCACTGTAATGGATGCACTATCCGGCGAACCGAACTCATTGCGCGACGTCAGGAGTTGTCCTGGTCCGGCGCACCCGCGGTGAAGCCCGCGGTCGGGCCGATGACGATGATGGCCGGCGGGCGAATGCCCTCGGTGCGCACCCGCTCGGCGACGGTGGCCAGGTCGGCGCGCAGGATGCGCTGGGTGCGCAGGCTGCCCTCCTGGATGACGGTGACCGGGGTGCCGGCGGCACGGCCACCCGAGATCAGCGCGTCGGCGAACTTCTCGATCCGCTCCACCGCCATCAGCAGCACGATGGTGCCGCGCAGCCGGGCCAGCGCGGGCCAGTCGACCAGCGAATCCGGGTGGTCGGGGGCGACATGGCCGCTGACGACCACGAACTCGTGCGTGACACCGCGGTGGGTGACCGGGATACCGGCCAGGGCGGGCACCGAAATCGCGCTGGTGACACCGGGAACCACGGTCACCGGGATACCGGCGTCGACGCAGGCTTCGAGTTCCTCGTAGCCGCGCCCGAAGACATAGTTGTCGCCGCCCTTGAGCCGCACCACGAACTTGCCCGCCTTCGCGCCCTCGATGAGCGCGGCATTGATGGCCTCCTGCGCCATGGCCCGGCCGTAGGGAATCTTGGCCGCGTCGATGACCTCCACCTCCGGCCCGAGCTCGGCCAGCAGCTCCGGCGGCGCGAGCCGGTCGGCGACAACGAGATTCGCGCGGGCCAGCAGGCGGCGGCCGCGCACGGTGATGAGATCCGGATCGCCGGGGCCGCCGCCGACCAGCGCCACGCCCGGGGTCACGGGGGCCGAATCATCGGTCACCACACCGGATTGCAGGGCTTCCAGCAGCGCGTTGCGCACCGTGGCCGAGCGGCGGTGCTGCCCGCCGGCCAGTACGCCCATCGTCATGCCGTCGTAGCGCGCGGTGGCCGGGGTGACCGCGGTGCCCAGCCGCGCGGTGTCGGCGCGGACACAGAAAATGCGGCGGCGGGTGGCCTCCGCGACCACGGCCGCATTGGTCTCGGGCTCGTCGGTGCAGGCCATGACATACCAGGCGCCGTCGAGATCGCCGTCGGCGTAGGCACGCAACTCCAGGGTCAGCTGTCCCGAGGTGGCCATGCCCTCGACCGCGGGCGTGGCCTCGCGGCTGATCACGTGCACATCCGCACCGGAGGCGATCAGCAGCCCGAGCCGCCGCTGCGCCACCGTGCCACCGCCGACCACGACCACGCGGCGACCGTTCAGATCGAGGCCGACCAGGTAGTTCGGATCACCGATGTCGACCCGAGACTCGGGAACCGGCTGGTCATCGGGGGTGGCTGCGGGGTTCTGCACAAGGATTCAGGGTACGGCGTAAGCGGCAACGCACGACAATCGCCCGGCATCCCGGTGGCAATCGATACAGAGTTCACAACGGTCGCGGGCATCTTGCGCCGTGAACCCGCCGGTCATTTCTATGCTGAATAGCTATGACACGCAGTGCCGCCGTGCTTGTTCGCTGTTGCCTGCTCGCCACACTCGTGGTGCTCGGCGTTCCCTTCGGAATCGGTCACGCGGACCCGCCGGTGGAGGCCGTCTATGCGCAGCCCGGGCCCTGGGCGGTGACCGAACAGCGCGCCTTCACCTGCTGCGACTCCACCGGGGCCGCCTACGACATCTGGTATCCGACCGAGCTGGGGGCCAACGGGTTCCGGCATCCGATCATCACCTGGGGCGACGGAACCAACGCGCATCCGGACCAATACTCGTATCTGCTGCGGCATTTCGCGTCCTGGGGGTTCGTGGTGATCGCCACCGAGAACTCGGCCACCGGGTCGGGGATCGACATCGCGGGGGCGATCGACCGGCTACTGTCCCTGGCCGCGGACCCGGGCAGCGTCTTCCACGACCGCCTGGACCCGGATGCGATTGGCGCGGTGGGGCATTCGCAGGGGGCGACGGGCGCCCTCAACGCCATGATGCATTCGGGCGGCCGGATCAGGACCGCGGTGCCGATCGAGCTGCCCATCCAGCTGTCGTGCTTGCTCGGCTGGTGCCCCGATACCCACGGACTGGCCGGCGGTTCGGTCTTCTTCGTGAACGGTTCGGCCGACACCGTCATCTCGCCGTCCGAGCAGACCTTGCCGCCGACCGCCGTCGGCCTGCAATCACTGCGAGCCTTCTACGACGCGGTGCCCGCCGGTGTCCAGAAGGCGTGGGGCACCCTGGTCGGCCCGAATCACAATGATGTTCAGGGCCAACCGGATTGCGCCGGCGCCTCCTGGCCGTGCACCTCCGGCGTCTCCGGCTACCTCGGCTATCCCACCGCCTGGCTGGCCGCCCGGCTGCTCGGCAGGGCCGACGCCCAGCAAGCGTTCGCGGCCGGATCCGGCGAATTCCTCGCCCCGAATCCGCTGTGGACCAACCAGATCAGCGACATCACTACCCCATGACCTTGCCGAAGTTCGCGTCTTCCTGAATCAGGTGCAGGCCACGGCCCTTCCGGAGCGACAGCTGGCCGAGGTCGGCCTGATCGAGCGTGATGGTGACCGAGTGGCCGTCCAGCCGGCCGTCGAGCACCAGCCGGTTCGGCGTCGGTTGCTGGTAGCCGAGATCCGCCAGGTCCGTGGTCGCCTGCACACCGCGGAGCACCAATCGGTGTGCGCCGGTGTCGATCTGCGCGCCCAGCGGCATAAACTCATCGTCCATGCGCTGCACGATGGCTATCGTGGGCTGGTCGAAAACCAGTCGCCGCCAGCGACTCTCATCGGTCAGCAACGGCGGCACCGGCTGGCCGTCGCGGGTGAAGTCGGTGACCGTCCAGATGCCGTACAGCTCGGATTTCGGACTGCCACCGCCGGATTCGTGCCAGTTCTCCGCCCCGATCCAGACGTAGCCCGCCGACAACCACACGATCAGCAGCACCTGCGCGGCGGCCGCCCAGCGCAGCGTCCGGCGCGTGCGGAACGGCTCCGGTGTGGCAGCCGGACCGGCGGCCCGGCCGGTCAGCAGCGCGGTGAGCCGCGGGGCCTCCGGCACCAGCAGGACCAGGCAAAGCAGCATCAGATGGAACGACAGCAGCTTCACCGGCACATCGAAGGTCATGTTCAGCACCCACACCTGCGCCATGCTCACCAGGCTCAGCAGCACACCCGCCAACCGGGTGCGCGGCACCAGCAGCAGCACACCGCCCAGCACCTCGGCGGTCCCGAGCAGGGTTTCGTACACCGGGGACACACCGACCTGATTCCACAGCACACTCATGGGCGCGAAGTCGCCGTACGGGGTCAGCAGCGTGGTGAGCGCGGGCTCGGGCATCTGCGTCGGAATCGCCTTGGCAAACCCGTATCCGAGCATCTGACCGGCCAGGCACAACCGGATGAACAACAGGAACCACGCGGACAGACGGTGGTACTCGGTCCGGGTGCGGTCCAGCATCGTCCAGAGCACGGTCCCGGCCGCCGCGATCACGAGCAGGCAGAACACCAGGGTCCAGAAGACCGCCTGATCACCGCTGCCCGTGCTGTGCAGCGCCACATCGGTCCCGAAGACGGTGCGACCCGTCCACTTCACCACGGGCAGGGACACGCTCATCCAGAGGCGGGGCCAGTCGTCCGGGAGCCAGCGTTGCAGCGGTCCCGCGAAGTCGATCAGCATCTGCGGGTAGAAGACGCAGAAGAGCCCGAAGTACAGGAATCCGAAGCGGAAGAGAATGCGTCCGATCGGATTCCAGGACCGTGCGGGTTCGGTGTCCCTCCCCTCCCGATCGGTCGCGGTATCGATTGTCTGCACGCTCATGCCCCGTCCCTCACTTCCATTCGGAAGCTTCGACGGTAGGCGGTCCGGCGGCCCGCACGCTTCCGGATTCACCCTGAGCCGACCCGGAATATGCCTGATAGGAACTACTTCTCGAGGCGTACGTGGCAGCACGACCACGACGTGGCGACCAAGCCACATCCCGGTCACCGGAACTGGCGAAACGGGTCTCGCCGATCCCCTACCGGAGCTATTTAGAACGCGTTACATTTCACCCAACGTGCCGACCGGACTTACCACAGCGGCGACTCGGCCGCATCCGGTAGCCCACAGGCGCACTCCGCTACACCCGCGCAGGGAGGACCCCATGACTTCGGCCCACGCCGATCCCAACCAGCGGATGGAACTCACGGTTTCCGACCAGAACCTCGATGAACTCGCGACCGAACTCGCGCAGTGGCTCGGGACCAGGGTCGAGGCCGACGAGCCGCCGCGGGTCACCTCGATCACCCGGCCGCAGGCCGGCGGCATGTCCAGCACCACGCTGCTCTTCGACGCCGAATGGACCGAGCAGGGGCAGGCGGCCGGCGGGTCCTTCGTGGCGCGGCTCGCGCCCGATCAGAGCTCCTTTCCGGTGTTCGAGAACTACGACCTGGCAACGCAGTTCGCGGTCATGGCCGGTGTCGCCGAGGCCACCGACCTGCCGGTGCCGCCGCTGTGCTGGCTGGAAACCGGTTCCGACAATGTGCTCGGCGCGCCGTTCTTCGTCATGCGCCGCGTGAACGGCCGTGTGCCCGAGGACAATCCGCCGTACGTGTTCATCGGCTGGCTGCACGAGGCCACCCCGGAGCAGCGCTACCAGGTGACCTGCCGGACCATCGAGATCATCGCCAAGGTGCACTCGATTCCCGATCCGGCCCAGCGGTTCCCGATGCTGGCGGGCGAGGGCTCGGCACTGCGGCGGCACTTCGAGGCCCAGCGGGCGTGGTACGACTGGGCGCTCGCGCGCGACGGCTTCCGCATCCCGCTGCTGGAGCGCACCTTCGACTGGCTCGAGGAGAACTTCCCCACCGATACCGGACCCGACGTGCTGAGCTGGGGCGACGCCCGGCCGGGCAATGTCATGTTCGACGAGTTCGATCCGGTCGCGGTACTGGACTGGGAGATGGCCGCCATCGGCCCGCGGGAACTCGACGTGGCCTGGACGATTCTCATCCACCGGTTCTTCCAGGACATCGCCACGCGGTTCGACCAGCCGGGCCTGGCCGACTACATGCGGCGCGCCGATGTGGAGAAGCTCTACGCGGAGGCCAGCGGGCACGCCGTGCGCGACCTGGACTGGTACCTCATGTACGCCGCGCTGCGGCACGGCATCGTGATGGCCCGCATCCGGCGGCGGATGATCCACTTCGGCGAGGCGGCCGACAACGACGATCGCGACGACTACGTGATGCACCGGCACCTGCTGGAATCCATGCTCGACGGCACCTACTCGTGGGATTGAGAGATGACGCAGAATCAGATCAACTCGCTCGACGAATACCCGATCCACCAGACCCCGCTGTCCATGTCGCGGGTCGGGACCAGTGATCGGAACTTCTACGACCGCAACTACTTCAACGCGCTCGACACCGGCAGTGACACCTTCCTGGTCACCGGTTTCGGCGTATATCCGAACCTGGGCGTGACCGACGCGTTCGCGACCGTGCGCCGCGGCGACACCCAGCGGGCCGTGCGGTTCTCCGACACCCTGGCCGAGCGCAGCCTCGAGCCCAAGGTCGGCGGCTACCGGATCGAGATCGCCGAACCGCTGCAGAAGATCCGCGTGCTCTGCGAACACGAGGACCTGTCCTTCGACCTGACCTGGGAGGGTTCCTTCCCGGCCGTGGCCGAACAGCCGCACACCATCCTCACCGGCGTGCACCGGCCCATCATCGACGCGCAGCGCTTCGCGCAGGTCGGAACCTGGTCGGGCACACTGCATGTCGACGGCACCGATATCAGCGTGGACCCGTCCGCATGGTGCGGCACCCGCGATCGCTCCTGGGGGATCCGCCCGGTCGGCGAATCCGATCACCCGGGCCGGCTGGGGTCCGAACCGTCCGAAGGCTTCTGGTGGCTGTACGTGCCGCTGCTGTTCGACGAGTTCTCCATCATCGTCATCGTGCAGGAGGAGCCCAACGGCTTCCGCACGCTCAATGACGCCACCCGGATCTGGAAGGACGGGCGAGTCGAGCAACTGGGCTGGCCCCGTGTGCATCTGACGTACAAGTCGGGCACGCGCATCCCGACGCGGGTGCGCCTGGATCTCACCACGCCCGACGGCAAGCCGCTCGAGGTCGAAGTCGAGGCCGGAACCTTCATGGCCCTCAATGTCGGTTGCGGTTACGGCGGCGACCCCGACTGGCAGCACGGCCAATGGAAGGGCCGCGACTGGTCCGAGAGCAAGCTCTACGACCTGACCGACCCGGCCATTGTCGGGCGCATTCCGTTCGGCGTCATCGACCATGTCGGCAAGGCGCGCTGCGGCGACGCCGAGGGCTGGGGACTGTTCGAGCACGGCACCATGGGCCGCCATGATCCGACCGGATTCGCCGATTGGGGTGCTGTCGCACCCTGATCGCGCACAGCCGCAGCCCTCGCCGGCAACCAACCACCCGGCGGGGGCTGCGGCGTGTGAGAGTGACGTCAATGTCGGCAATTCCGGTGGCCTACTGTGGAATTCACTGATCGCGGACACCACGGCCCGGATGAGGAAGTGGTCAGGTGGAGGGCCACCAGTAAGTGGCGACCATGTAGAGGCTGAGTAGGAAGCCTGCGACGAAGATCAGGGCACCGATCGCGAGTGCCCAGGTGGGGCGCCAGCCGTGGCGTCGAGCTATGCGACCGAGCTGCCAGGAGACGGCTCCACCGGCTGCCCAGGTGTACAGGGGGAACGCGCCCAGGCCCAGGATGATCTGGGGTGGGCAAGGGTGCCGCCAGCCGCAGAACTCTGGGATGCCGTCCAGGTCTCTGATGATGAGGAAGGACAGGAAGGCTGTGGCGCAGAAGCCGACAGTGCCCCAGAAACGCCACCACATCAGGAAGGTGCGCCAGCCGTCGGGTACGAGGGTGGGATACGCCACAAGGCAAAAGATAAAGAACAAAACGCAAAAGACAAAAGACCAAAGGACGCCTGGAGAAGGGAGGGGGACGGGCTTGGGGGCGCGCCTTCGTCTACCAGCCCGCTCACCTTTGAACCTGCATGTGGGTGTCGCTGCAGGAGGTATTCGCTTGGATCTCGGGGTTGGGGTATCCGCAGGATGGGATGTCGCGAGGAGGAGACCGCTGTGGTTGTTCGGTGTTCGAGGATTTCAAGGTGGTCTTGCGGTGGGTTTTGTCCGTAGAAGGTGATGCGTGCCGTCCGTGGGCCGGGATCGGCGGGAGATGGCTCCCAGCCCGGCGGCAGCCCAAGTCCGGCAGGGCAGGCGAGGGTGACCACACTCCCCGGTCCCTGCGCACACCAGCAGCACACGAGCAGCCGGGAATCACGCCGCCCGTGCACCCCACCTCCGGCAACTCGAATCGATCGCAGCGGCGACCCACTCCCCCACGTAATGTCGATCGTTCACCCGCGCCATGCCCGTGGGGTCAAGACGTTTCGGGGCAATCCACCCGGCACGCCCCCGATACGGGGAATCCTTGCCCATGACAACGGTTTTCCAACCCCCGGCACTGCCATTCACCAGCGCATGGCAGCGATCGCAGGCCAGGGTCAGATTGGTCAGATCCGTGGACCCGCCCTTGGCCCAGTCCGTGATGTGGTGCACCGCACACATGCTCGCGGGGGCCTCGCATCCCGGGCGGGTGCAACCCTTGTCGCGAGCGATCAACGCCAACCGCTGAGCCGGGCTGGCCAGGCGCTGGCAACGCCCCAGATACAGCGGCAACCCGTCCGCGTCGAGGACCGCCAGCACCGGACGCGTGCCCTCGGCCATCTTCAACGCCTCGTCGATCGAGACGTGCCCGCCGGAAGCGGTGGTCGCGACCCCGGCCCCACGCTCGAGATCGGCCAGGTTCATGGTCAGGATGGCCTGCACCGGCAAACCACGATGCGAACCCAGCCTGGCCGGGTCGACACCGGGCTGCAGCAACGCGAACAACGCGTCGTGGGTGCGCTGACCAGCATCACGACGGTCACGACGCGCAGCAGCCTCGAGGACCGTCGAATCGACGACCTTGGCCGTGGCGGAAACGCTGTCGGTGTCGTCGAGGTTGCACATGCCCGGACGCGCGAGCTTGGCGAACACCGCATCGAGCAGAGCCCGCAGCTCAGGGGTGATCCAGCCTTCGATCCACGACATGCCATCCACCCCGGGACGGCCCAGGATCAGGCCACGGCGACGACGGCGATCGGCATCGGAGACGACCTTGCCGTCGGGGTCGATGCGGGCGAGGATGTCGCGCCCGATCTTGGGCAGGTCATCAGGCCAACCAGTGCGGGAATGGCCGACCAGGATGTCCTCGGCCTCCGCGCGCGTCTCGGCGGGAATGTCGGCAGGCAGGTGGGTCATCACGTCGATGATGTTGCGAACATGATCACGCGAGATATCGCCTGCCTCAAAGGCTTCGGCGGTCTTCTCCAACGCGGCCGGACGCAGATGACCGGTGGGCTCGAAGAACTCCCCGCACCGGCGGGTGATCTTCACCCGCACCGACGCGTCGTACCGCGACAGGCCCAACGTCTGCCGCAGGAACGACACCACGCCCTTCGCCCCACTGCCCTCGGGCAGCGAACGATTGCAGGCTTCGACGATCAAACGTGAATCCAGCGCCGACAGTTGACGTTTGCAGGTTTCCAGCCGCTGCATCAACTCCACGACATCACCATCGGAAAACGGGTTCAGGTTGCCGTGGAGGACGGAATTCGACAGGGTTTCCACAGCGGCTGCCAGATCGGCGATACCGCATGCGTCGAGTGTCACCCCCATCGAGTTCATGCATTGATTTTACCGCTACAGCAACAACATAGGAATCCGAAATGTCCTGTATTACTCCGCTTTTCACATCTGTGACTACGAATTTAATTCTGCCGCAGCGATAACAACCCCACCAAAAACGGTTTTGGCGATGACCAAATTCCCGCTATCGCCGGCAAGCACAGCAGCCGCCTCAGCGACGCTAGCGCTCCCCACGGCAAGCGCGACCCGCTCCGACGGATTGGGAACGGAAACGGCCTCCAGCTCCGTGAGCGTGAATCCCACCAGCTCGACACCCAACCGGTCGGCGGCCGCTCGGATCCCGGGCTCTCCGATCCGCCGCTCGACGGTCGCCAAGCAGCGGATCTCCCTGTCGCCCAACGCGTTCCGAATGGCAGCGAGGATCGCGTCGGCGGTTGTCCCGGGACGGAGTCCAACCCCGACAGCCAATTCAGGCCGGGGCATGGGTGCGGGCGAAATCAGCTGCGGTGGTGATGAATCGGTCGATGGCCGCTGGATTCCCGGCGGGGTGGGTGTGCAGGTAGGACGCGTGGACGCGATGCACTGCCGCACCCTCGCGGACGGTCTCGCCGGAGGGAGCGCGCCAGGCCCAGGCCGCAGCGGCGGATCCGGGGGTGACCAGGCGGGTGCGGTGGAATTCGTGGCCGCGCACGCGTGCGCCCGCGCTCCAGAGCGGAGTATCGGTGAGCGCCACCGCGTCCCGGTAGCCGAGGGTGAGGCGCGGGCCGAATTCGGCTTCGGCGTCGATGACCCCGGCCATGCGGTGACCGTCGAGGGTGCGGGTCAGGTAGAGCAGGCCCGCGCATTCGGCGTGGATCGGGAGACCGCGGCCGGCCTGTTCGGCGATGGCGTCGAGCAGGCCCGTATTGGCCGCGAGTTCGGCGGCGTGCTCTTCGGGGAAACCGCCGGGAAGGACCAATCCGGCCGCACCGGAGGGCAATTCGTCACGCAGCGGGTCGAAGACTCGCACCTGCGCGCCCGCCGCCGCCAGCAGCTCGCGATGTTCGGCGTACCCGAAGGTGAACGCCGGTCCGCCCGCCATCGCCACCACCGGCCCGGATTCGGCCGCCGCCACCTCGGCACCGGGATCCCAGTCCTGCCCCTGTGCGCTCGACGCGGCCAAGGCGGCCACCGCCGCGAGATCGATATGTGCCGCAACGAGATCCGTCATGGCGTCCACGGCGGCCTGGGCCGCCGAGCCGTGCTCCACCGCCGGGATCAGGCCGAGATGCCGTGACGGCACCGTCAATTCGGCCAGCCTCGGCAGTGCACCCAGTACCGGCAGCCCGACGCGGGCGCAGGCCGCACGCAGCACCTGCTCGTGGCGTTCGCTGCCGACCCGGTTGAGGATCACTCCGCCGAGCCGGATTCCGCTGTCGTAGGTCGCGAATCCGTGCAGCAGGGCCGCCAGGCTCTGGCTGTGCCCGCGCGCGTCGACCACCAGGATGACCGGCGCGCCCAGCATGGCGGCGATCTGGGCGGTCGAGCCCTCCGCGACGGGTTCGGTGTGGTGCTCGTCGATGCGCCCGTCGAACAGGCCCATGACGCCCTCGACGACCGCCAGATCGCAGCCCTGGCTCCCGTGCCGGTACAGCGGCACCACGCGGTCGGGCCCGACCAGCACCGGATCCAGGTTCCGCCCGGGCCGTCCGGCCGCCAGACCGTGGTATCCCGGGTCGATGTAGTCCGGGCCCACCTTGAACGGCGCGACCCGGTGCCCGGCCCGGCGCAGCGCGCCGATCAATCCAGTGGCCACGGTTGTCTTCCCGCTCCCCGAGGCGGGCGCGGCGATGACGACCGCGGGCGTGTTCACCATTCGATGCCGCGCTGGCCCTTGCGGCCCGCGTCCATCGGGTGCTTCACCTTGGTCATCTCGGTAACCAGGTCCGCGGCCTCGATCAGCGCCTGCGGTGCGTCGCGGCCGGTGATCACCACATGCTGGTTGCCCGGCCGGTCGCGCAGCGTCTCGACGACCTCGTCCACGTCGACCCAGCCCCATTTGAGCGGGTAGGTGAACTCGTCCAGCACATAGAACCGATGCTGCTCGGCCTCCAGGCGACGGCGAATCTCCTGCCACCCCGCCAGCGCCGCGGCCGCATGATCCTCATCGGACCCCTGCTTCCGCGTCCACGACCAGCCCTCCCCCATCTTGTGCCACTCCACGGCCCCGCCGACCCCGGTCTCATCGTGCAGCGTCCCGAGCGTACGGAACGCGGCCTCCTCGCCCACCTTCCATTTCGCGCTCTTCACGAACTGGAACACCGCGACATCGAACCCCTGATTCCAGGCCCGCAGCGCCATTCCGAACGCCGCCGTCGACTTCCCCTTCCCGGGCCCGGTGTGCACCGCGAGCACAGGCAGATTCCGACGCTGCCGCGTCGTCAGCCCGTCATCCGGAATGCTCTCCGGCAGCGGCACACCCTTCGGCATCGTCTCCAGCTCCTTCCACACCGACTCGTCGGTGAATCACGGTGCCATACGCACCCGGCGCGCCGACCCGCGCCCCGGTCCAGGACGACGACCGGTCACCGGTTGTGGTGATGGCCCGGGCCGCTCCGGAACCCCGGCGCACGCCCCGATCCGGATCCGCCGACCGCCACGGTGCGGCGTCGCCAACGTCGGCGAGGCCTCGGACCCAGAGTCCGCCAAGGGTTTCGGCGGCCATGTCACGGGTAATCTCATCCGCCGCAACTGGCGGCGGCGGAACGGGTGGGTGGTCAGGCGGCTCGGGTGGCGCGGACGATGCCGGCGACGGAATCGCCGGTGAGGGCTGTCAATTGGAGGTAGCCGGCGCGGAGGGCGGTGGCTATGTCGCGAGCGAGGTTCAGGCGGATCATGCCGCGTTCGCAGTCGATGACCATGGCGGTGACGGCGTCGGCGGCGAGCATGCGGGCGGCGGTTCGGGCGCGCGGGAGCGGGTCGGTGCCGCCGGTGGCCCGGCCGTCGGTGAGGAGGACGAGGAGGGGGCGGCGGTGGGGGTCCCGGGTCCGTTCGCGGCGGATGAGGTCGCGGGCCTTCAGGAGGCCCTGGGCGAGTGGGGTTTTGCCGCCGGTGCGGAGGTCGGCGAGGCGGCGGACGGCGATGTCGACCGATGTGGTGGGCGGGAGGACCAGTTCCGCGTCCTGGCCGCGCATGGTGATGACGGCGACCTTGTCGCGGCGCTGGTAGGCGTCGCGGAGCAGCGCCACCACCGCGTTGGTGACGGCGGCGAGGCGGTCGCGGGCGGCCATGGAGCCGGAGGTGTCGACGACGAAGACGACCAGGTTGCTTTCGCGGCCTTCGCGATACGCGCCCCGCAGGTCGTCGGGGGCGAAGGCGAGGGGGCCCGACAGGCGGCCACGCTCGAACTGGCGCGGGGCCGCGGCGAAGATGGTGCCCAGCAGATGCAGGCCGGTGGAGGTGTCGTCGGTGGTGCGCACGACGCGGCCCTGCCGGGTGCGGGCACGGGAGCGGCGGCCGGGCGCGCCCTCGCCGACGCCGGGGACCTCCCAGCGCGGGGGCTTGGGCAGGGTTGCGGTGGGGGCTGCGACGCGGCCCTCACGGCCGGCCGAGTCGTTCCGGCCACGCCGATCGTCGTCATCCGAGCGCGGGTCACCCAGTGAATTCTGCCCTCCCCCAGGGAAATCCGGGCCGCTGTCCGGCTCGAGGCCATGATCCGAATCCGGGCCGTCACCCGGGGTGTCGGAGTCACTCGGCAAGGGGTCCGAGCCATCTATCGACCCACCGCCGCCATGGCGCGAGTCCGGTTCGGCGCCAGGTGAATCGGCGTGTTCCGGGTTCAGGCCGGGATTCTCGGCCCCGTCCGCCGGATCCTGCGGTCCCGCACCGTTGTCCGGCGGGACCGCTTCACCTTTTCCCAGGCTGTCGTCCTCCTCGGCGCGCGCCGCTTCCTCGGCCGCGTTCCGCATGGCGTCGTCGAGTTGCTCCTCGCTGATGCCGGGCTCGTCGAAGGGATCACGGCGACGGCGGTGCGGCAGCGCCAGTTCGGCGGCCACGCGGACGTCGGCCTCGGTGACCGCGGTCGCCCCGCGCCAGGCCGCATGGGCGGTCGCGGTGCGCGCCACCACCAGGTCGGCGCGCATGCCGTCGACATCGAAGCTCGCGCACAGGGCGGCGATGCGGCGCAGCTCGACATTGTCGAGACCGACGTCGGCGAGTTTGTCGCGGGCGGTCAGAATGCGTTCGGCCACTTCACGATCCGCGGCGGCGTAGCGGCCGGCGAAGGCGCCGGGATCCGCCTCGTAGTCCAGGCGGCGGCGGACGACGGCCATCCGCACGTCCACATCGCGGGAGGCGACCACGTCCACGGTGAGCCCGAATCGGTCCAGCAGCTGCGGCCGCAGCTCGCCTTCCTCCGGATTCATGGTGCCCACCAGGACGAATCGCGCCGGATGCGTGTGCGAGACACCGTCGCGCTCGATGTGCACCCGCCCCATGGCGGCCGCGTCGAGCAGCACATCCACCAGATGGTCGTGCAGCAGGTTCACCTCGTCGACGTAGAGCACGCCGTGATGCGCGGCGGCCAGCAGCCCCGGCTTGAACGCCTGCTCCCCGTCCCGCAGCACCCGCTCCAGATCCAGTGACCCGACCACCCGGTCCTCGGTGGCGCCCACCGGCAGTTCCACCAGCCGTGCGGGCCGCGCCCCCGACTCGTCCACCACCGGTGGCAGCAACTGCGCCAGCGCCCGCACCACGGTCGATTTCGCGGTCCCCTTCTCCCCGCGCACCAGCACCCCACCGATCCCCGGGTGCACCGCGCACAGGATCAGCGCCAGCTGCAACCGCTCCTGCCCCACCACCGCGGAGAACGGAAACCCGGCCTCGTCACCGGCCGTACGAACACTCTCGGAGTAAGCCACAGGAGAAACGGACACGACCCCAACTCTAAGGGCGTCGCCGTCTCCCACCCCGAGCACCCCTTCCCGGTCGCGCTGCCGACCTGGGCCACTGGGTGAAACAGCAGCGCCCGCTGTGGGTTTCACAGCGGGCGCGGGGTTGTTCGGTGGGTGCGGGGTCAGCCGCGGCGCATCGGGATGTGCGGGATGCCGTCTTCGATGTACTCCTCGCCGTCGGGCTTGAAGCCGTGCTTGGTGTACATGTCGAGCAGGTAGGTCTGGGCGTTCAGGCGGACGGTCGCCGAGCCGGCTTCGGCCAGGGCGGCCTGCAGCAGGCGGGTGGTGTAGCCGTGACCGCGGGCCTCGGGGGCGGTGCAGAGGCGGCCGATGCGGAAGGACTTCACGCCCTCGTCGTGCTCCTCCATGAGGCGCAGGGTGCAGATGACCTCGCCCTCATCGTCGAGCCAGAAGTGCCGGGTTTCCGGTAGCAGGTCGAACCCGTCCAGTTCCGGGTACGCGCACTTCTGCTCGACGACGAACACCTCGACGCGAAGTTTCAACAGCTTGTACAGCGTCGCGGTGTCCAGGTCTTGGGACCACGACCGTTTGAGAGCAACCGTTGACATCATCGCGTCTTGCTATCACATCTAGGCGTGAGAAGCGATACCGACGGGCTTGGGCGTGTTGTCCGAATCCACCGAATCCAGCTGCAGAGCCTTGGTGGACCAGTCCCAGACCTCGCGATACAGGGCCTGGTTCTCGGAGAGCTTGACGCCCAGCGACGGCACCATTTCCTTGAGTTTCGGCTCCCACGTGGAGAATTCGCGCGGGAAGCACTTCTTCATGACGTCCAGCATGGCGCTGACACAGGTGGACGCGCCGGGGGACGCGCCGAGCAGACCGGCGATGGTGCCGTCCTCGGCCGCCACGACCGCGGTGCCCAGCTCCAGCACGCCGCCCGCGCCCTTGCGGCGGATGACCTGAACACGCTGACCGGCGATGATCAGCTCCCAATCGTCGCCGTCGGCGCGCGGAATGAACTCCTCCATGGCACCGATGCGACCGGCCTGCGACGTGAGCAGCTCACCGACCAGGTAGTTGACCAGGCCCATCTCGGTGACACCGACACCGAGCATGGAAAACAGGTTGTTCGGCTTCACCGACTTGATCAGGTCGGTCATCTTGCCGTCCTTGAGGAACTTCGGCGTCCAGCCGGCGTACGGGCCGAACAGCAGGCCCTTCTCGCCATTGATGACGCGAGTGTCCAAGTGCGGCACCGACATCGGAGGCGCACCAACCGACGCCTGGCCATATACCTTGGCCTCGTGCTGAGCCACCAGGCCCGGATTGGTGCAGCGCAGGAACAGACCCGACACCGGGAAGCCCCCGAAGCCGCGGATCTCCTTGATGCCCGATTTCTGCAGCAGCGGCAGCGCGCCGCCGCCCGCGCCGACGAAAACGAACTTCGCGTTGATGACCCGCACCTTGTGGCTGCGCAGGTTGCGGACCTTGACCAGCCAGGAGCCGTCGGACTGCTTGGTCAGGTTCAGCACCTCGTGGCCGAAGGCGATGTCGGCACCCGACGCGCCCAGGTAGGCCAGCAGTTCCTTGGTCAGCTCACCGAAGTCGATATCGGTGCCCGCCTCGGTCCAGTTCAGGGCGACCGGGTCGGAGAAGTCGCGCCCCTTGGCCATCAGGGGCAGGCGACGGCTGAATTCGGCTGCGTCGTCGATGAATTCCATGCCCTCGAACAGCGGGTGCTTGGACAGCGCCTCGTGGCGCTTGCGCAGGTACTCCACGCCGTCCGGTCCGTGGGTGAAGCTCACGTGCGGGATGGGGTTGATGAAGTTCGACGGGTTGGCCAGCACGCCGTTCTCGACCGAGTAGGACCAGAACTGGCGCGAGACCTGGAAGCGCTCGTTGATGTCGATGGCCTTGGTGATCTCCACCGAGCCGTCGGCGTTCCGCGGCGTGTAGTTCAGCTCGCACAGGGCGGAGTGGCCCGTACCGGCGTTGTTCCACGGGTCGCTGCTCTCCGCGGCCGCGGCCTCCAAGCGCTCGAAGATGGTGATCGACCAATCCGGCTGCACCTGTCGAAGCAAGGCACCGAGGGTGGCACTCATGATGCCGGCACCTATGAGTACTACATCGGTCTTTTCAATCGTGGCAGCGTTCGACACGGCGTTGATCGACTTCCTTGTCATTTGTGGGTCACCAGGTGGAGGTTAGGTTACCCGTCGTTCACTTGGACTCAATTCTGCCCCTGACCATTCCCGAATCCTGCTTCGAAATCCCCGAATGTGAGAGATCCCTCCCAAATGGACATCGTCGGGACGCGGTCTATGTTGGGCGTGTGACCTCCGAAACGTCATCCACCACGTCGTTGACCACCACCTGGCAGCCCGATGTGCTGGGTGCCGACTACCAGCAGCTGACCATTCCGATGGGTCCGGATCCGGACGGTGAGGGCGACGTGGTCGCCACCCTGGTCCGTTATGCCCCGGCCGACGCCCCGGTCGCCACCCGGGCCGTGCTGTACGTGCACGGGTTCACCGACTACTTCTTCCAGGAGCACCTGGCCCAGCACCTGGCCGCCCAGGGCTATGCCTTCTACGCGCTGGATCTGCGCAAATGCGGACGCTCGCAGCGGGCCGGGCAGACCCCGCACTACGTGAGCGATCTGGCGCTCTACGACGGGGAACTGAACCGGTCGCTGCAGGTCATCCGCGAGGAGACCGAGCTGCCGGTGCTGATCATGGCGCACTCCACCGGTGGCCTGGTGACCTCGCTGTGGCTGAACCGATTGCAGGCCACCGGTGGCGCTCGCGCGCAGGGCATCACGGGCCTGGTGCTCAACAGCCCCTGGTTCGACCTGCAGGGCCCCGGCTACTACCGCTCGGTGGGCACGCCGCTGCTGGAGGGCCTGGGCCGGTTGCGGGGGTTCGCGAAGCTGCCGCTCGGCGTCTCCACCGCGTACGGTGACAGCCTGCACCACAGCGTCTCCGGCGAGTGGGATTACAACCTGGACTGGAAACCGTTGAGCGGCTACGCGGTTCACGCCGGCTGGCTGCGGGCGATTCGCCGCGGTCAGCTCCGGCTGCACAAGGGCCTGGACATCGGTGTGCCCGCGTTGATCCTGCGGTCGAAGGCCACCAAGTTCATGAGGAAGTACGGACCCGCCGCCGACCTGGCGGATCTGGTACTCGACGTCAAGCAGATCCAGCGCTGGTCGGGCTGCCTGGGCGAGCGCACCAATATCGTGCCCATCGAGGGCGCGCGGCACGACGTGTTCCTGTCGTCGGAGACGCCGCGCACCCAGGCGTTCAGGGAGCTGAATTCCTGGCTGAAGTGGCTGGCCGATTCACCAGAGGCTGGTGCGTAGCACCACTTCGGTGGCCAGCTCGTGGCCCGCTTCGGCGGCCACATCGGCGACATCCATGGGGACCAGCCGGAATTCGCCGTAGACGAACCGGCTGGAAGCCTCGGCCACCGGACGCGGCAGGCGCTTGGTGGCCAGCAGGGTGGTGGGGATCTCCACCGGCGGGCAGGAAGGGTCCTTGACGGCGCCGTTCGCGCCCGGCGCGGCCGGATGACCGCCGCCGGCCACGATGAGGCTCATGAAGCGGCCGAAGCCGCGGGCGGCCAGCTGCCAGGCCAGGTCCGCGCCCGCGCCGCTGCCGACCAGGTTGGCCCACGGGACCTTCAGCTGGTCGAGGATGGCGAAAACGGTGGTGGCGTCGAGACCGTCGATCGATTCGATCGCGATGGTGTGCAGGTCCGAGGTCTGCAGCCGGGCACAGACCTGGTCGTAAATATCGGCCGGATCGCCCGCATCGGGTAGCAGCAGGACGTGGTGCCTGGTTTCGGGTCCGCCGACTCGCACCGCCCACTCGCGGTCACCGACCGTGATCCGCCGAGATTCCATGTTCGATCACGCTACAGGAGCGCCGGAGGGGCCGAATGCGAGTCGGGCGGATTTTTGTGACGGCGGTCACTTCTTGACGGTCAGAACGGGGAGACCCGCGGGCGCACCCGCGGTGATGAGCTGTTCGAGCGCGTCCTGGTCGAGGTGCTTCTCCATGAGGTCGGCCAGCAGATCCAGCTGGGCGGCGCGCACCTCGGCGACCGAAACAGTGTCGGAGACAACGAAATCGGTGCGGCGCGCCCGTTCGGCAACTACCCGCAGCCAGGCGCGGCGAAACTCGTCCGACTCCAGGGCTCCGTGCAGATGGGTACCCCAGATCGCCTCGCGCACACTGCCTTCGGGAGCGCCGTCGAGTTCGAACCACGGGTCGTCGCCCTGCCGGGTGACACGGCCGTGGTGGATCTCATAGCCGTGCACCGGGAGATCGCTGTCACGGCCCGGCACACCATGATTCGGGACACGGCCGCTGGAACGGCGCAGCACCTTGGGGTCGGCGAACTCGATCTCCAGGTCCAGCAGGCCCAGGCCGGGGACGGTGCCCACGGCGGATTCGACCGGATCGACGATGGTGCGGGCCAGCATCTGGTAGCCGCCGCAGATGCCGAGGATGGGGCCACCGGCCGCCGCACGCACCGTCAGGGCGTCGGCAATCCCGGTGCGCCGCAACCACTCCAGGTCTCCGACGGTGGATTTGCTGCCGGGAATGACGACCAGGTCCGCTCCGGCCAGACGAGACGGGTCGCTCACCCAGCGCACGGACACCCCGGGTTCGCAGGCCAGGGCCTCCACATCGGTGGAATTGGAGATGCGTGGCAGCCGGATCGCGGCGACCGTCAGCCACTCTGCACCAAGCGGCGGGCGGGAACGGCCGACGGGGGCGTCGGCGACGGTGCCGAGCGAGTCCTCCGCGTCGATCCAGAGGTCCTCGGCAAACGGGATGACACCGAGCGCAGGCCGCCCGGTCAGCTCGGCGAGCTGGTCCAGCCCCGGTCGCAACAGGTCCACATCGCCCCGGAACTTGTTGATGATGAACCCGGAAATCAGTTGCTGGTCTTGGGGTTCCAGAACCGCCACGGTCCCGAACAGGTGGGCGAGCACTCCCCCGCGATCGATGTCGCCGACCACCACGACCGGCAGATCCGCCGCTCGCGCTAAACCCATGTTCGCCAGATCCGTTGCCCGCAGATTGATCTCGGCGGGCGACCCCGCGCCCTCGCAGATCACCACATCGAATTCGGCTCGCAGCGAGGCCAATTCCTCGGCGACAATGGCACGCAACTGCTGCCGATGCCGGAAATAGTCCTTCGCCCCCACGGTGTCGACGGCCTTGCCGCGCACCACCAGCTGCGAGCGCCGATCACTCCCGGGCTTGAGCAGCACCGGGTTGAATCGCACGCTGGGTTCCAGCCCACAGGCGCGAGCCTGCAAGGCCTGCGCCCGGCCGATCTCCCCGCCGTCCAGGGTGACGACCGAGTTGTTCGACATGTTCTGCGCCTTGAACGGTGCGACCCGCACCCCGCGCCGCGCCAGCATGCGGCAGAGCCCCGCCACCACAACGCTCTTCCCCGCATCGGAGGTGGTCCCCGCGACCAGCAGAGCGCCCTTCACCCGGGTCACCCGATACCGTCCACCGCAGAGCCGCTCCCCATGCTCCGCGGTACGACACTCAGCCCACGCCTCGCCGACATCCGGCGAAGCCCGGCCGCGACCATGCTCACCCCCGCTTCGGAGGTGGCGCCCGCCGCCGACGGAGCACCCTTCACTCCTGCGATCCGACGCTCCACCGGCAGCTGAAGTCGAGGACGGTGACGCCGCACGCGTTCCGCGCTCTCTACTGCGAACTGGCGGCAAAATCCGTCCACCACAACGCTTTTCCCGGCGTCCGAGGTGACACCCGCGACCGGCGGCGCACCCGTCACCGCGAGCTGTTCCCCGCTCGCGAACCGCCGGTGTAGGCGTCCCGGCCGAGGTAGGAGTCTCGGCCGCTACTCGTGTAGGCATCCCGGCTCGTGTAGACGTCGCGGCCGTCGTCCGCTTCTACGTCCGCGCTGTCGCTCACTTCGACGTCGGGCTGCTCGCCGGGGGCGTCGTCCGCTTCCGGCACCTGCCGTCCCGCGGCGAGTTCGACGTGGCGTCGCATGGTGGCGCGGAGCGCGCCCAGACCCTCGTCGCGGGGGTTGGGCGGGAGGACCCGCGAATTCTTCCGCCGCGGGCCGCGGGAGCCGATGGCCCGAGTTCTGGTACCCCGCTGGGGCATCGCGACCCTCACGGGAGCGTCAGGATCTCGGCGCCGTCGTCGGTGACGACGAGGGTGTGTTCGAACTGGGCAGTCCACTTGCGGTCCTTGGTGACCACCGTCCAGCCGTCGTCCCAGATCTCGTAGTCGATGCCGCCCAGGTTGATCATGGGCTCGATGGTGAAGGTCATGCCCGGCTCGATGACCGACTCCACGGCGGGCTGGTCGTAGTGCAGGATGACCAGCCCGGAGTGGAAGGTGGGGCCGACGCCGTGGCCGGTGAAGTCGCGGACCACGCCGTAGCCGAAGCGGTTGGCGTAGGCCTCGATGACGCGGCCGATGACGTTGAGCGCGCGGCCCGGCTTGACCGCCTTGATGGCCCGCATGGTGGCCTCCTCGGTGCGCTCGACCAGCAGGCGCACCTCCTCGTCCACATCACCGGCGAGGAAGGTCTTGTTGGTGTCGCCGTGCACGCCGTCGATGTAGGCGGTGACGTCGATATTGACGATGTCACCGTCCTCGATCACGGTCGAGTCCGGGATGCCGTGGCAGATGACCTCGTTCAGCGAGGTGCAGCAGGACTTGGGAAATCCCTTGTAGCCCAGGGTCGACGGGTACGCGCCGTGGTCGAGCATGTACTCGTGCGCGATCCGGTCCAGCTCGTCGGTGGTGACACCGGGCGCGACGGCCTTGCCGGCCTCTTCCAGGGCCTGGGCCGCGATCTTGCCCGCTATCCGCATCTTCTCGATGGTCTCCGGGGTCTGCACCCAGGGCTCGTGCCCCTCCTTGGCGGTCTTCTTCCAGACGTACTCGGGTCGCTCGATGTTCTTCGGGACCTCGCGAATGGGCGACTGCTGCCCGGGTACGAGGGGCTTGCGGGTGCGCACAGACATGGGTACCAGACTATCTGCCGGTCCGGATCGCGAGATTCCCAGGTCCGGGTACGGGGGAATTCTTCCGGACCGTGGTCCGTTTATCCTCTCGGTTGACTTGGAAACAAGACTCGAGAGGGGTTCCGGCCGTGGAACTGGGACTGACGACATTCGCTGAAACTCATCCCGTCGGCGGAGACGGGCCGGTGCCGACCGCGGGCGAGCGGTTGCGGCAGGTGGTCGAGGAAGCAGTGGCCACCGAGCAGGCCGGGCTGGACGTCTACGGCGTCGGTGAGCATCACCGCAAGGACTTCGCCGCGTCCTCGCCGGCCGTCGTGCTGGCGGCCATCGCGTCACGCACCGAACGGATCCAGCTCACCAGCGCGGTGACCGTGCTGAGCTCCGCCGACCCGGTGCGGGCCTTCCAGGACTTCTCGACGCTGGACGGGATTTCGAACGGTCGGGCCGAATTGATGGCCGGGCGTGGGTCGTTCATCGAATCGTTCCCGCTGTTCGGATACGACCTCAGCGACTACGACGAGCTCTTCGAGGAGAAGCTCGCGCTGCTGCTGAAGATCCGCGAGGAGGAGCCGGTCACCTGGTCCGGCAGGTTCCGCGCACCGCTGACCGACGCGATCGTCTACCCGCGCACCGAGAATCGGCCGCTGCCGGTGTGGATCGCGGTGGGCGGCAGCCCCGAATCCGTCGTGCGCGCGGGGCTGCTGGGCCTGCCGCTGGCCATCGCCATCATCGGCGGGCAGCCGGCGCGGTTCAAGCCGCTGGTGGATCTGTATCACCGGGCGTTGGAGGAAGGCGGGCACGAGCCGCAGCCGGTGGCGGTGCACGCGCACGGGTATGTCGCCGACACCGACAAGGAAGCCGTCGAGGACTTCTACGCGCCGTACGCGCGGGCCATGTCCGGAATCGGGCGCGAGCGCGGCTGGGGTCCGATGACGCGGCAGCAGTTCGATGCGCTGCGCTCGCAGAGCGGTTCGCTGTTCGTGGGCACGCCGGACCATGTCGCGGAGAAGATCGCCGATGTCCGTGACACGCTCGGACTGGACCGGTTCATGCTGCACGCCAGCGTGGGCACGCTGCCGCACCAGAAGGTGCTGCACGCCATCGAGCTGCTGGGCGGAAAGGTCGCCCCGCAACTCGGCTGATCGGCGTCAGTAATCGGTGAGTCTGGCCTGGAACGCGATGCGGTCGCCGCGGTAGAGCGAGCGCACGCGTTCGATGGGCACGCCTTCACCGTCCACGCTGCGGCGGTGCAGCAGCAGCATCGGCAGGGCCGTCGTGCATTCCAGCAGGGCGGCCTCGCGCGGTGAGGCGAGCACGGTTTCGATGCGCTCGGTGGCGACCGCGTAGACCACGCCCATGCCGCGGGTGGCGGCGTACAGCGAGGTCTCCGGGTTGTAGAACTCGCGCAGCACGGCGAAGCGGTCCAGCGGCATCCAGGTGCTCTCCAGGCCGATGCGCTCGCCGTCGGCGAGCAGGATGCGCTCCAGATGCATGACCGGTGTGCCGCGTTCGAGCGCGAGGTCCCGGGCGGTGTCCTTGTCCGCCGGAATATCGGTCCATTCGACGAGCAGACGACCAGGTTTGCGGCCGAACTTGATCGCGCCCTCGGTGTAGGAGCGCAGCGACAGGGGCTGCACCATCTTCGGGCGCGAGACCACCGTGCCGCGGCCCTGACGGCGAATACGGCCTTCCACCAGGAGTTCTCGCACCGCCTGACGCACGGTTTCGCGGGCGACGCCGCAGCGCAGGGCCAGTTCGCGTTCCGAGGGCAGCGGGTCGCCCTCGGAGAGTTCGGCGAGCAGCGCCTCGAGTTCCGCGCGCACGCGGTACGACTTCGGCAGGCGCGCGTTCGGCGCGGAATCGGTTCCAGCGCCGGGCATTTCGCCCAGCGGACGGCCTGACCCCACCTGGTCTTCCACCCCGGCAGCCTCCCTCGTGTCCATGACCCCAGCCTACACAGAATTGGTCTATACCAATTATTAACCTACCGTTTCCACACGAAACACTCGTAGGTCTAGACCATTGCCCAGGATGATTCCCATGCGATTGGTCATCATCGGCGGAGGGATCCTCGGTACCGCCCACGCTCTGGCCGCCATCCGGCGCGGCCACCACGTCATCCACCTCGAGCGCGAGGTCGAAGCCCGCGGCGCGACCGTGCGCAACTTCGGTCTGGTGTGGGTATCGGGGCGCAGCGCACACGAATTGGAGCTCACCCTGCGCTCACGGCAGCTGTGGGAGGAGATCGGCGGCCAGGTCCCCGGCGTCGGCTTCCGCGCGGCCGGTTCCCTCACGCTGGTGCGCTCGGAGAACGAGCTCGCGGTGGCCGAGGCCGCCGCGGCCCACCCGTCGGCCGCCGAACGCGGCTTCGAACTGCTCGACGTCGACCGGGTGCGCGCGCTGAACCCCGCGCTGCGCGGCAAATTCCTTGCGGGCCTGCACTGTTCGACCGATGCCGCCGTGGAGTCCCGGCAGGCGCTGCCCGCCCTGCGGCGCTACATGGAGGCCACTGAACGCTACGCCTTCTACGCCGGCACCGAGGCCCGCGCCGTCACCGGCACCACCGTGATCGACGACCGCGGCCGCCGCCACGAGGGCGATCTGGTGCTGGTCTGCCCGGGCGCCGCGCACACCGGCCTGACCCGCGAACTGGTGGGCGACATTCCGGTGCGCCGGGTGCGGCTGCAGATGATGCAGACCGCTCCCCTGGGCGAACCGCTCACCACCGCCATCGCCGACGGCGACAGCTTCCGCTATTACCCGGCCTTCGCCGGCCCGGAGCTGGACCGGCTCAATCGTGAAGAGGCGCAGCCCTTCACGGCCGCCCAGCACAAGATGCAGCTGCTGGCCGTGCAGCGCCTGCACGGCGGGCTCACCATCGGCGACACCCACGAGTACGACGAACCGTTCACCTTCGACGTGGACGAGGCCCCCTACGAACACCTCACCGGCGTGATGGAGGAACTGCTGGGCCGCAAGCTGCCGCCGATCGTGCGGCGCTGGGCGGGCGTGTACAGCCAGTCCATCGATCCGGGCACCATCGTCACCCGCGCGCAGGCGGCCGACGGCGTCTGGGTCGTCACCGGTCCGGGTGGCCGCGGCATGACGCTCGGCCCCGCCCTCGGCGAAGAGACCGCCGCCCTCCTCTCGCTCTGAGACCTCCTCGACCAAAGGAATCACCGTGTCCGACAAGCAGATCGAACTCGCCGTCCTCGATATGGCGGGCACCACCGTCGCCGACGACGGGCTGGTCGAGCGGGCATTCGAGGCGGCCATCACCGCCGCGGGCGTGCCCGCCGAGGGCCCGGAGCGCGCGGCGGCCCGCACCTTCGTGCAGGACACCATGGGCCAGTCCAAGATCTGGTGCTTCCGCACCCTGCTCGGCGACGAGGACCGCGCCCAGCTCGCCAACCGCGCCTTCGAGGCCGCCTACGCGGAATTCGCCGACGCGGGTGTGAATCCGATTCCCGGTGCCGCGGAGGCCATTTCGGCGCTGCGGGCGGCGGGCATCAAGGTGGCGCTGACCACCGGGTTCAGCCGCGAGACCCAGGACAGGCTGCTGAACGCGCTGGGCTGGAACGACATCGCCGATCTGGCCCTGGTCCCCTCCGACGCCGGGCGCGGCCGCCCCTACCCCGACATGGTGCTCACCGCCGTGCTGCGGCTGGAAGCCGACGCCGTGGATCGCGTTGCGGTGCTGGGTGATACGTCCAGCGATATCGCCACCGGCCTGGCCGCGGGCGCGCGCATCGTCGCGGGCACGCTGACCGGCGCGCACACCGAGGAGCAGCTGCGGGCCGCGGGAGCGACCCACGTGGTGCCGTCGGTCACCGAATTCGCGCAGCTGCTGCTGGCCGAGCGCGGCTAGAGAATTCCGCCGCCCGGGCGCGCCGCGCCCGGGCGGCGGAGTACCCCATCCCTTCGATTCCATCCGGTCTTCGACTCGACCGTCCCCTGAACCGAAAGTGCAGTCACCGTGCGTATTTCGAACAACCGCCTCGCACGCAACATCGCCCGCACCGCTCTCATCCTGACCTCCGCCACCGCGGTCGCCTGCAGCCTGACCGCCTGCGGCGGCACCGGCAGCGACTCGAAGGACGGCAAGACGGTCACCGTCTACTCCGTCGATGGCCTCGGCGACTGGTATAAGCCCGTCTTCGAGAAGTTCAAGGCGCAGACCGGCATCACGGTCAACGAGGTGGAAGCCGGCTCCGGCGAGGTCGTCAGCCGGGTGGAGAAGGAACAGTCCAACCCGCAGGCCGACGTCGTCGTCACCCTGCCGCCGTTCATGCAGAAGGCCGACAAGTCCGGGCTGCTGCAGGCCAGCGGCGTAGACACCGGCGCGGTCGCCGCCGCCGACAAGGACGCCAACGGCAAGTGGGTTTCCCTGGCCGGCAACTACCTGTGCTTCATCGCCAACCCGTCGGTCGACGCCACCAAGCTGACCTGGGACGACCTGCTCGAGCCCGGCTACAAGGGCAAGCTGCAGTACTCCACCCCCGGCCAGGCCGGTGACGGCACCGCGGTGCTGGTGCTGCTGCAGCAGCTCATGGGCAAGCAGGGCGCGCTCGACTACCTGGCCAAGCTGCAGGCCAACAATGTCGGCCCGTCCTCCTCCACCGGCAAGCTGCAGGCCAAGGTGGACAAGGGCGAGATCCTCATCGCCAACGGCGACGTGCAGATGAACCTGCAGAGCGTCAAGAACGGCTCCAAGTTCAACGTCTTCTTCCCGGCGTCCGCCGACGGCAAGAAGTCGACCGTCTCACTGCCCTACCTGATGGGCATGGCCAAGGGCGCGCCGCATTCGGACGCGGCCAAGAAGCTGATGGAGTTCCTGCTCTCGGCCGACGTGCAGAAGTCGCTGCCCGACACCTTCGCCATCCCGTCCCGCACGGATCTGGCGAGCGCCCCCGCCACCGGCAACGGTCCGTCCCCGGCCTCGACCATCAAGGACGTGACCGTCCTGCACCCCGACTGGACCTCCGTGCTCGACAATCTCGACGCCGACGTGGCCGCCTACACCAAGGCCACCGGTAGCTAGCGCACGGCGTCAGTCCGATACCAGCCCCAGGAGCAGCAACCATGTCCTCCGCGTTGACGACATCCACGGTGGCCGGCGAGACCACCGACGAACCGGCCATCGTGTTCGACCGGGTCGGAGTCACCTACGGCCGCGGCCGTAGATCCACTGTGGCACTGGCCGATTTCAACCTGCGGGTGGCCGCGGGGGAAACGGTCGCGCTCCTGGGGCCCAGCGGTTCCGGCAAGTCCACCGCGCTCAAGGCGCTGGCCGGGTTCGTCCGGCCCACCGCGGGCGCGGTGCGGCTGGCCGGCCGCGACGTCACCGACCTATCCCCCGCCAAGCGCGGCATCGGGGTGGTGGTGCAGTCCTACGCGCTCTTCCCGCACATGCGGGTGCACGACAACGTGGCCTTCGGGCTTAAGGCACATCGTGTGCCGCGCAAAGAGATCGGGGCCCGGGTGACCGAGGCCCTGGACATGGTCGGCATGGGCGCCTACGCCGAGCGGCTGCCGCGCGAGCTGTCCGGCGGGCAGCAGCAGCGCATCGCCATCGCGCGGGCGCTCGCCATCCGGCCCCGGGTGCTGCTGCTCGACGAGCCCCTCGCGGCGCTGGACGCGCAGTTGCGCCAGAACATGCTCGGCGAGCTGCAGCAGCTGCGAAAAGCCTTGCCGGACACGGCAATGCTGTACGTGACCCACGACCAGGCGGAGGCGCTGGCGCTGGCCGACCGCATCGCGGTCATGCGCGACGCGCGGCTGGTCGACATCGATACCGCGCACAAACTGTGGCAGCAGCCCGCCACCGAATTCACCGCATCCTTCCTGGGCGGCGCGAATCTGCTGGCCTGCTCGGTCAAACATGTCTCCGGCACCGCCGCGCTGGTGACCGTCGGCGAGCACACGCTGCGCGCGGACGCGCCGCCACCCGGCGTGGGACGCCCGGATTGGGCACCGAATGCCGACGCCCAGCTGTGCGTCCGGCCGCACACCGTGCGCATCGTGCCGCTCACCGAACGAGATGCGTTGCACGCCACCGTGATCACCAGCGTCTGGAAGGGCGCCTCGACCCGGCTGCACCTCGATGTGGCGGGTATCCCCGCCGAGCTCACCGCGGATGTCCTGGGCCACACCGAGATCGCGCCCGGTGACCGCATCGGCGTACACTTCCCCGACCCGGCCGGGGTGCTCATCCCGCCGGGCATCGGCACCGACTCCGCCGCCGACGGCGAGGTCCGCGCATGACCGCCTCCCCGACCCGTCGAGATACGGGTGAATTCGACTATGCCGCAGTGACATCGAGCCCACCGCTGGAGGAACGGCGGACGGTGTCGCGACGGCGCGCGGCGACCGCCGACGAGGGGTCCGAGCTGTTCGCCGGATCGGCCGCGGCGCGGGACGGGAGGCCGTCATGACCGCGCTGCTCGAGTCTCCTTCCGCGGCAGAGGCTCCCGGGACTCGCGAGCCGGGACGGTCGTGGCGGCCGGTGCTGTGGACACTGCCGCCGGTGCTGACGGTGCTGCTGATCGCGGTGTATCCGATCGTGCGGGTGCTATTGGAATCGACCAAGACCAAGTCCGGGCGAGGGGTCGGGACCTGGTCGGCGGTGCTGGCCGAAGAGTCGTTCCGGAATGCGCTGATGCGCACCGTGACCATCGCGGTCAGCTCGACCATCGGCTGCCTGCTGCTGGGGACATTCCTGGCGATCGTGCTGGCATTCGTGCCGTTTCCGGGTTCGCAGCTGGTGGGCCGGCTCATCGACTCGGTGCTGACACTGCCGTCCTTCCTCGTGACACTGGCCTTCACGTTCCTGTACGGGACAGTGGGGGCGGTGAACGCGCTCATCAACCAGATCGCCGGTGGTACGCGGCCGGTGGTGAACTTCCTCAGCACGCCCTGGGGTGTGATCCTCGCCGAGGTCACCTTCTTCACGCCGTTCGTAGTGCGGCCGCTGCTGGCCGCGTTCGCGCAGCTGCCGCGCGAACAGCTGGATGTGGCCTCCAGTCTGGGCGCCTCACCGTGGCGGGTGCTGGCGCAGGTGGTGATGCCGGAGGCCTGGCCCGCGCTGGCGGCGGGCGGCAGCCTCACGCTGCTGTTGACCCTCAACGAATTCGGCATCGTGCTGTTCACCGGGGCCAAGGGTGTCATCACGCTGCCCGCGCTGATCTACACGCGCGGCATCGTCACCTTCGATCTGCCGGGGGCCGCGGTGCTGGCCTCGGTGCAGGTAATGCTGTCGCTCGGCCTGTATCTCGGATACCGGCTGCTGTTCGCGCGCCTCACCGGTGCGCGGAAGGAGAGCTGAACCATGCTGGTGTGGACCAGGCGCGGGCGGGCCGCGGTGCTCGCCGTGTTCGGGGTCGTGGTGGCCGTGGTGTTCGTGGCGCCCATCGCGACCGTGGTGGCGGCGGCACTGGCCGGACGCTGGAACGGGCCGCTGCCCTCACAGCTGGGGTTCGCGAACTTCTCCCGGGCGCTGTCGGGCGAGGAGTCCGCGAGCCTGTCGGTGAGCCTGCAGACCGCGCTGCTCGCGGGACTGCTCTCGCTGGCGCTGGGCACCTGGGCGGCGCTGGCGTCGATGGAGGCGCCCGGCTGGCTGCGGCGGCTCACCGACGCGGTGTTCCATGTGCCGGTCGCGGTGCCGTCGGTGGCGATCGGCCTGGGCGTGCTCATCACCTTCAACGAGCGGCCGCTGCTGCTGGGCGGGACCAAATGGATCGTGATCCTGGCGCACACGGTGCTCGTGCTGGCCTACGCCTTCAGCGGGGTCTCCGCGGCGCTGGATCGGCTCGACCCCGGCTACCGGCAGGCCGCCGAATCGCTCGGCGCCGGACCGGCGCGGGTCCTGTTCCGGATCACGCTGCCGCTGCTGCTGCCCGCGCTCGGCGCGGCGGCGGGGCTGGCCATCGCACTGTCCATGGGTGAGCTGGGGGCGACCATCATGGTCTACCCCGCGACCTGGAAAACCCTGCCGGTGGCCATTTTCGCGGCCACCGACCGCGGCGAAGTCTTCGATGCCGCGGCCAGTACCACGCTGCTGGTGCTGGTCACCCTCCTCACCCTGGTGATCCTGGGCCGCTTGAAAGGTCGTGCGGCGCTGCGCTGACTGCCGGGTCAGCTTTCGGGTCGACCGCACCACACCGCTGACCGCGAATGAGGGGACGGTCAGCGGTGTCTTGCGTTTATTGCCGGGCGTAGCGGACAGTTGAACGGTTAGGCTCGCCGGGTTATCGGGTTCGTTCGCGTTGTCGGAGTTACTGCTCGGGCGGGGGTAGTTCGATGGTGGTCGTAGCAGGGTTGTCCGGTGAGTCCTATGACGTGGACAACGAACCGTTCTATACCGGGGGCAGCCGGTCAGTGCAGTACCTGTGCCGGGATCCGCGCGGGCAGCAGCGGCTCTACAAGCTGTACCGGACTCCGGTCACCGGTCTCGACGCCATCGAATCGGCCCGGCAGGCCATGCTCTTCGGGCGGCAGACCGTCCTCGCCGCCGAGGCCGCGGGCGGATCCACCGGGGACGCCGCCGAGGCGGTGAACTGGCCGATCGATCTGGTAATGCACGAGGGAATGCCGGCCGGGACCGTGCTGCCGTTGATTCCCATGGACTTCCTGCAGCCGGACGGGCGGCCGCGCACGCTGGATCAGTTGTGGGCCGCGCCCGGGCAGGTGGCGTCATATTTCCGGGCCGGACTGACGATCCGGCTGAGCGACATCGCGCGGGTGCTCGAAGAGCGGCAATTCGTGCACGGGGACCTGTCCGCCAAGAACGTGCTGTGGCAGCCGGCCGCGCCGCTGGCGTACGTCATCGACACGGCCGGGCCGGCGACGCTCGATCCGGTCCACGACCGGTTCAAGGATCGGTACGACCTGGCGGTGCTGGTGTATCGGACGTTGCTGCCGGATGCCGGGGCGGGGGCGCCCGGTGCGCCGTGGCAGCCGTCCGGGGTGCCCGCAGATCTCGATCCGCGGGTGCGGGCACTGTTCGACCGGGCCTTCGGCAATGGCGGATTCGGGCCGGACGCCCGGCCCTCCGCGACGGAGTGGAGTGACACGCTGCGGGCGGTGTACCTGACGCCCGACGGTGCGAACTATGTGCCCGAGGCGCTGGCGGTGCTGGATCGGCACGCCGGGCAGCCGGCCAGTGCGCCCGCCGTGCCGACGGTGGCATTCGGCTCGCCGACCACGCCGAGCCCGCCGAGCGGGTGGTCCACGCCGCAGCAGCCGGTGGCGTATTCGACTGCACCGCAGTCCAATACGGCGAACACGGCACTCAAGGTGATCCTCGGCGTCCTGCTGGTGGTACTGGTCATCGCCATCGCGGTGGGCGCGGTGGTGCTCACCGGCAAG
The DNA here is from genome assembly GCF_040680715.1 of Nocardia sp. NPDC051981. Classification (NCBI taxonomy): domain Bacteria; kingdom Bacillati; phylum Actinomycetota; class Actinomycetes; order Mycobacteriales; family Nocardiaceae; genus Nocardia; species Nocardia sp. NPDC051981. Next base: position 32,549 of record NZ_JBFAXK010000032.1, on the reverse strand, counting down.
GACTCCACCAAGAATTCTGCCGCCGGGACCTCCACGACAGCCGCCGTGACCACGACGGCCCCGCCGACCAGCACCACCGCGGGCTTCGACAAGAACACCCTCAACAAGCAGTCCACCGACAAGACCCCGTTCACCGCGGACGCCCTACTGCCGCAGAGCTTCACCGACAGCAAGGGCGTGGCGTTCACCCGCCACTCCTTCGGCCCCAAGGACTGCGTCTCCAGCAACATGTCGCAGAACGTGAAGACGGCGCTGCAGAACAACAAGTGCCAGCAGATGATGACCGGCGTCTACCTCGACTCCTCCGAGAAGATCCTGACCTCCATCGAGGTCTTCGCCTTCCCCTCCAACACCGAGGCCGAAACCCTCTACAACGGCCTCAAGGGCCAGGACCAGATCTGGGACGTCTGGTGCCCCACCCAGGGCGTCGGCTCCAGCGTCTGCCAGGCCAACACCGACACCCTCTTCAAGGCCACCTACTCCAGCTGGGGCAGCCAGGAATACCGCTACCTCTACGAGTCCTACTCCCTCTACATCAACCTTACAGTCGACGCCTCCCTCGAACCCAACCTCGAGGCCTCCGCCCGCACGATCCTCAACCTGGTAGGCCCCGACAACTACTGGAAAGACCGCTGACCCAACCCATCTCAATCGGTGAGCTTGGGATGACCCGTGCCGGCGTGCATGATCCAAACGGTTCGCTTGTCGTCGTCGATCAGGTACCAGATACGGCCACCGCCGGTCACTTCGTACTGCCAGCGCTCCAGGGTGGCCCCCTTCCACAGCGTTGATCCCAGTGCACCTTTGAGACGGTGGTGCCGGTCCGGATTCGCGGTGGAGCGTGGGTCGTCGCGAATCGTTTCGAAGGCGCGGCGCAGGTTGGCCCCGGCCTGTCGAGCAAGGTCCTCCCATCCGGCAACGGCTTCGGTTGTGGCGAAACGGATTTCAGATTCCGGGTCGATGGCAGGCGGGGCGACGCGATCACCTCGTTTGGGACTCACTCGTCACCCCCGGGGAGATCCGGCGGTTCGACCGCACCCAGATCGCCTTCGGGCTCGCGAGTCAGGAGCGCCAGCAGGGCGGGGTCCGCATGGATTTCCGCGGTGTGCCGCCATTGAGTCAGCAGGGTGGCGAGCGGGGCCAGGTTCTCCAGCGACGCGGCACCCTGCGCCACCGATACCAGCTCGGTCACAAACTGATCGACGTCCGAATCCGGCAGGAATGTCACCCACGGCAATGCGTCGGGCAGTACCTCCCGGACCGCGTCCGCACCCAGACGCCGGACCAGCCCGGCCAGCAGCCGGGACGTGAAATCGACGACCGCTCCCTCGGCATCCAACTGCTCCACCCGCATCAGTGCCAGATCACCGGCGTCGCGCCGCCGCAACCGCAGCGCGCGCACCCGATCCAACCGGCCGGCGGTCACCGCCGGCTTGTGTAGCAAATCGCTGAATGGGACCACGTCATAGGCAGCGCTCATAACATCCACACTACCTCGGATGTCTAATAATCGGCTGCTGATCAGGTGAAATACGACCTGAATCGGCGACGCCACCGCGGGATGTCCGTAAGGCCTTGCAGCGGGACACCGGCGGGACCAGTTCTATCTGTGTGCACGTGCGTACCTCGGAGTGGAGAGCGGCGGGCTACCGGGCGGATCGAGCGTGGTGGCTACCAAAGGCGCTCGACGGATAGATCATCAGCGGGCCAACGGTTTTCGGCACTCACAGCCGCTGGGTGCCGATACTCTGGGGTGATGGTGCCTGTGTCGCATGTGGTGGCATTCGGGGTGGCGGCGGTGATCCTGATTGTGATTCCTGGGCCCAATGTGATGTTCGCGGTGGGGCGGGCGTTGGTGTTGGGGCGGCGGGCGGCGGTGTTGTCGGTGGTGGGGACAGGGGCGGGGACTGTCGTGTGCTTGGTGGGGGCGGCGGTGGGGTTGGGGGCGTTGTTGATGGCCTGGGCGATGCTGTTTCTGGTGGTGAAGATCGCGGGGGCGGCGTATTTGATCTGGTTGGGGGGCATGGCTATTCGGGGGCGGCGGAAGCTCGGGGAGAGTTTGCGGGCGGGAGTGCCGGAGGGGGCGCAGCGGCGGGTGATGCGGCAGGGGTTCGTCGTGGGGGCGACGAACCCGAAGACCGTGGTGTTCTTCGCGGCGGTGCTGCCGCAGTTCGCGGTGCCCGCCAACGGGTGGCTGCCGGTGCAGTTCCTGGTGCTGGGGGCGATCTTCCCGGTGCTGCAGGTGCTTTCGGATGTGGTGTGGGCGCTCGGGGCGGCGTCGGCGCGCGAGTGGTTCGTCCGGTCACCGCGGCGACTGGAGGCGGTGGGGGCCACCGGCGGCGCGATGATCATCGGGGTGGGGACGACGGTGGCGCTCTCCGGGAACGGATGAGATCGGCTGCGGCGGAACGGGTTGGCGGTCCACCGACGGCGCCGGGTCCGGACGACAAGAATTGGGCCGGTACCCGTTCGACGGATACCGGCCCAACCTTCTCCGGGTGAGGGATCAACAAGACCCGAAGTCTCAGAGGCCGGCGGTGGTGGCCAGCAGGGTGCGCGAATAGGTGGCGTCGGTGGCCTCGATCAGGCCGGCTGCCAGCAGGTAGGCGGCGGCCATGTCGAGGGCAGAGTGCCGCAGGGCGGTCAGGGCCTCGGTGAGCTGGCGGCCCTTGTGTTCGAAACCGCGCCGGAGTTGGTGGGCGGAGTCGAAATCCCCGAAGCCGCTGAGGGTATGAGTATCGTGGCTGCGCTCGATTTGCGGGTCCAGTGCGTCTGCGAACCGCAGGAAGTGTGCGGCGCAGTTACGCGCCGCCCCCACCTCCAGGCGGAATGTGCCATCCTGGGCCCGCCGGTAGAGCTCGGTGGCCGTGCCCTCGCCCGTGTTCATGACGAACTCCCTCCCTCGAATTGTGAAACGCCGTATTACAGCCGCATTGTTGTGAATCCGCCGCCATGTGAATGAAACATGGCGTGAACAAAAACCGCGCGGATGGTTTTGGGGCGCTCCGCGATTTATCCAGGCGGGCGTGCCGCGCCAGTCGACCACGCGGCACGCCGGGCGGGGCGCCCCGTTGCGCCCGCCGTCTCGGGCGGGCGACGTCCTACGGTTCGAGCGACCTATTGGTCCGATAACACGACTCGGCTGACGTCACCGCTGACGATCAACGATTCGGTGGCAATACATCAATTGTGTCAATGCATTTGGAATCATTGTTCTGGTAAACGGCGGCGGCCACCGGCCACGTCGATTACGAGATCAGTGTAGCCGTCCACCAGTTCGGCCAGGTGGTACCAGTGTTTATGGGTGTTGTCACTGGCCGCGCCCTCGTGATCGATCACCTGGTTGGCCTCCACCCAGCTCCGGGCCATGCGGTCGACGACCGCGCCCAGGCTCTCGGTGTGCAGCGTGGCGCCGTTGCGGTGTTGCGGCAGTTCCTGTTCCACCCAATCATTGATATCGTCAACGAGTTCACTGCGGCGACAATCGATCTCGCTGACCATCATGGGATCCCGTACCTGGCCGCGACGTTCGTGCAGTTCGGCGAGAGCGTGCGCCGACCGTAGCAACACTCGATCTTGAAATCGCCTCCCCTGGAAGGCACAGAGCAATTGCGGAGCGGTCGGCAGGACGCCGGCTATCGACATGGTCATCGAGACTCCCTATACGCACCCGACAGCATCACTAATCGCACCAACATGATTGGTCTCCGGATTCAGCTATACCGGTCATCGGATCGGTTGTTCACGAATAGGCTAGCTGGATCATGCTCTTACAAATGCAAGAACGCAATACTGCGTTCTAGCAAGTGCGACAAGGGAAAGGGCTGTCATGGCAGGCAAGCGCACCGTGCTCACCGTCCGTTTGCGGCGGCTCGCCGCGATGCTGCACGAGATGCGCGAGAACGCGCAGCTCAGCAAAGAAGTGGTCAGCGCCAAGACCGGCATCAACGTGACCACCCTCTACCGCATCGAAACCGCTCAGGCCAGGCCCCAGCGCCGCACCCTGACGGCCATGCTGGACCTCTACGGCATCGGCGAGCCGCAACGTTCAGATGCCTTGCAGTTGCTGGTGGATGCGCTCCGCCCAGGCATGGCACGGTCTTTCGAGGATGCGGTGTCGGAGGTCTACGGCGCCTACATCAACTTCGAAGCCGAGGCGCTCTCGGCTCGGTTCTTCCAGTCCACCTATATCCCCGGCCTGCTACAGACCGAGGCGTACGCGAACGCGGTCTACCAGACCACCATGCCCAAGATCTCGGATCAGGTTATCGAGCAACGGATCCGGGCGCGCCAGGAGCGGGCCAAGGTGCTCACCAAGGACGATCCGCTGGAGCTGTGGGTGGTGCTGGACGAGGCCGTCATCCGCCGGCTGGTGGGCGGCCCGGAGGTGATGTTCCAGCAGTTCACCCTGCTGCTGGAGCACACCGAGAAGCGCAATGTGATCCTGCAGATCCTGCCCTTCGACGCCGGCGCGCACCCGGGCATGCTGGGCTCCTTCACGCTGCTGGACTTCCCGGACCCCGCGGACCCGGAGCTGGTCTATGTGGAGGGCATCGCCAGCGACGAGCTCATCGAGGGCCATCCGGAGGTGCGCCGCTACGGCGTGATGTTCGACCAGCTCCGGGCCATGGCGCTGAGCCCGCGCGACTCCATCACCATGATCTCCCAGACCATGGAGGGTCTGGGCGGCTGATCTTCCACCCACCCCAGGGTGGGTTCACCCGCACCCTCGGAGCGGGTTTCGGCAGCACTGTGGTCGCTATCGGCCACGGCACGCGGCGGCGACAGTAGATACATACCGAACGCCACCGCAAGCGCCCCTCCGAGAGGATGATGTTCGATGTGCAAGCCGGTCGAATCGCCCGCCGCCATCGCGATGACCGCCGCCGACTGCGAACTGAGCTACGCCGAACTGGATCGCTGGAGCAACCGCCTCGCGCGCATGCTGCTGCGGCTCGGAGCCCACCCGGGGGCCCGCATCGCGATCGCGGAGACCCCGCAGCTGGAGGCCGCGGTGTCCCGTCTGGCCATCACCAAGATCGGCGCGATTCCGGTGCCGCTCACCACCGAAACCACGGTGGCTCGTGCCGATTTCGGCGTCACCACCAAGGACGGCCGGGAGCGGATCACCGATCCGAGCCGCTGGCTGGTGCTCGACGAACGCTCGACGCTGGTGCAGTACCTCACCGGTTCGGATGCCCCGCTCACCGCGGCGGAACTGCCGCCGGCACGGGAGGCCGCAGCCTGACCGTACCGAATCATTGTCGCCCGCAGGATGTTTCAGAATGGTTTTCAGCACCCTGTCCACATCCACCCCTGATTCGTCCGCGGCCTTCGCTCTCTCGGCGGCCCAGCGCGGCATCTGGTTCGCCCAGCAGCTGGCGGGTGACACGCCCGTCTCGATCGCCCAGTACGTGGAACTCACCGGCCCCGTCGACGTGCAATTGCTCGCCGACGCGACCCGCCGCGCCGGGCGCGAGTTCGGCACCGGATACCTGCGCCTGACAGAAATCGACGAGCTGCCCTGGCAGCTCGTGGACACCACGCTCGACGACACGATCGACACCGTCGACCTGAGCGGCGCGCCCGATCCGGTGGCCGCCGCGCGGGCGTGGATGCATGCCGAATACACCGCGCCCCTGGACCTGACCCGCGACCGGCTGTGCCTGATCGCCATGCTGCGCCTGGGCCCGGACCACTGGTACTGGTACTCGCGGTTCCACCACATCCTGATCGACGGCGTCGGCGCGCTCACCATGCTGCAGCGCACCTCCGAGATCTACAACGAGGCCGCCGTCGGGCACGAGATTCCGCCCGGCCGGGCCGAACCGTTGCAGCGCATCGTGGAAGCCGATGCGGCATACCGGGATTCGGACAAGCTCCAGGCCGACCGGGAGTACTGGCGCGCGCATCTGGCGGGCCTGCCCGAACCGGCGCAGCTGGGCAAGCGCACCGGCGCGGTCGACGCCCACCCCCGCCTGCTCAGCGGCACGCTGCCGGAATCCACGGCGGCCCTGCTGGATTCGCTCACCACCGCCCTGTCCACCAGTCCGGCGCCGGTCGTGGTGGCCGCCTTCGCCGCCTATGTCGGCGCCATGACCGGGGCGGGCGAGATCGTGCTGAGCCTGCCGGTGTCCGGCCGCACCACCGCCGTGCTGCGCCGCTCCGGCGGCATGGTCGCCAATGTGGTGCCGCTGCGGCTGCGTCCCTCCCCCACCGCCACGGTCGGCGATCTCGTCCGCGCCACCCAGGGTGAGCTCACCGCCGCGCTGCGCCGCCAGCGGTACCGGCAGGAGGACATCATCCGCGACCTCGGCTGGGCCATGGACGAGGTGGCGGGCTTCGGCCCGACGGTCAATCTCATGCTCGCCGACACCCGGATCCGCCTGGGCGGGGTCACCGGGCAGCTGCACGTGCTGACCTCGGGCCTCATCGACGACCTGTTCGTGAACGTCTATCCGGGCGGCGGCGCGGAACGCACGCACATCGACTTCCAGGCCAATCCGAACCGCTACGACGAGCCCGAACTCGCGGTGCTGCACGCGCGCTTCCTGGAGTTCCTGCACCGCTTCCTGGCCGGTGGCGCCGAACAACCGCTGGCGGCGGTGACCACGCTCTCCGACACCGAACGCGCCGAACTGGTCCCCGCACAGGGCCGCGACGGCACCGGTCCGCGCACGCTGCCCGAGATCCTCGCGGCGGGGGCGGGCCGGGACCCGTCGGCCATCGCCCTGCGGGTGGACGGGACCGCGCTCACCTACCGTGAACTCACCGAGTACACCGATCGGCTGGCCCGGGTGCTGATCGCGGCGGGGGCCGGACCCGAACGCACGGTGGCGATCTCGATCCCGCGCTCCGCGGAGTCGGTGCTGGCCATGTGCGCGGTCGCCCAGACCGGCGCGGCGTTCGTGCCCGTCGACCCCGGCTATCCGGTCGACCGCATCGAGCACATGCTCACCGACAGCGGCGTGGTCGCGGGCGTGACGGTGGCGGGTTCCCGGGCGGCCCTGCCGGATCGGGTCGAGTGGCTGGTGCTGGACGACCCTGCCACCGAGAAGCTCTTCGCCGCAAGCGATTCCGGTCCGATCACCGACGCCGACCGGCGTGCGCCCCTGCATCTGGACCAGGTCGCCTACCTCATCTACACCTCCGGCTCGACCGGGCTGCCCAAGGGCGTCGCGGTCACCCATCGTGGCCTGACGAATCTGGTCACCGGTTCCGGGTCCGCGTTCGGCGTCGGATCGGATGCCGTGGTGGCGCACGCCGTTTCGCCGAGTTTCGACATCTCCGTGGAGGAGCTGCTGGTCGCTCTCGCGGTCGGCGCGACGGTGGCGGTGGTACCGCCGGCCGCCTACGCGGGCGAAGAGCTGGCGCGGGTGCTGCGGCACCTGGAGGTCACCCACCTGAATGTGACACCGGCCGTGGCGGGTTCGCTGGAACCGGACACGCTGCCGCGGCTGCGCACCGTGGTGGTGGGCGGCGACTCCTGCCCGCCCGAGCTGCCGGTTCGCTGGGCCGGGCGGTGTGTCATCAATGGCTACGGCCCGACCGAGGCCACCGTCACCGCCACCCTGAGCGCCCCGCTCGCCCCCGGCGATCCCATTACGATCGGCGCGCCTTCGCGGGGCATGGGGGCGGTCGTCCTCGATCCGTGGCTGCGTCCGGTGCCGCCGGGCGTGACGGGTGAACTGTATTTGTGCGGGCCGGGTCTGGCCCGCGGCTACCACCAGCGCATCGGCCTGAGTGCCGAACGTTTCGTGGCCAGCCCGTTCGCCGCGGGCGCGCGCATGTACCGCACCGGCGACCTGGTGCGGTGGCGCCGGCGCGGCGGCCGCTGGGAACTGGAGTACCTGGGCCGCGGCGACACCCAGGTGAAGGTGCGCGGCTTCCGTATCGAACTCGGCGAGGTGGACGCCGCGGTGGCGCGGTATCCGGGGGTCGAGATGGCGGTCACGGTGGGCGCGACCACGCCCGGCGGTGCGACGGCGCTGGTGTCCTACGTGCTGGCGGCCGATTCGGTGGTCGCGCCGGAGGAGGTGAAAGCCACGGTGGCCCAGTCGCTTCCGGCGCACATGGTGCCGTCGGTCGTGATGGTGCTGCACTCGCTGCCGCTCACCCCGGCGGGCAAGGTGGATCGCCGCGCACTGCCCAGACCCGATTTCGGATCCGGCCCCCGCGCCGGTCGCGCACCCGCCACCGAGCGGGAACGTGCGCTCGCGGAGGTCTTCGCCGCGGTGCTCGGGGTGGAATCGGTTGCGGCGGACGACAATTTCTTCGCCCTCGGCGGCGACAGCATCGTGGCCATCCAGCTGGTGGCGCGCGCCAAGGCGGCCGGACTCGGGCTGCGGGCCCGGGATGTGTTCGAGCACAAGACCGTCGCGGCGCTGGCCGTCGTCGCCACCGAGGTGACCGCCCCGGTGGTCCAGGAACTGCCCGGCGGCGCGGTGGGCACGGTGCCGCTCACCCCGATCGTGCACGCCATGCTCGAGCAGGGCGAGACCTGGCCCAGGTTCGCTCAGGCCGTGCTGATTCCACTCCCCCGGGCTGAAGACATTTCCGCCTCCGGCGCTGAAGACAAATTCGCCTCCGGCGCTGAAGGCATTTTCGCCTCCGGCGCTGAAGGCATTTTCGCCTCCGGCGCTGAACACATTTTCGCCTCCGGCGCTGAACACATTTTCGCCTCCGGCGAAGTCGGCCGATCCCGGCTCACGGTCGCGGTGCAGGCCCTGCTCGACCGGCACGACCTGCTGCGCAGCACCCTCACCCACCGGCCCGCGAACGGCAGCGGCCCGTGGGAGTGGCGGGTCGGCGCGCCCGGCACGATCGAGGCCGGGGCCCTCATCGAAACCGTGACCGCCGCACCCGGCACCGACGGCGAGGACGAACTGCAGCGCGCGGCCGACCTGCTGGATCCCGCCGCCGGGATCGTGGCCCGCTTCGTGCTCATCGACCGTGAGGCCGCCCCGCCACTGCTGTGGGTGGTGCTGCACCACCTGGTCACCGACGGCGTGTCCTGGCGCATCCTGCTGCCGGATCTGGCCACCGCCTGGGCGGGCGGACCGCTCGCGCCGGTGGGGACCTCGTTCCGGCGCTGGGCCCACGGGCAGGTCGAGCAGACCGCCGCGCGCGCGGCCGAGATCCCGCAATGGCGGCGGATCCTCACCACACCGGACCCGCGGCTGGGCACCCGGGCCCTGGATCCCGAGCTCGACACCGTGGCCACCATGGGGCAGCTGCGGACCGTCATCGACAGCGATACCGCCACGGCCGCACAGGAACTCATTCCGGCGCGCTTCCACTGCGGACTCGACGACGCCCTGCTCACCGCGCTGGCGCTGGCGGCGAGCCGCTGGCGGCGCACCCGCCGGACGCTGCTCACCGTGGAGGGGCACGGGCGCGAGGAATCGGTGCTGCCGGGTGCGGACATCTCACGCACCATCGGCTGGTTCACCAGCGTGTTCCCGGTGGCGCTCGACCTCGGCGACCTCGACCTCGACGACGCCTTCCGGGGCGGGCCCGCGGCGGGCGCGGCGCTGAAGGCGGTGAAGGAGCAGCTGCGGGCGATTCCCGACAAGGGCGTGGGCTTCGGCATGCTGCGCTACCTCGGTACGGGACCCAACCGACTCGACGATTCGCCCACGCCGCAGATCAGTTTCAACTATCTCGGCCGCACGGGCGCGGGCGTGGAGCATCCGGGCGGCGCGGAAATCCCGTGGGTGCCGGTCAGATTCGCCGCCACCCAGGACGATCGCGCACCGCTGGCGGCGGTCGTCGACATCAATGCCTTCCACACCGCCGCCGGCCTCGAGGTGACCTGGGCCTATGCCTCACGGCTGCTCACGCCCGGGCAGGTGCGGGAGTTCGCGCGGCTGTGGGGGCGGGCGGTCACCGCGCTGGTGACCCATGCCCGGCACGCCGGAGCCGGCGGGCACACGCCCTCGGACTTCCCGCTGGTCACGGTGGATCAGGCGCAGATCGACGCCTGGGAGCGGGAGTACGCGGACCTCACCGCCGTCTGGCCGCTGTCGCCACTGCAGTACGGCCTGCTGTTCCACGCCCGCTACGACACCGACACCGCCGACGGGTACACCGTCCAGACCCGGCTGTCGCTGGCCGGCCGGGTCGATGCCGGGCGGCTGCGCACGGCCGCGGCGGCGCTGACGGCCCGGCACGAGGTGCTGCGGGTGGCCTATGTCGAGACCGCCGACGGCCCCTGTCAGCTGGTGCTAAGCGAGGCCGAGATCCCCTGGCAGGACATCGATCTCACCACCATCGAGGAACCGGCCGAACGGCAGCGGGAACTGGCCCGGCTGATCGCCGTGGACGCGGGCACCCGCTTCGACCTCGCGCGGCCGCCGCTGCTGCGCTTCAGCCTGATACGCACCGAACCCGAGGCGTACACGCTGCTCATGACCAATCACCATCTGGCCCTGGACGGCTGGTCCACGCCGCTGGTGGTGCGCGAGCTGCTGGCCGGATACCTGGCCGCGGTCACCGGGCACGAGATCGCGCAGGCGCCGGCGCACTCGTATCGCGAATTCCTGGCCTGGCTCGATCAGCAGGACGACGCCGCGTCCCTGGCGGCCTGGACCGAGGCGCTGGCCGGGGTCGACGCACCGACGCGCGCGGTGCCCACCCTCGCGGGCATCGCCTCGACCGAATCCGGCATGGTCTCGGCCGAATTCACCGCGGCGCGACTGGAACGGCTCACCGACACCGTGCGCACCGCCGGGGCCACGGTGAACACCGCCGTGCAGGCCGCGTGGGCGCTGCTGCTGACCATGCTCACCGGCCGCACCGACGTGGTGTTCGGCGGCACGGTCTCCGGGCGGCCGCCGCAGCTGGCCGGGGTCGAGGAGATGGTGGGGTTGTTCATCAACACCCTGCCGGTGCGAGTGCGGCTGGATCCCGGTGAGCGCGTGGGCGATCTGCTGGCCCGGGTGCAGGCCGAGCAGGCGCGGCTGCTGGACCACCAGCATGTCGGGCTGGCCGCCATCCACCGGGCGGTCGGGCTGCCCGAGCTGTTCGACACCCTCACCGTCTTCGAATCCTATCCCATCGACCGCGAAACCCTCTCGCGCGCACTGGATATCGCGGGCATGCGGATACTCGACGTGTCCGGCACCGACGCCACCCCCTACCCGCTGAACCTCATGGTGATCCCGCAGCGCGCCGCCGACGGCAGCGAAAGCCTCACCATCACCGTCAAATTCATGGCCGACGAACTGCCCGAGACCGCCGCGCGCCGGCTGCTCGACCGGTTCGTACTGCTGCTCGACCAGATCGCCGACCATCCCGAGCGCCGCACCGCGCAACTGCAGCACTGCGATCCGATCGAACGCACCCGGCTGCTGCCCGTCCGCGGCGGCACGCCCACCCCCCTGCACACCCTGCCCGACATCCTGGCCGCGGGCGCGCGTGTCCATCCGGACGGCATCGCCCTCAGTTCCGGCGCCCTCAGCATGACCTACCGCGACCTCGACGCCTGGTCCAACCGCTTCGCGCGAGTCCTGTTGCGGCGCGGGGTCGGCCGCGAGAGCTTCGTGGTGCTGGCCCTGACCCGGTCGGTGGAATCCGTGGTGGCCGTCTGGGCGCTGGCCAAGACCGGGGCGGCGTTCCTGCCGCTGGACCCCAGCTATCCGGTCGAGCGCATCGAGCACATCCTGAGCGACTCCCGCGCGCCCATCGGGGTGACGGTGTGCGCGGTCGGCGAGACCCTGCCCGGCAGTATCGACTGGCTGCTGCTCGACGACCTCAACACCATCCGCCGGGTCATGACGGTGTCCGACGCGCACATCACCGACGCCGAACGCGGCGGGCCCATCAACCTGGCCCAGACCGCCTACCTCATCTACACCTCCGGCTCGACCGGCAAGCCCAAGGCGGTGCTGCTGAGCCATCGCGGACTCGCCAATCTCGTTGCCTCGCAACAGAGTCTGCTGGACCTCGACGAAACCTCCAGCACCCTGCAGGTGGCCTCGCCCAGCTTCGACGCCTCGGTGCACGAACTGCTCATGGCACACGGCGCGGGCGGGCGGCTGGTCATCTCGCCGCCGGATGTGTACGGCGGCAGCGCACTCGAGGAACTGCTGCGCACCGAAGGCGTGACACACGCGGTCATCACGCCGTCGGTACTGGCCACCATGAATCCGGCGGGACTCGACGAACTCGGCTGCCTCTCGGTGGCCGGTGAGGCGGCCGGACCCGAACTGGTGGCCGCCTGGTCCGCCGGGCGGCGGCTGGTGAACCTGTACGGCCCCACCGAATTCAGCGTGTGGGCCACCGGGCCGGGTGAGCTGCTGGCGGGCGAACCCATCACCATCGGCGCGCCCATTCGCGGCGCGGCCGCCCTGGTGCTCGACGGCTGGCTGCGGCCGGTGCCCGTCGGGGTGACCGGGGAGCTGTATCTGGCCGGTCCCGCGCTGGCCCGCGGCTACTTCAACCGATTCGGGCTCACCGCCGCCCGTTTCGTCGCCAACCCGTATACCGCGCCCGGCGCGCGCATGTACCGCACCGGCGACATGGTGCGCTGGGTGGAGGTCAAGACGCCCGACGGCGCACGGCTGGAGCTGGAGTACCTGGGCCGCAGCGACTTCCAGGTCAAGATCCGCGGCCTGCGCATCGAACTCGGCGAGATCGACGCGGTGCTGGCCGCCGACGAGCAGGTCGACTACGCCGCCACCCTGGGCTGTCCCGGCCCGAGCGGGCAGACGGTGCTGGTCTCCTACGTGGTCGCCGCGGCCGGGCACACCCTCGACACCGAACTGCTGCGCACCCGCGTCGCCGCCGCGCTGCCGGGCTACATGGTGCCGAGCTACCTCATCGCACTCGACGACGTGCCGCTGACACCGGTCGGCAAGCTCGACCGGAATGCGCTGCCCGCACCGGATTTCGCGACCCTCGACCAGCGCTACCTGGCCCCGCGCACCGCCGTCGAAACAGCCGTCGCCCAGGTCTTCGCCGACGTCCTCGACGCCGAGTGCGTCAGCATCGACCGCTCCTTCTTCGACCTCGGCGGCAACTCGCTCACCGCCACCCGCGTGGTGGCCCGCGTGAACGCCGCCCTCGGCGCGACCATCGCCCTGCGCGACCTCTTCGACGCGCCCACCGTCGCGCAACTGTCGTCCCGCATCGTCCCGGGCACCGAGACTCCCGGGCTGCCGGCACTGGCCCCGCGCATCCGCCCGGACCGAATCCCGTTGTCCCCGGCACAACAACGGATGTGGGTCCTCAACCGCCTGGACCCGGGCTCCGCCGCCTACAACATCACCGCGGCCCTGCGCCTGCGCTCCGCCTCCCCGCGCTTCGGCGAGCTGGATACGGCGGCCCTGCGCGCGGCGGTCGCCGACGTGGTCGCCCGGCACGAATCGCTGCGCACCATCTACCCCGCCGACGCCGACGGCCCCCGGCAAGTGGTGCTCAGCGCCGAAGCCGCCGCGCCGCAGATCAGCTTCGCCGAGACGGACGACGGCCCGGAGCTGCGCGCGGCCATTGCCGAAAGCACCGGGGCGGGTTTCGATCTCACCCGCGAAGCCCCGCTGCGGGTCCGGGTGCTCCGGCTGACCGGCCCGGCCGAGGTGCACGTGGTGGTGCTGGTGGTGCACCACATCAGTGCGGACGGGGCCTCCATGGCACCGCTGGCCACCGACCTGGTGACGGCGTATCTCGCGCGCAGTGGCGGCGCGGAGGCCGAGCGGCCGCCGCTGCGGGTTCAGTACGCCGACTATTCGATCTGGCAGCGGGAACTGCTGGGCGACGAGGCCGATCCGGAATCGCGTGCCGCACAGCAGATTCGGTACTGGAAAGAACGGCTGGCGGCGACGCCCGACGTGCTGGAGCTGCCGACCGACCGGCCGCGGCCGGCGGTGCAGAGCCTGCGGAGCACGGATCTGGAGTTCCGGCTCGACGCCGGATTGCACGCTGCGCTCACCGAATTGGCGGCCGCCACCGACACCAGCCTGTTCATGGTGCTGCACGCGACGCTGGCGGTGCTGCTGTCGCGGCTGTCCGGCACGCCCGACATTCTGATCGGGACCGCGGTGGCCGGGCGCGGGGAGGCGGCCCTCGACGACCTGGTCGGCATGTTCGTGAACACGCTCGCCCTGCGCACACCCGTGGATCCCGCCACCGGGTTCCGGGAGTTCCTGGCGCAGGTGCGGGCCACCGATCTGGACGCCTTCGCGCACGCGGAGGTGCCGTTCGAGCGGCTCGTGCAGGTCCTGGACCCGCCGCGGTCGACGGCCCAGCATCCGCTGTTCCAGGTGTCGTTGTCGCTGCAGAACTTCCAGCCGCCGACGGTCGAATTCCCCGGGCTGAAGGTGACGGTCGAGCCCATCGAGCGGGACGCCTCGCAGTTCGACCTGACCTTCGATCTGCGCGCCCCGCTGCCCGGCACCGAGGCAGCCGGACTCGACGGCACGCTCACCTTCGCCACCGACCTGTTCGACGAGGCCACCGCCGCGCGGCTGGTGACCCGGTGGCAGCGGATCCTCACCGCCGTCACCGCCGACCCCGGGGTCCGACTGTCGGATATCGACCTGCTCGACGCCGCCGAACGGACCGCGCTGGTGCCGCTGCGCGGCCCGCGGCGCCAACGGACCACCACGCTCGCCCAGGTTTTCCGGGCCGCCGCCACCGCCCACCGCCTGTGCCCGGCCATCATCGCCGACGGGCGCGCGGTGTCCTATCGCGACCTGGACACCGCCTCCCAGCGGCTGGCCATGCAGCTCTCGGCCGCCGGAGCGGCATCGGAAACGATTGTGGCGCTGGCCCTCTCGCGCGGCGTCGAGCTGATCACCGCGATCTGGGCCTGCGCCAAGGCCGGAGCCGCCTTCCTGCCCATCGACCCGCGTCACCCCCTGGACCGCATCGATCACATGCTGGCCGACTCGCGGGCGGTGCTCGGGCTCACCACCAGCGCGCATCGGCCGCTGCTGCCCGACACCGTCGGCTGGCTGGTACTCGACGATCCCGCCGCGTCCAGCGTGCGGATCGCAGTGGGGCAGAGCCGGATCCGCGCCATGACCACATACCCCGATCAGCCCGCATGGCTCATCTACACCTCCGGGTCCACCGGCACACCCAAGGGCGTCTCCGTCTCGCATCGCGGCATCGCCGACCTCGTGCGGGCTCAGCGGGAACTGCTGGGCCTGGGTGAGCACTGCCGCGTACTCCAGGTCGCCTCACCGAGCTTCGACGCCTCGGCCTTCGAGGCGCTCATGGCCTTCGGGTCCGGCGGCACCGCCGTGGCCGCCCCGCCCGAGCTGTTCGGCGGCGAGGCGCTGTCGGATCTCATTGCGGCGCAGGGTGTCACGCACCTGGTGATCACGCCCTCGGCGCTGGCGACCCTGGACCCGCAGGCGGTGTCCAGCGTGCGGGTGCTGGCCGTGGCGGGCGAGGCCATCGGCCCGGACCTGGTGGCCCGGTGGTCGAGCGGGCGCACGCTGGTCAACCTCTACGGGCCCACCGAATTCACCATCTGGGCAACGGCTTCCGAACCCCTGACCGCCGGACAGCCGGTCACCATCGGCACTCCGATCCGCGGTGCGGGCACCCTCGTTCTCGACGATCGCCTGCGCCCCGTGCCAATGGGTGTTGCCGGGGAGCTGTACCTGGCCGGACCGGCCCTGGCGCGCGGTTATCACGCGCGCCCGGGTCTCACCGCGGCCCGCTTCGTCGCCGACCCGTACGGGCGGCCCGGTGAACGGCTCTACCGCACCGGCGATCTGGTGCGCTGGATCGGCTACCTCGACGAACCGCGCCTGGAATACCTGGGCCGCACCGACTTCCAGGTCAAGGTGCGCGGCCAGCGCATCGAACTCGGCGAGATCGATGCGGCACTGTCCGCCGCCGAGGGCGTCGAATTCGCCGTCACCCTGGGCGTTCCCGGACCCGGCGGCGCCACCGCGCTCGCGGCGTATCTGCTGCCGGAGCCGGGGCGCGAGGTCGACCTGGCCGCCGTGCGCGCCCACGCCGCCGACCGGCTGCCCGGTTATATGGTGCCGACCGCGTTCGTGGTGCTCGACGCCATCCCGCTCAATGCCGTCGGCAAGCTCGACCGCAGGGCGCTGCCGGCGCCGGTATTCGAGGCCGCGACCGAATACCGGGCACCGAGCACCGAGCTGGAAACCGTGCTCGCCGAGCTCGTCGCCGAACTGCTCGGCCGCGACCGGGTCGGCGTGCACGACTCGTTCTTCGCCCTCGGCGGCGACAGCATTCTCGCCATCCAGCTGGTCTCCCGCGCCCGGCTGCGCGGCATCGAACTCACGCCCTTGCAGATCTTCGAGCATCGCACCGTCGCGGCGCTGGCCGCGCTCGCGGCGGCCGCGGGCGAGACCGTCGTCCTCGAAGAGCTGCCCGGCGGCGGAGTCGGCGAGCTGCCGCTCACCCCCATCGTGCGCTGGATGCTCGAACGCGGCGGCGACCACCGCAGATTCGCGCAGACCGCGGTGCTGGAACTGCCGCAGGGCATCGAGCGCGACCAGCTCGTCGCCACCGTCACCGCCGTCGTGGACCACCACGACGCATTGCGCGCCCAGCTCGCCTACGCGGGCGACTGGCGGATGAGCATCCGCGAACCCGGCTCGGTCGATGTCGACGCGCTCCTGCATCGCATCGAATTCGACACCGCAGACGCGGTCGACCTGCGCGAATACGCCGTCACCGAACTGGATTCCGCACTCGGCCGCCTCGACCCGGCCACCGGGACCGTCCTGCAGCTGGTGTGGCTGGACCCGGCTCCGGACAGCCCCGCCGACCGCCGCGGCCGCCTCATCCTGGTGGCCCACCACCTCGTCATCGACGGTGTGTCCTGGCGCATCCTCATTCCGGACCTGATCGCCGCTTGGGCGCAGATCAGCGGCGACACGCCACCGATCCTGCCGGAGACCGGCACCTCCCTGCGCCGCTGGACGCACGCGCTCGAGGAAGCCGCGCAACGCGAAACCCGCACGGCTGAACTGGATTACTGGCGTGAGGTGGCCGCCACCCCCGACCCGCCGATCGGGCCGCGCGCGCTCGATCCCGCCGTCGACCGGGTGCCGGCCGTCCGCACCGTCGAGGTCGAGCTCGACGCGGACGTCACCACCGCCCTGCTCACCGCCCTGCCCGCACTGTTCGACGGCACCGTCGAGGACACCCTGCTGGCCGCGCTCACGCTGGCCGTCATGCGCTGGCGCATGGAACCCGGCGCGGCGGTGCTGATCCGGCTCGAAGGGCACGGGCGACAGCAGGAAGTCGTTCCGGGAGCCGATCTGTCCCGCACCATCGGCTGGTTCACCACCGTGTACCCGGTGCGACTCGACCTGTCCGACATCCCGATTCGCGACGCCTTCGCCGGCGGACCGGCCATGGGCACGGCCATCCGGGCGGTCAAGCACCAGCTGATGTCCGTGCCGGACAAGGGCATCGGCTACGGCATGCTGCGCTACCTCAACCCCGAGACCGCCGCCGAACTACCCGGCCGGGTGCCCGGCCGCATCGGCTTCAACTACCTCGGCCGCTACGCCACCGCCGACATTCCGGCCGGGCTCGAAGATCTCGGCTGGCTGCCCACCGACGAGTTCGGCGACCTGCACGCCACCGAACACGCCGACGTGCCCGTCACCGCCGAGATCGAGATCAATGCCGTCGTGGCCGGGGAACGCCTGCAGGCCGCCTTCACCTTCCCCGAAACCCTGCTGCCCCGCCACGAGATCACCATGCTGGCCCACCTGTGGACCGACGCGCTCGCCGCCGCAGCCTATTTCGGCACCTCACCGGCCGCCGAACTCGCCGCCGAGGCCGAACGCCAGTATCAGCGCGACCAGCAGGCCGCGGCCGAACTCGCTGCCATCCGGGCGGATTCGCCGCCGGGACTCGGCCTGGACGTGGTGCTGCCCATCCGGCCCGGCGGCGACGAGCCCGCCCTGTTCTGCATCCATCCGTCCTCCGGCATCGCCTGGACCTACCTCGGCCTGGCCGACACGTTGAACCCCGGCCGTCCCATCTACGGCCTGCAGGCCCCCGACCTGTCCGGCGAACCGCACGCCCGCAGCATCGCCGACTTCGCCGCGCGCTACGTGGCCGAAATCCGCCGACTGCAACCCCGCGGCCCCTATCATCTGCTCGGATGGTCCTTCGGCGGCCTGATCGCCCACGCAATCGCCGCCCAGCTGGCGGCAACCGGAGACGAGGTCGGCACCCTGGCCCTGCTCGACGCGGACAGCACCGATATCGACGGTGACAGCATCGACAAGCTCACCGCCGGCTCCTTCGTCGCGGCCTTCGGCTCGGTCTTCGGGATCACCGACATCCCCGCCGACACCAGCGCCGAACAGGCCGCGGCCATGATTCGCGACCGCATGGGCGGCGTCAGCCTGGTCGACGCACAGACCCTGGAACGCATGGCCGCCTCCTACAACGCCTCCGCCGCCACCCGTACCGGCTACCAGCGGCCCGTATTCCACGGCGACGCACTGTATTTCAGCGCCACCGTGCACACCTCCGACATCTTCGGACCCGCCGGCTGGCGACCCTGGATCACCGGGACCATCAGCAACCACGACATCGACGTCAGCCACGACGAACTCACCGCACCGCACGCGCTCGCGGCCATCGCACGCATTCTCGACGCACACCTGGGAGGGACGCCGTGAACACCGACAGTGGCAAACCCGATACAACAAACGTGGAAACCAGGACGGTCGCACGCCCGAGCAGCGTGCACACCGGCGTCGACGGCGTGGTCGTCGAAGACGTCGAGAAATCCTTCGGCGCGGTCCGGGCGCTGCGCGGCATCACCTTCAAGGCCGCGCCCGGCGAGGTGCTCGGCATCCTCGGACCCAATGGCGCGGGCAAGACCACCACGGTCAATATCCTGTCCACCCTCATCGCCCCCGACAGCGGGCGCGCCCTGGTCGCCGGGCACGACGTCGTCACCGACGCCGCCGCAGTCCGCCGATCCATCATGCTGACCGGGCAGTTCGCGGCCCTCGACGACGCCCTGTCCGGGTACGAGAACCTCGTCATGTTCGGCCGCCTCATGGGCCTGCGCAAACGCGCCGCCCGCGCCCGCGCCGACGAACTCGTCGAGGAATTCGACCTGGTGCAGGCCGCTGGACGCCGCGTCGGCACCTACTCCGGCGGCATGCGACGGCGCATCGACATCGCCTGCGGACTCGTGGTGCGGCCCGAGGTGGTCTTCCTCGACGAACCCACCACCGGTCTGGATCCGCGCAGCCGGCAGGGCGTCTGGGACCTGGTCGGCGGATTCCGCAAACACGGCATCACCACCCTGCTCACCACGCAGTACCTCGAAGAGGCCGACGCGCTCTGCGACCGCATCATCGTCATCGACCACGGCCTGGTCATCGCCGACGGCACCGCCGACGAGCTCAAGGCCCGCACCGGCGGCAGCTACTGCGAGATCGTGCCGCTGCGCATCGAGGACCTGCCCGCCATCGCCCGCGCGCTCGGCGACCTGCTGCCCGCCGCCAATCGCGAAGCGCTGACCGGGGATTCGGACCGGATCGCCATCCCCGCGCCGGAGGGCGCCAAGACCCTCGCCGAGGCGCTGCGCCGGCTCGACACGGCCGGAATGGAACTCGTCGACATCGCGCTCCGGCGTCCCTCCCTCGACGACGTCTTCCTCCAGATCACCGGGCACATCGCCAAATCCGAAGAGGCCGAAGACGATTCGCCGTCGGTCCGGTTCCGGACGACGGACGGGCGCTTCAGCGCCGAGGATCGGAACCGGGCATGACTGCCGTCGAGGCCGCACCGGCCGGGTGGCTCACCAACGTCCGCGCCACCCCCGCGACCCTCGCCCAGTGGTGGGTGCTCACGGTGCGGCTCATCGTGCCCTCGGTCAAAACCGGCGAAATCATCACCGCCATCCTGGCACCCGTCACCTTCACCGCCAGCTTCTACATCCCGCTCAACCGCGTGATGTCCTTCGCCGGACTGGGATTCAGCAGCTACGCGCAGTTCATGGCGCCGATCGTCATCCTGCAGGCGTGCGCCTTCACCGCGGTCTCCGCCGCCTTCCGCGCCGCCACCGACGCGGTCTCCGGCCTCGACCGGCGCTTCGACGCCATGCCCATGCACCCGCTCGTCCCCGCCGCGGCGCGCATGTCCTCCAATGTGTTCCGGCTGCTCATCGGGCTCGCCTCGGCCGTGGTCAGCACCCACGTCATCGGGTTCCGCTTCGTTGGCGGCACGGTGCACACCCTGGGGTTCCTGGCCCTCGGACTGGCCATCGGCATCGCGTTCTGCCTCGGCGCGGACGCCATCGGCACCGCCACCCGCAGCCCCGAGGCCACCACCCAGGTGCTGGTACTGCCGCCGCTCATCCTCGGCATGCTCTCCACCGGTCTCGCCCCCGCCCACCAATTCCCGCACTGGGTCCAGTTCTTCGTCCGCAACCAGCCGGTCTCCCAATTCGCCGAGGGGCTGCGCGCGTTCGGCGGCGACACCCTCGGCAAGGCCCACCCGGTGACCTGGTCCCTCATGATGCCGCCGCTGCTGTGGCTCGTGGGCAGCACCGCGCTGGCCTGCTACTTCATCGCCCGGCAGAACCTGAAGAGGTCCTGATATGGCCACCCTCGACCACCCCGAACTCGCCGCCGACACCATCGGCTTCGGCGAAGGCTCGGCCCCAGCTCTGCTGCGGCATACCTGGATTCAGACCCAGCGCCTGCTGCTGCGCTGGGTCCGCGACCCCATCACGCTGCTCGAAACCCTCATCGTGCCGTGCCTGCTGCTGCTCATGCTCGATATCGTGGTGGGCTCGCAGATCCAGAAGTTCTCCGGCCACAGCGCCCTCTACGGATCCACCCCCATGGTGACCCTGGTCGGCGCACTCTCCGGAACCGTGGCCAGCGGCGTCATGCTCGGCCGGGAACGGGAGGCGGGCATCCTGTCCCGCTTCTGGGTGCTGCCGGTGCACCGTGCCTCCGGGCTCGCCGCGCGCATCATCGCCGAGGGTTGCCGCATCTTCGCCGGAACCGTCGTGATCATCTGCTTCGGCGCCGCGCTCGGCTTCCGCTTTCGGCAGGGACCGTTGCAGGCCTTCGCCTTCCTGTGGATTCCGGTGCTGTTCGGCCTGGCCTTCGCCACCATGGTCACCGCCATCGCCGTGTTCACCGCCAAGTCCACCCTGGTCGAGGCCGTCGCACTGCTGTCGTCACTGCTCATGTTCTTCAGCACCGGATTCGTGCCGCTCCCGGCCTACCCCCAGTGGATTCAGCCCGTGGTCCGCGATCAGCCCATGTCGGTCGCCGTCGACACCATGCGTGCGCTGGCCGAGGGCGGACCCGTGGCGGGCCCGCTCATCCGGACCCTCGCCTGGTCCGCCGGCCTGATCATCGTATTCGCCATCCCCTCCGCCTACGGCTACCGCCGGGCCAGCCGCCGCTGAGATCAATACCCCTATCCGGGAATGTCGGCGCCCGGGCGCGGCTACCTCCCGCGGCTACGCGCCGGCCGATTAAGCTGTCCGCCGTGCTCGAACCCGAAACCACCGTCGCGCCGCACCCCGATATCGCCCACCTCGCCCCGCTGCTGGGCACCTGGCGCGGCCGCGGCCGCGGCGAATACCCGACCATCGAACCGTTCGAGTACCTGGAGGAAGTGCACTTCGGCCACGTCGGCCGCCCCTTCCTCACCTACCGGCAGCGCACCCGCGCCGCCGACGGCAGCCGGCCCATGCACAGCGAGGCCGGATACCTGCGGGCGATCAGCCCCGACCGCATCGAGCTCATCCTGGCCCATCCCACCGGCATCACCGAGATCTGCGAGGGCAGCCTGGTGACCGAGGACGGCGAGCTGCGCCTGGAACTCGACTCCACCTCGATCGGCCTCAGCAGCACTGCGAAATCGGTGACCGCGCTGGGCCGCACCATCACCGTCGCGGGCGACACCCTCGAGTACTCGCTGCGCATGGCCGCAGTCGAGCAACCGCTGACCCATCACCTCGCGGCGACCATGCAGCGGGAAAACTGACAGGGAACTTCGGGCTCCAACCTAGCCCGTCACCTGCCGCATCTTCGCCCAAACGGAATGCGGCAGCACACTTGTGGGTTGCCTCGGCATAAGTGACCGATTACCGTTTCTTCCATTGGCAAACAGTCAGCCAACCCTTAATGAGCACCGGATCACCACCGTGTTCGCCGATAGCGGCGAACGTTCGGGTCTCCCAACTCATCCCCAAACAAGGGAGAGGGACATGAAGCGCTCGGCCCTTCTGCTGATCACCACCGCAGGCATGATCCTCGCCGGTGCGGGCGTCACCGAGATCCTCGGCGACGCGTCCAGTGACGGACCACCCGTCCAAGCCCTTGCCGACCAACGCTTCGTGACCGACAACTCCGGCGCGATCCATCCTGTCGCCTGCTCGCGACTCGACACCTACAGCGAGCGCTGACGCTGCCGGGCGGTGGTCCTCAGTAGCCCGGGGGCAGGGCCGCGAGCATGTCCCGCGTCACCGCCACCGCATTGTCCGAACTGCCACCGCGCACCAGCAGGGTCGCCCAGGCCAGATCACCGCGGTAGCCGATGAACCACGAGTGCGAACCGCCGTCCACCTCGGCCTCACCGGTCTTCCCGTAGACCTCGCCCTGATCGACGATGCGCTCGGCCGTACCGCCGAGCACCACCTTGCGCATCATCAACCGCAACCCGTCGATGACCTGCGGCTTCAACTGCGGCCGATCACCCGACACCTGGGTCGGATGGCCCGCGATCAGATACGGCACCGGCGTCGAACCGTGCGCCACCGTCGCCGCCACCATCGCCATGCCGAACGGGCTGGCCAGCACCTTGCCCTGACCGATGCCGTCCTCGGCGCGCTGCACCGGATCATCGTCGAGCGGCACCGAACCCGACACCGTCGGCAGGCCCGCCATCGTGTAATCCGGGCCCAGCCCCAGCGCGGACGCGGCCGTGCGCAGATCCTGGCCACCCAGCTCCGAGGCGAGCTTGGCGAACGAGGTGTTGCAGGAACGCTCATAAGCGGTCGCCATGGCCACGTTGCCGACGCTGAACAGGTCGTAGTTGGGAATCGTGCGCTCCCCCACCACGATCTGGCTCGGGCACGGCACCACGGTGTCCGGGGTGGCGTGGCCGGCGGTCATGGTCGCGGCGGCGGTCACCGTCTTGAAGGTCGAGCCCGGCGGATAGAGGCCGATCGCCGCCACCGGGCCGTCGGCATCGGCCGCCTCGTTCTGGGCGATGGCCAGCACCGCGCCGGTGGAGGGTTGCAGCACCACCATCATGGTCTGCTCGGTGCGGGCATCCACCGCGCTCTGGGCGGCGTTCTGGATGTAACGGTCGACGCTGAGCGAGAACGACGGGGAGGTCTGGGGATCGACCTCCTGCAGCACATCGGTGTCGACGCCATTGGCGTTCACGGTCACCACGCTCCAGCCCGCCTTGCCGTCCACCTCGTCGATGACGGTCTTGCGGACCTGGGTCATGAGGTCGGGGGCGAAGTGGCGGTCGGTGGGGACCAGATCGAATTCCTTGCTGAAGGTGACCCCGGACAGCCCCAGCAGCTGCGAATTCACCTCGCCGAACTCCCATTCCGAGAGCAGCGCCGCGGTGTAGGCGCCGTCGGCCTTGCCGGCCGCGCGCGACAGCGAGTCCGGGGTGAGGTGCGCGTCGAAGCGGTGCAGGGCGTTCGCCAGTGCCGCGGAGACCCTGGTCGGATCGGACGATGCCGACGGTTTGAACAGCACCCGGTACAGCGTGCCCGGCACCATCACATCACTGCCCGAGCGTTCGTTCACCCGCGCCCGGGGCGCGGGATTCGAACGCAGTTGCAGCGTCTGGGTATTGCCCAGCTGCGGGTGGATGTCGGCGGAGGACCAGCGCACCTGCCACTGCCCGTTGGCGCGGCCCATCTGCAGCTGGCCCCGGTATGTCCAGACGCGGTCCTTGGGCAGATGCCATTCGTAGGTGTAGTCGACGATGGCGGTGTCGCCGGTGACGCGGGCGGCGCCGGTGGTGGCCACCAGCTTCTCCGCCTGCAGCTGGTCCCACGCCGAAGCCAGTGCGGCGCCGGCCTTTTCGGGCTGGCTGGTGCGGTCGGCCGCCGCCTGCACCTCATGGTCGGCGAAGGCGGAGACGAAGGCCTCGGCCGCCTGCGCGGGACCCTGCGGACCCGACGAGCAACCGGCCGCGGCGGCGGTGACCGGGAGGGCGACCGCAGCGGCGATCAGCATGACGAAGACCCGTGTTGACATCGGCTCAGATGCTAGAGCCAACTACTGGCAAACCGGCGCGGACACACTGCACCGGAACGGATTTCATGCTCACATCACAGAATGTGGCTCAATCCAGCAGCACGGTCGCAAAGGTGGCGACCTGACGGAACCCCACCTTGCTGTACGCACGGCGCGCAATTTTGTTGTAGCAGTTGACATATAGGCTGGCCGTGCGCCCGGAGGAGACCACCACATTGGCCACGGCCGCGGTGCCCGCCGTGCCGTAGCCCTGGCCACGCTTGTCCGGATGGACCCATACGCCCTGAATTTGTCCGGTGCGTCGCGACAACGCGCCGACTTCCGCCTTGAAGACGACCTCACCGTCCTCGAATCGTGCCCAGGCCCGGCCGGATTCGATGAGCCCCGACACCCGGCGGCGATAACTGCGCCCGCCGTCACCCGTGCGGGGATCGATCCCGATCTCCTCGGTGAACATGGCGACCGCCGCGACCAGATACCGGTCGATCTCCTCGGGCCGGACCCGGCGCACCCGCAAATCCGGCGCAATACTCGCGGGCCGTTCCAGCGCGAGCAGCGGCTGATCCTCGCGCACCTCCCGCGGCGTCCCCCAGTGCTCGGCCAGCAACTCCCACAGCGGCAGGGCCAGCTCGCGCCGCCCCACCACCGACGAGCACAGGCGGGGCCCCTTGATCGCGCGCTCCGCGAAGGCCTTCATATCGTCGCGACCACCGCGCAGCGGAACCAGATTCGCGCCCGAGAAACACAGCGACTCCGCCGGCCCACCCCGGGTCCACAGTTCGCCGTACACCCCGCGCGGGTCCAGCCCGTACTCCTGCAGGCGCGCGGCGACCATACAGGTCGCCACCGGATCGGTGTCGAGCACACGCAAGACCTGCGTCAGATCGCGGTTCGCGAGCTGACGGGTCCCGGACGTCCGGCCCCTGCGAGTCGGCTCCAGCACACTCCGCACGCTCACAGCCTGCCAGAACTTCCCGGCCCGCGCCGCACGATTGTCCCCAACCGCCCACCCATCAGGCAAAAGCCCCAACCCCCAACCCAATCCAACCCCTCGGTACGACATCCGCCCCACACCACTCCGAACGCGGCGGCCGGTACGGGGTCCAGGGCCGAGGCGCGAACGACGAACGGCCCGGGCGGCAGCGGCGGTGATGCCGATGCGGACCGGGCCGGGGCTGGGGTGTGGCTAGCCGGCGGTAACGACCGGGGCGCCGGATTCGGTGGTGTCGCCCATTTCCTCCGCGAGGCGCATGGCCTCCTCGATGAGGGTCTCGACGATGAGGTGCTCGGGGACGGTCTTGATGACCTCGCCCTTGACGAAGATCTGACCCTTGCCGTTGCCGGAGGCGACGCCGAGGTCGGCCTCGCGGGCCTCACCGGGGCCGTTCACGACACAGCCCATGACGGCCACACGGAGGGGGACCGCCATGCCTTCGAGGCCCGCGGTGACCTGGTCAGCGAGCGTGTAGACGTCGACCTGGGCGCGGCCGCACGACGGGCAGGAGACGATCTCCAGCTTGCGGGGGCGCAGGTTGAGGGACTGGAGGATCTGGGTGCCGACCTTGATTTCCTCGGCGGGCGGGGCGGAGAGGGAGACGCGGATGGTGTCGCCGATGCCCTCGCTCAGCAGGGAGCCGAACGCGACCGCTGACTTGATGGTGCCCTGGAATGCCGGGCCGGCCTCGGTCACACCCAGGTGCAGCGGGTAGTCGCACTGCGCGGCGAGCTGGCGGTAGGCCTCGACCATGATCACCGGGTCGTTGTGCTTGACCGAGATCTTGATATTGCCGAAGCCGTGCTCCTCGAACAGGCCCGCCTCCCACAGCGCGGACTCGACCAGCGCCTCAGGGGTGGCCTTGCCGTACTTCTCCAGCATCCGCTTGTCCAGGGAGCCGGCATTGACGCCGATGCGGATCGGAATGCCCGCGTCACCGGCCGCCTTGGCGACCTCCTTGACGCGGCCGTCGAACTCCTTGATGTTGCCCGGGTTCACCCGCACGGCGGCACAGCCCGCGTCGATGGCGGCGAAGATGTAGCGCGGCTGGAAGTGGATGTCGGCGATCACCGGGATCTGCGACTTGCGGGCGATGGTCGCCAGCGCGTCCGCGTCCTCCTGACGCGGGCAGGCCACGCGCACGATGTCGCAGCCGGACGCGGTCAGCTCCGCGATCTGCTGCAGGGTGGCGTTGACGTCATGGGTCTTGGTGGTGGTCATCGACTGGACCGAGACGGGGAACTCACTCCCCACTCCGACATTGCCCACCATCAGCTGGCGCGTCTTGCGCCGTGGTGCGAGGACGGCCGCCGGTGCGGCCGGCATCCCCAAAGTGATGGCACTGCTCACGATCGGCTGCCTACTTTCGACTTAGTCCTCACCCTTACCGGCTCCGAGCTTACCGAGGCTCTGATACCGGTCGCCCTGTGACGGCGGCGACAAGGGTACCCGCGCCGACTGCAGGACTCGGAATCGGCCCGGGGCCCACGCTTCATATTCGTTGCCATCGACGCGAAGGTTTACGCTCCGAAAAGTGAAGGTAGCGAATCCAGATCCGTGGCCGGCGACACCGGAAGAGGCCGTGGCACTGCAAGATCAGCTGCGCACGCGGGTGATCGCCGCCAACCCCCGGCCACCGGAATTCCGGACGATTGCCGGGCTTGACTCGGCCTACGACGACGACGGCAATGTGGCGGCCGCCATTGTGGTGCTGGACGCCACCACGCTCGAGACCGTCGAGACCGCCACCGCGCGCGGCACCACCGATTTCCCGTACGTGCCGGGCCTGCTCGCCTTCCGCGAGCTCCCCACCACCCTGGCCGCCCTCGAAAACCTCACCGTCACACCGGATCTGCTCGTCTGCGATTCCCAGGGCCTGGCCCACCCGCGCCGCTTCGGCTTCGCCTGCCACCTCGGCCTCTTGACCGGCGTGCCGACCATCGGAGTCGCCAAGAACGCCTGGGGCGAGTTCGAGGAGCCCGCCCCCGAGCGCGGCTCCTCCACCGTCATCACCATCGACGGCGACCCGGTCGGCCGCGCCCTCCGCACCCGAGCCGACGTCAAACCGATCTACGTCTCGGTCGGCCACCTGATCGACCTGGATACCGCCTGTAGCCAGGTCCTCTCATTGACCCCCGAATACCGCCAGCCCGAAACGACGCGCCGCGCCGATCATCTGTGCCGCCAGCTCCTCCGCGAAATCTCCGCTACCGGAACAACTTCACCGCATTGAGGCGCGGGTTCCCCACGTTGAGGCGCGGGACACTGTCAGATGCGTGCGCCTTTGGCCAAGTTGCAGCCCCGGCACAGGATCTGAAGGTTGTCCACACTTGTCGCACCGCCTCGGCTCCAAGGAATGACGTGGTCGAACTCGAGGTACTCCTGGGCGCCGCATTCGGCGCATTTCCCGGCGTCACGCTGCCAGACCTGCGACTTCACATCCTGCGGAATCGCACGGGAGTCGCGTTGTCCCGGCGCGAGCACCCGACGTTTGGCGATGCGCAGCGTGCCCTCCAGCACGGCGGCGACGAACTCGGCATCCCGCACCCGGTAGCGACCGCCGCCCCGGGCCGTCGTCGCATCGATCACCACCGTGTCGTACTCGTGCCGAACGGACACGATCTTGGCCCACGCCAGTTCGCTCCCCGCACCATCGCCGATGAAACGCAATTTCCGGCTGCTGCCGATCAACCGCCCCGCGCTCTGTTTCGGACCGCTGGCCAGGTATCTGATCTGCACCGCGTCGACGTCCACGTGCAACAGCTCGTCCATCTCGAGGTGCAGATCGGGCCGGCTCACCCGGGGTAGTTCCCCGGCCCGCACCTGAGTGAGCGACCGACCGCGGAGCATCCGTTGCCGCAAACCATGGATCAGCGATCCCGCGGCGGACAGATCGGCGGCGGCCTCCAACTCGGAGACGGTCCGGTCGAAGTCGTCCAGCTCCTCCTGGTCGATCTGGTCGTCGGCGAAAGCGAAGGCGACCATCCGCTCCAGGTGAGCGATCGCCAGCGGCCGCAACGCCTCGCGTCCGGTGAACTCGCTGACCATATGGAAACGAAGCACGACCCAGAGTTCGGCCCAGCGCGCCCCACGGGGCCCGTCTGCGGTCAGCACCTGCCATGCTTGGCCTCGCCAAGTCTCCATCAGCTGGTGGACTTCGCGAAGACACCATTGGCACGGCGAGTCGACAACAAGTCGGCCTACCGCGGACCGGTCGGTGCGCCGGCTCGGTGGTGCGCCACCAACTCGACGCACCGCCCTCGGCCGGCCGCAGCGCTCGCAGGTCGCTGGATCGTGCTGTGGGTGTTGCGGCCGCCGGTCCCCTGTCCAGGCCGTCCCGTCCCACCACTGCAGTTGCCCGGCGCTCTGCGGCGCCACGTACCAGCCGGGAGCCATGACCGGCGCAGACACCTCGGCACCCGCCATTGGCGGCGGTACCGCTGGAACAGCCGGTGGCGATGGCGGCGCCTGATCGTCGTCCACCGCAACGCCGAACTCCTCGGCGAGGCCACGCAATCCGCTCGACCAGCCCTGTCCGACCGCACGGAACTTCCAGCCACCGTCACGGCGATAGAACTCACCGAACACCATGGCCTGCACCGATTCCGGGCTCGAAATACGGTGATCGAACAGCCGACGGCCGTCGTCCTGAACGCTGATCACCAGCGTTGGAACGTCCTGGAAGGAACCGGTCGCGACGGATCCCGCGATCACGACACGGTCCACCCCGGGCTCGATCTCGCTCAGGTGCACCGCCAGTCCGGCCCGCCCGATCGTGATCTGTTCCAGCACAACGGCACCGGACGGATGGCGGGGCGCATTGAAGAAGACGAAATCATCGTCGGATCGGATCTTCCCCGTCGTGGCCAGCAGCAGAGCATGTGGGTCGACTTCCCGATCGCCATCCCATTCCAACACCAGCGATACCGCCGACGCGGCCACGAGCGCATTTGCACCACGCGCCAACTCCACGACCCAGACCCCGTTCCTCGTGCACAGTTGATCTCGAGCCGCGCTCTGCGCCAGGAACTTTGGATTTCCGATCCGCACCCGAGCCCAGTTGCGGCCTCGGCGAGACAGACTACCCAGCCGCACCGACACCCATCAGCGGACCGCTCAGGTCGACTGATGCCGGTTCCGTTGGAAGCCAGCCGTTTTCAGGCTCAGGGGAACAGCTTGACCGGATTGACGATGTCGGCGACCAGGGTGAGGATCATGTAGGCGCCGCCTATGACGACTACGACGTAGGTTGCGGGGAGGAGCTTCAGGTAGTCGACCGGGGCGCCATCGGGGAGGCCCTTGCGGTTGCGGAAGAGGTTGCGGAGCTTTTCGTAGATGACGACGGCCATGTGGCCGCCGTCGAGGGGGAGCAGCGGGAGCAGGTTGAAGGCGCCGAGGAAGAAGTTCAGGCTGGCCAGGGTCAGGACGAACATCGACCAGAGGCCATGTTCGGCGGTCTCGCCGCCGATCTTGGAGGCGCCGTAGACGCTGACGGGGGTCTCGGGGTCACGGGTGCCGCCGGTGACGGCGTGCCACAGGTCGACGACCTTGGAGGGCATCTGGGCCAGGGATTCGACGGTGCGCACCGCGATCTGGCCGGTGAACGCGCCCGACGCGGGAATCGCGCTGAGGATGTTGTGCTGGACCGGCGCGTAGTAGTCCTGGCCGACGCCGACCTTGGCGACGGTTTTCGGGGTGCCGTTCTTGTCGGTGTAGACCGTCGCCATCTGCGGGGTGACCTGGATCGGCAGGGTCTTGCCGTCACGCTCGACGGTGTATTCGAAGGTGCCGGTCTGCTTCTCGGTCTGGGTGCGGAAGTCGTTCCAGGTCTTGATCGGGACGCCGGCGACCGCGGTCACCCGGTCGCCGCGCTGCAGACCCGCGAGCTGGGCCGGGCCCTGCCCGGTGCACGGCAGCAGCGACTGGTCGGGAGCCATATTGGCCACACAGCTCATCGCCCCGAGCTGGGTGGCCGGCGGCTGATCGAAACGCGGCAGCCCCCAGCCGACCGCGAGCAGCACGATGAGCAGGTAGCCGATGAGGAAGTTCATCAGGATGCCGCCGGACATCACCAGCAGCCGCTTCCAGGTGGCCTGCCGGTACATGGCCCGGTCGAGTTCCTCGGGTTCGAGCTCGTCGAGGGCGGTCATGCCCGCGATATCGCAGAACCCGCCCAGCGGCAGCGCCTTGAGACCGTATTCGGTCTCGCCGCGCCGCCAGGAGAAGACCTTGGGCCCGAAACCGATGAAGTAGCGGCGCACCTTCATGCCGGTGGCCTGTGCGGTCCACATGTGGCCGCATTCGTGCAGGGCGACCGAGGCCGTGATCCCGAGGGCGAACAGTACGAAGCCGATCGCGTAGACCATCCGGTTCCGAGCCCTCCTGGTGTCAGCCGCGCACGATCGTGCGTGCGGTGTCGCGCGCCCACGTATCGACCGCGAGCACCTCGTCCAAGCTACCGGGTTCGGCGCTCCAGCGGTCGGCGGACTCCACGACGCGCGCGACGGTGCGCACGATGTCGGGGAATCGGATGAGCCCGTCGAGGAATGCCTGCACGGCGATCTCGTTGGCGGCGTTGTAGACCGCGGTCACGCAGCCGCCGGCCTTACCGGCCTGCCGGGCGAGCTCGACAGCCGGGAAAACCGTGTTGTCGACCGGCTCGAAAGTCCAGGTGGAGGCGGTGGAGAAGTCGCATGCGGCGGCCGCGCCGGGAACGCGGTCCGGCCAGCCCAGGGCGAGCGCGATGGGCAGCTTCATATCGGGCGGGCTGGCCTGGGCCAGGGTCGAGCCGTCGGTGAAGGTGACCATGGAGTGCACGATGGACTGCGGGTGCACGGTGACGTCGATGCGGTCGTAGTCGATGCCGAACAGCAGGTGCGTCTCGATCAGCTCGAGGCCCTTGTTCACCAGCGACGCCGAGTTCAGCGTGTTCATCGGCCCCATGGACCAGGTCGGATGGGTCTTGGCCTCGGCCGGATTCACCGATTCCAGCATCTCGGTGGTCCAGCCGCGGAAGGGTCCGCCGGAGGCGGTGAGCACCAGTTTAGCGACCTCGCCCGCGCTGCCGCCGCGCAGGCACTGGGCCAGCGCCGAATGTTCGGAGTCCACGGGCACGATCTGTCCCGGCTTGGCCGCCCGGGTCACCAGCGAGCCGCCCGCCACCAGAGACTCCTTGTTGGCCAGGGCGAGTCGCCGCCCCGATTCCAGCGTGGCGAGGGTGGGCTCCAGGCCGAGCGAGCCGACCAGCGCGTTGAGCACCACGTCCGCGTCGGTGCGCCGGACCAGCTCGGTCACGGCGTCCGGACCCGACAGTGCCACACCGAGTTTCGCGGCCGCCGCCTGATCGGCCACCGCCACGTTGCCGGTCCCGGTGGCCGCGATCTGCTGGGCCAGCAGGTCCGCGTTACCCCCGCGCGCCGCGAGACCCACCACTTCGAAGCGGTCGGGGTTGGCCGCGATCACCTCCAGTGCCTGCGTACCAATCGAACCGGTGCTGCCCAGCAGCAGAACTCTCACAACGTCGGACACGGATCCATTGTCCCCTGCCCCCTGCTCGCTACGACGCTGGGTCGTATGTCACGATATTGGCCAGCAATCGATTCGAGCCGTAAAGGAGCCACAGTGGCCGCCACGGAACTGGAACCCGCGCACCCCTCTGAGGTTGTCACCAAGGTCGACACCGCCGAGGTTCCGTCCGCCGCGTGGGGCTGGAGCGGCGAGTCGCGCCGTACCGCTCGCGCCGCCGGCTGGGTCGTCGTCGTGATCCTGCTGGCCATGCTGTTCGAGAACCAGCAGGGCAGCTCCTCGGGCACCGGCAATGTCGGTTACATCTTCCTGGTGCTGTTCGCGGCCGGTATCGCCTTCGTGCTGATCCGCGACTCCATCGTGTCGCGCCGCCCGCGCTAGTTCGATACGAAATCCCTTGCCCCACGGACATGTCCGTGGGGCATTCGGGTTTTGCCGGACCCTTTCGGCAGCACCAACGAATTCGGGCCGGATCGCCCCCAAGCGATCCGGCCCGAATTCTGTTGTCACGCAATGCCTGACTCTGTTGCTACGCAATGCCTCCCGCACCGGCACTGCTGCTCGCCGCGGCGGGCGCGCCGCCCGCCGCGGCTCGGCCGGACCGTGGTGGTCCCGGTCCGGCAGTCGCTCAGCGGCTAGCTGGCCGGGGTGGAGTCCGGTGCGTTGAGGCGGTTGAACAGGCCGATGCCGACCGCGATGGCGGCGGGCCCGCCGACACCGATCAGACCGGCCGCGGCGCCCAGCGGGATGCCGATCGCGGCGCCGGCCACACAGCCCGCGATGCCGGTCGGAACCGACATGATCACGAC